>NZ_BAACAN010000009.1:0-148753 GCF_054687055.1 Segatella asaccharophila | reverse complement strand
GGTACCGGGATCCATCAGATCACCGTGGATACGTATGATTATAATCATTCTTTGCTGGAAGGTACGATGATCCATAAACATGGGGAGTACTATTATTTGTTTGCATCAATAGGGGCGACCTCTCTGAATAATGGCAAAAGTACTTATGCAATGGTTGTGGTCCGTTCTAAAAATATTCTCGGACCTTATGTGGATAAAAAAGGCAGGAGTATCTTGAAGGGCACTAACTATGAAATCATTAATCAAGGTAACTCTCGCTTTTCCGGCCCTGGACACAATAGTGAGATCATAACGGATGATGATGGAAATGACTGGGTACTTTATCATGCCTATGATTTGAATCGTTCTTCTCCTGTCCGTTCCTTGATACTCAGCCAGGTGAAGTGGGTTGGCGGGTGGCCTGTCATTCATAATGGCACTCCTCCGGCTATTACGGAAACGCCTTATTTTAAGACTGCACGTCCCGCACCGGTTATTAAATAGTCTGATCTTTTACTTTTAACGTAATGCGTGATGGGGCAATTCTGTATGGGGCATACGATCTTTGCTGATCGTCCTTTTTTTTGGTAGTAAAGTCATGCAAAAACAATGGAGACTTCCATTTTTAAAGAATATTGATGATAAAAATATAGAGTGATATGAATAAAACATTAGTGTCCGGATTATTTCTCCTTTTCTCGGTGTGCGCCTTCGGGCAAGGAAAGGATTATACTGCTGGAAAAATAGCTGAGTATCGTGCTCATGCGATAATCTTGCCGCGTTTCGTCCCGCTGGAAGTAGGTGAGATCAGGCCTGAAGGATGGCTTCGTGACTGGGCTGAATATGCGGCCCATGGCGTTACGGGCCATCTGGATGAATATGAAGATGTCTTCCGTCTGGCTTGGAAAGGAGTTCCCATTAAGGCTCCCGGAGTTGGGCCGGAAGGTACGGGCTGGCCGTTGGAACAGTGTAGCTACTGGCTGGACGGAGCCGTAAAACTGGGATATATCCTGAATGATTCAGCATTAATCCACAAGACTTCAGCCCGGCTGGATCGTGTGGTTGATGGCGTTCTTAAGGGAGCGGACAATTTCATTTACTGGAAACCTGATGCGATCAGCAATGAGTTCAATGTCTGGGCTCATTCGCTGATGGGAAGGAGCCTGGTCTCCTACTATCAGGCTACTCATGATCCGAGGATACTGAAGGCTCTGGACAAGGTCTATTCCGGCTTTACTCTGAGACTGCCGGACAGCCGGCAGGCGGAGTCCTTGTCAGGCAGTATGGAACACATGCGCGCAAGCACTAACGTGGATGCCATGACGGAAACTTATGTGATGACGGGTGACCCTGCCATATTAAGGCACTTGAAAGAGTTTGGAACAATGCCGCCACTGTTAGAGTCTGAGAAAACATGGCTGGGATGCGACTGGAGACAGCCGGTAAAGGAAAACCAGTCGGTTCACGGCGTGACTTATTATGAAGCTGTAAAAGTTCCGGCGATAGCTTCGATGTGGTCAGGTGACCGGAACGGGATGGCAGCGGCTGAGCATATTCTTAAATGGGGAGAAAAACTGAACCTTCTGCCTTTCGGAGTCTGTTCTTCGGAGGAATACCTTGCCGGTATAGGACCGTTCAGGAATACGGAAACCTGTAATGTGCCGACATCAATGTGGAGCCTTTCCTGGCTGTTGCGTTTGAATGGTTCATCTGCCTGTGCAGACGAGATGGAAAAAGCTTTTTTTAATGCTGGTCCTGCTCCAGTGACCAGAGACTTCAAAATGCTGTGCTATTTCCAGTCTCCGAACCGTATGGATGCAGGCTGTCTGCCGGATAATCCGCCCATCGGCGGTCCTCCAGACATCGTCTTTACCCCTTATGGGGCGCCTACGCTGTGCTGTGCGGGGAATGTGAACAATACGATCCCGGACTATATTCAAAATATGTGCATGGAGTCCCTTGACGGGGGACTGGCATTCGTACTTTATGGTCCCTGCCGGATAGAGAAGGTAATAAAGGACAAACGCCTGAATATCCGTTGCCGTACGGAATATCCCTTTAATGACAGAATCTCAATCCGGGTAGGAAGTAGCGGAAAGGTGACGATGCCGTTCTACCTTCGTATTCCGGGATGGTGCACTGACTACTCGGTGAAGGTTAACGGAAAAAGAATAAGGGAGAAAAGCAAGGATGGATTCATCAAGGTCTTTCGTACATGGCAGGACGGTGATCGTATAGAACTGGTGTTCCCCATGATGGTGAAGGTAACGGCAGAGAGGGAGACTCCTTATCCCGATGTGAAATATTTCGCTACAACCAAGCCTGCTTCGGAGAGAAACGTGGAAAATCCGTTTGAATGTGTCACCTATGGTCCTCTGCTTTATGCGTTGCCGATCAGGGACATCAATGCGAATAAGAAGGATCCTGAAGCCAGGTATGATTATGCGCTGGATGTCGCTGCCGGAAGAGGAAAGAATGGTATTAAGATCGTAAAGACTAAGATGAAAGGTGGACCCTGGAAATGGGGACTCTATGAGGCTCCGGTGAAACTGCTGGTCAGGGCGAGAGCATTCAATTGGCGGCCGAGTGAAATGCAGCCCTTGCCGGAAGAGGCGGTGAAGGATGCGGGGAAGCCAGTGACAATAGAACTGGTTCCTTATGGATGTACCAAGTTCAGGGTAAGCATGTTCCCGGTAACGGAGGAAGCCTGGAAAAGTAAATGAAATGACCCTTGATTTACTGTGATTATGAAATCTCAATTTTATCCATGTAAGTGTAATCGATAATAGAGATCAGGTAAGAATATACATATCTTTTTGAAAATGAAAATCAGAAACAAATATTTTTCAAATAAAAACATAAAGGCTGCTTTCGTAGCAGTCCTTATGTTTTCTAATTTTCAGAGTGTTGCTCTGGCGCAGGATCCATGGAAAATAATGGCAGAGCATATAGACTCCACTCATTATTATGGCGTTACGGTGGCGAATGGAATGCTGGGACTTGTGTCATCCCCTCAGCCCTTGAAAACTTCATGCGTGGTTTTAGGGGGAAGCTATGATAAGTTCGGAAGGGGGGATGTGAGTAATTTCCTTCGTGGTTTCAATATATTGAATACGGAACTGGACATTGACGGAAACAAAATTTCATGCTCCAATATTCATAATTATACCCAGGAACTGGATATGAAGGATGCTGTTTTTATGGGGAAGTTTGATTTTGGGACTAAGGCTTCTGTAGCTTATTCCTTCTTTTCGTTGAGACAATTGCCTTATTGTGCCTTGCTGACGGTGGACATCGTTCCTCATACAGATATTGTTCTTCATGCTGCTAACGTGCAAGACCTCCCTGAAGGATTCAAAAATGGAGAAAATACGTATAGTGACATCGCTATAGGCCATGCCAAAGTTCGTTTGCTATCGACGGAATCAGAGAGCCCGACAGGCAAATTGAAGATGTGTGCTTCGTCTAGTTTCCTGTTCCCGACGGATATATCTGTACCTCAGGTGCATTATACCAGAATTAAGGATGGCGGGAAAGTTGAATTTGATTGTACCTTGAAAAAGGATATGCATTATAGGTTTGCCATAGTCGGTTCTACGATGTCCTCGGCAGTATCTTCGGATCCTATCAATGAGGTGAAGCGTCTGGTGGTATATTGCCAGATGGAAGGTATAGACAAGTTGGTCGACAGGCATAAGGCCTGCTGGGCGGATTTGTGGAAAAGTGATATTCAAATAAAGGGTGATCCTCAGTCCCAGCAGGATGTGCATAGCATGATGTATCATCTGTATTCGTTTGTACGTGCAGGATCGGCACTGTCTGTTTCCCCGATGGGGCTTTCTGGACTTGGCTATAATGGCCATGTTTTCTGGGATGCTGATTTGTGGATGTATCCTGCTTTGCTGTTGTTGCATCCGGAGCTGGCAAAATCAATGATAGAATATCGTTATGATCGTCTGAAAGCTGCGAAAGACTATGCCTTTGAACATGGCTATCAAGGTGCACAATATCCATGGGAGAGTTCTGATTCCGGTGGTGAAGATACCCCGGTATGGGCAATGAGCGGACCTTTTGAACATAGTATAACGGGATGTGTTGGCCTTGCAGCATGGCAATATTACTGTGTCACAAAGGACAGGAACTGGCTGGAGAAAAAAGGTTATCCTATCCTTAAGGAAACGGCTGATTTCTGGCTGAGTCGGGTGGAGCCTGATGCATCAGGGGCATGCCATATTCGTAATGTGGTTGCTTCAGACGAGTGGGCTGAGAATGTTGATGATGATGCGTTTACGAATGGCGTAGCAAAGGTAAACCTGTTGTGCGCGGCCAGGGCTGCGAAACTCTTGAAGGAACCTGTCAACCTGCAATGGGAACAGACAGCGGCTAAAATACCTTTCTATCATTTCAGTGATGGGGTGACAAAAGAGTTTCTTACTTATAAGGGGGAGAATATCAAGCAGGCCGATGTAAACCTTCTGCCTTATCCCTTGAAGTTAATTACAGAGGTATCACAAATCAGGAAGGATCTGGCTTACTATCAGGTCCGCGTTCCCGCTCAGGGTACTCCTGCAATGACACAGGCTATCTTCTCTTTGCTTTATTCCCGGTTGGGGGATGCAGGGAATGCATGGAAATATTTTCAGGATGCTTACCTCCCTAACTTGTTACCGCCGTTCCGGGTTATAGCAGAAACTAAAGGTGGCACGAATCCTTATTTCGCTACGGGGGCAGGTGGTGTGTTGCAAGCTGTGCTGATGGGATTCGGTGGCTTGGACATTGATTATGTGCATGGTGGAATAAGACAGGTAAGAAGTGTCCTGCCCGAAAACTGGAAAAGCCTGACTTTTACAGCTGTTGGTGCAAATCATTCGGCCTTCTCTAGAGAGAATCATTAAATGGTCTCTGTGAAGGGGGGATGATCAGGAAGCAGATGCTCATGTTTTAGACTTATATATTTGGCAGTTTTGTAGATTATTCGTAACTTTAGACGCTAAAAAAGATTTGAATCTCTGAATTGGTCGACAGATGAGGCGGTTAGTTGCAGTTCTTAATCAGGTAGACTGGTTCATGGGATTTTTTCCTGCCTTTTGCTGCTTCAGAGATATTATGAAGCATCTGGGGGCAAGTAGGGACGATGTCGAATGCTTTTTTAGTGATTTGCCTTTTGTGTAAAATGTTCTATAAGTCGTTTTGAATATGAGATAATGAAAACCAGATTTTTAATTTCTTGCGTGTTTTTATTGATGACCAGTACTGGCTCGGTATGCCTGGCACAGATGGTAGATCACCCTGACTTGACACAAAGGAGCAGGAACTATGTGGATTCCAGGGCTCCTCTGCAGCCTGCCAGTTTTATAAAGTTGCCGGTAGGCTGCATTCATCCGGCGGGCTGGATAGGCAAGTATCTCAACCTTCAGCGGGCTGGGCTCACCGGACATCTGAATGAAATATCTGCATGGTTGTCAAAAGATCATAATGCCTGGCTTACTCCAGGGGGTGATCATGGCTGGGAAGAGGTGCCTTACTGGTTACGGGGATATGGTGACCTGGCTTATATCCTTCAGGATAAGAAAATGCTCAAAGAGACAAAATTTTGGATTGAGGCTGTGCTGAAAAGCCAGAAAGAGGATGGCTCTTTTGGTCCTGTCAATATCTCGGACGGGAAACCGGAGTTGTGGGCTCATTTTATCATGCTGGATGTCCTTCAGTCTTATTATGAATATTCGGGGGACAAACGTGTGATTCCGTTTATGACACGGTTTTTTAAATGGGAGCAATCAATACCTGATGCTCGGTTCTTGAAAAACTATTGGGAGAACAGCCGTGGAGGAGACAATATGAGGAGTGTCCTGTGGCTTTATAATATTACGGGGGATAAGTTCTTGCTGGATCTGGCCGGGAAAATCCATCGTAATACGGCTGACTGGTGCCAGGAATCGACACTGCCCAACTGGCATAATGTGAATATAGTACAGGGATTCAGGGAGCCTGCAACTTATTTTAGTATGACGGGTGATTCTGCTTATCTGAAGGATGCTTATCATGACCAGTTCCTGGTCAGACGGGTATTCGGACAGGTCCCCGGTGGCATGTTCGGAGCTGATGAGAATGCCCGGATGGGATATATTGACCCGAGACAGGGCGTGGAACTCTGTGGTATGGTGGAGCAGATGGCCTCTGACGAATATATGCTCAGGCTTACCGGTGATCCTTACTGGGCTGCAAATGGTGAAGATGTAGCCTTCAATACTTATCCGGCAGCAGTGATGCCTGATTTTAAGGCTTTGAGGTATATCACCTCCCCGAATATGATTGTCAGTGACTCCAGGAACCATCATCCGGGGATAGATAATAGTGGTCCGTTCCTGTCTATGAATCCTTTCAGCAGCCGTTGCTGCCAGCACAACCATTCCCAAGGGTGGCCTTATTATTCGGAGAACCTGGTCTATGCCACGCCGGACAACGGTGCTGCTATAGCATTCTATGGAGCTTGTACGGCAAGGATGAAGGTCGCTGGCGGGAAGAAAATAACAATAGCCGAGGAGACTCAATATCCTTTTGATGAGAATATCCGCATTACTCTGAAAATGAAAGGGAAGGTGGAATTTCCTTTTTATCTGAGAATCCCCCGCTGGACGGACCATCCAGTGGTTTCTGTTAATGGGGAGGCTGAGGCTGTCTCTGTAGGCAAGAACTATCTCCGGGTGTGCAGAACGTGGAAGAACGGTGATACGATTATGCTCCGTTTCCCGATGTCTGTCAGGATGAGAACCTGGCAGACGAACGAAAACAGTGTCAGTGTCAATTATGGGCCGATCACGTTTTCTCTGAAAATCAAGGAGCGGTATGTCCGGCATAACTGTGAGGAGCATGCAATCAGTGACAGCCGGTGGCAGAAGGGAGTGGATGCTTCTCAATGGCCGGCGTATGACATTTATGCAGATAGCCCGTGGAACTATGCATTGGATTTGAATGAGAATCACCAACTCGTGGATATGAAGGTCATCAGAAAGCCTTTGGCGGATGGCCTGCTGCCTTTTACCCAGGAGAACGCGCCGATAGAGATCCAGACGAAAGGCTGCCGCATTCCTTCCTGGAAGGCTGCTCCTGATGGTCTGTGCGGAGTGCTGCCACGGGAGAATGCTCCGAGGTTGCAGCCAGAGACCATTACACTGATTCCCATGGGAGCAGCAAGACTGAGGATTTCTGCGTTCCCAAGATAAGATGACGGAGAGGAGAACTGTTCTGAGGGGTTAAGGCTGTTCCTGTTCTATCTTGAATTTTGCTACGAGGGGTAAATGATCGGAATAACCGGGACGATAGGCGGGACCCATATAGGTCCTGAACGGTTTTACCCCTCCGTATTTTTCATCCGGCTCTAAGATGAATTTCAGATCACCGATAAAGCAATCGATCAGGGGACTTGCTGCTTTTTGAGAACACAAGATGTGATCCAGACTTCCCCATTCTCCCCGGAAGCGATAGGTGCCCTTGGCTCCGTTTTTCCCCTTCGCTTCTCTGGAGATGTCTGTTAGCCCGAGTGAATAAAGTTTCTTGAGGGCCGGAGAATCCTGATAGTCGTTGAAGTCTCCGGCAATGATAATTCTTGCCTCCGGTGTCTGGCATCGTAGGGAGTCAATGGCTTCAGCAAGTTTCCTTTCTACCAGCAGGCGGTGAGGACGGGAGGCTCGTTCCCCACCCATCCGACTGGGTGCGTGAACTCCAAAGATGTGCAGGGTGTCGCCATTACTGAGCCTGCCGCTGACATAGAGAATGTCCCTCGTAGGACGCATGCCCGGCAAGGTATGGACTCTGAAACTGAAGTGCCGTATGGGGAGGAAAGCGTAGGGATTATACAGAAGGGCAACATCAATTCCGCGTTCATCTGGGGAACGGGTGATGAAATATTCATATTTGGCATGTCTGAGAAGGGAACGTCTGGTGAGATCACGCATGACACTGTCGTTTTCTACCTCACAGAGGATGACAAAGTCGGGCAGATGCCATTGATGGGCAGAATCTTTTCCTAATGCGATGATTTCCTGACCGATATGATCCAGTTTGCGCCAATATCGTGTGCGTGTCCAGTGGTGATTACTGCCGGGGAGAAATTCGTAATCGTTTTTCAGACTATCATGCTGTGTGTCGAATAAATTCTCACAGTTCAATTCTGCAAAAGTGAGAAAACTTATTAAGAGTAATTCTATCATCTCTGTTTTCCGTTTTTATAGTATTTGTGCTTCAAAGATAGAAAAAAGAAAGAAAAATAACGAATAATTATGCTGTTTTGATAGAAAAATCAGTAACTTTGCAGCATTGTAGCCTGAATTCCTATGTTTTTTCGTCATAGAGAGGTTGAAAAATGGTTATGCTTTTAGTAAGAACCGAAGAGAAATAACGTTGATAATATAAGAGATATTGCTGCTCATGTCTTTAAAGAATAAGTTCAAGAGAAATTGATATGAGGCCAGAATAGAAGAAGTGAGTTGATTTGCCATAAATAATTTGAATAGAATATGATGAATATGAAAAAGACTGTTTCACTCATGATAATGGTCATGACTTTTATAGTGGCTCATGCCCAGATGGTTAATCCTGTCAAGTTTGCTACCCAGGTGAAGATGGATGGAACTGCGAATGCAGAGATTATCTTTACGGGGCGAATAGATGCTGGCTGGCATGTCTATTCTACGGATCTAGGAAATAATGGCCCCATCTCTGCCACCTTCCATGTAAATAGCATGAGTGGGGTGAAACCAGTGGGGAAGTTGATGCCACGTGGACGGGAAATCTCCAAGATGGATCCGCTTTTCGGTATGAAACTCCGTTATTTTGAGGGGAGTGTAACTTTCGTCCAGAAAATAAAATTTACATCGCCGAATTATAAGATAGACGCATATCTTGAATATGGTGCTTGCAATGATCAGAATTGCCTGCCTCCTACTCAGATTGAGGTGAAGAAGGCGGGGAAGTCTCCTTCCTTTCAGGCTGGAATAGTTGCGGCAGTCAGCAGTACGACGGCCGGGACAGTGGATTCCCCCTCTGCACTCCAACAGGGGATGAAGGTTGATTCCACAGTCCTTCCGGCAGTAGACACTGCCAAGACTCAGACGGGACCTGCCACTGTCGTCCAGACGACTCCTCAGGAGGAACAGTCCTGGTGGCAGCCGGTGATAAGGCAACTGCAGTCCTTTGGCGGCAATGATAATGTGGCCAGTCATTCTCTGTTCTATATCTTCTGGATGGGATTCATCGGTGGCTTGCTGGCTCTGCTGATGCCTTGTATCTGGCCGATTATTCCGATGACGATCAGTTTCTTCCTCAAGCGGGGTGGTGACAAGAAGGGAGGAATCAGGGATGCCGCACTCTATGGCTTGTCCATCATCGTGATATTCCTGACTCTGGGAATCGTCATTACGGCAATTTTCGGGCCGAGCACGTTGAACTCGCTGGCTACGAATGCGGTCTTCAACATTATCCTGTTCCTCTTATTGGTTCTCTTCGCCTTTTCATTCTTCGGATGGTTTGAGATCAAACTCCCCGACAGTTGGGGGAATGCAGTGGATTCTAAGGCTGCAAAGACGACAGGTGTGCTTTCCATTTTCCTGATGGCTTTTGCCCTCGTGCTGATCTCCTTTTCCTGTACGGCACCGATCATCGGACTGCTCCTCGTCCAGACGGTGACCTCAGGCAACTGGGCCGGCCCGGCTATTGGGATGTTCGGGTTCTCTCTGGCTCTGGCCATCCCTTTCACTCTTTTCGCCATGTTCCCTTCCTGGCTGAAATCTGCTCCGAAGTCTGGTTCTTGGATGAACAATATTAAGGTGGTCTTGGGATTTATCGAACTGGCTTTTTCTCTGAAGTTCCTGTCGGTGGCGGATCTGGCGTATGGATGGCATATCCTCAGCCGGGAGACCTTTCTCGCCTTGTGGATCGTTATCTTTGGCGCTATGGGCATGTATCTCATCGGCAAACTCCGGTTCCGGTCGGATGTCCTGTATGATGCTGAGGGGAAGCCGATGCCTGCCAGACCAATGCCGGTGGCTTCCGTGATGCTGGGCCTTTGCTCTCTTGCCTTTGCCCTTTATATGGTTCCCGGACTCTGGGGGGCTCCTTGCAAGGCGGTCAGTGCTTTCGCGCCTCCGATGAATACGCAGGACTTCAACTTGAATAACAAGGTGGTGAAAGCACAGTATACGGACTATGAACAGGGGATGGCAGCAGCCAAGGCTCAAGGCAAACCGGCATTGATCGACTTTACCGGTTTCGGCTGTGTCAACTGCCGGAAGATGGAGGCTGCGGTGTGGACGGATCCTACGGTAGCTGATAAACTGACTAAGGATTATGTGCTGATCTCTCTCTTCGTGGACGATAAGACACCGCTGCCTAAACCGATGGTGGTGACTGACCATGGGCGTACACGCACGTTACGCACAATAGGTGATAAGTGGAGCTATCTCCAGGCTCATAAGTTCGGTTCTAATACCCAGCCATTCTATGTGCCGGTCGATAATCTGGGTAGGCCGCTTAACAGGTCTTTCAGCTATAAAGAGGATGTCAGTGCTTATCTTGACTTCTTGAATAAGGGACTGGCTGATTATGGTAAGGAGGCTAGATGATGGCGGTATTGGGTAAGGAGGTCAGGGACCAGATCCGGAAAGTGATCCGGCAGCAGGTCGTCCCTGCAGTCGGTTGTACGGAACCTATGGCGGTAGCCCTTTGTACGGCCCGTGCCAAGGAAAATCTGGGGTGTATACCGGACAAGATCACGGTCCTGCTCAGTAAGAATATCCTGAAAAATGCTATGGGAGTCGGCATTCCTGGTACGGGAATGGTCGGACTGCCGATAGCCATCGCTCTCGGCGCACTGATAGGAAAGTCTGAATATCAGTTGGAGGTGATTAAGGACTTGACTCCGGAGGCACTCCGGAAGGGAAAGGATTATCTGAAGATGGATCCGATTAGTATTCAGTTGAAGGAGGGAGAGGTGGACAAACTTTATGTAGAGGTGATCTGCCAGTCGGGTAAGGATCGTTCCGTCACAATCATTGCCGGCAGTCATACGCATTTTGTCTATGAGGGAATAAATGGCAGGGTGTTGTATGACAAGCGTAATCTTACGGGTGGGGAGAGCGAAGCAGAGGGCATCCGACTCAATCTGAGGATGGTGTATGATTATGCGATGTTCTCCCCATTAGACGAACTTGAGTTTATCCGGAAAACCAGGGACTATAATATGCGTGCGGCGGCGGAATCCTTGAAGGGCAACTATGGACATTGCCTGGGTAAGACGATGGACCGACCGCTCAGCCATGGCATCTTCGGAAATTCGATCTTTTCTCATATCATCTCCAAGACTGCTTCTGCTTGTGATGCCCGTATGGGTGGGGCTATGATCCCGGTCATGAGCAACTCCGGCTCCGGTAACCAGGGGATATGTGCCACTAATCCTGTTGTGGTATATGCCGTGGAGAATGAGAATACGGATGAGGAATTGATCCGTGCGTTGACGCTCAGTCATCTGACGGCGATCTATATCAAACAGAGTCTGGGGACACTGTCTGCCTTGTGTGGCTGTGTTGTCGCCAGCATCGGCAGCAGTTGTGGTATCACCTATCTGATGGGAGGGGATTATACCCATATCTGCCATTCGGTGAAAAATATGATTGCTACCCTTACCGGGATGATCTGTGACGGGGCCAAGCCGAGTTGTTCGTTGAAGATATGTTCGGGTGTCAGCATGGCCTTGTGGTCTGCCATGCTTTCCATGGAGGGGCAATATGTTACCGCTGCGGAGGGTATCATTGATGATGACGTGGATCAGAGTATCCGTAACCTGACCAGTATCGGAAAGGATGCGATGTGTACGACTGATGATAAAGTGCTGGAGATTATGACTCATAAGGGGCATTGCCGGAATTGAGAGGACCGGTATCGGAGGGGCTCTTCTCCCTGTCATCGGATAACTTTCCTGTAGGGGATCAATCCTGATGATGGGCAAGTGGTCTCCCGATCCTTAGTCTTTTCAATTCCTGCCTGAATTCAAGGTTAACTGGATTGTGGTTGTCTTTGATGTTCAGAGGCGGGTTCAGATAAGAGATCAACTGGCCCTGTAGCATTTCGTAGTTATCTGCATGGTCATAGTAAAGGATGATCAGGTTCTCCTGCATCCATTCTGTTAACCTTATCTCATCATCCTTACAGAATTTCTTATAACCATCATCTGGTTTGTTCTTGTCACGGGGGATAAGGTTGAAATGGAATAATCGCCCCAGCGATTTCCTTAATGTGGATTTCCCTGAGTTGTTCCCGAAATGCCGGGCATAGATACGCTTGCGGAGGCGTGCTTTCGTGCTGATGCCTGTATAAAGGACGCGGAAAGGCTCGCCGTTGACTTCGATCTTACTGTAAACCGGAATCTTTGAGGTTGGGGGAAGTGTGCTACCGCTCCGCAGCAGGAAGATATAGCTGCCTGGTTGATTAGGAATATCCCAACTGAAATCCTTTTGCGGGTCATAGAGTTTGAACAGGACGAGTTTCTCTTTGAGTTTGTCGATTTGAGAATCCGACAGTTCCATTTCCTGTCCCTGGCTCTTCACCTCGCGTCGGATGTTTTTTGTCTTTTTTGCCGACAGGCGATAACCTCCCTTTTTGTTATTATAACTGATCTGTACAGGCAGAATGCTGAGGATTTCCTTGATGTCACGCTGCAGGGTCCTTTCCGAAATGGGAGTGCTGATATGATCATTCACAAAATTAAGGAGCATCTGCCCGGGGACGGCTGATGCCTTCTCCTGGATAGTTGATACATACAGTTTATAGAAAATCAGTAACAACCTTTTAGACAGATCTTTTTGACTGGCCATTTGCTCTTCCTTTACTTCTTAATGTCCCTGCAAATATAAGAAAAAAATGTCAGAAATGCTTTAGAAAGAAGGATTATCAAATGCCTTTGTCAGAAAAGTTTAAGGATTGTTTTGCTGGTAATGATGGGTGATTACCGCAAGCCGGTCACTAAGACTTTTTAAATGCTTAATCTCGTTTTCCAGTTCTTCCTTTTGCTCCGGATTGATCTGTATTGACATTCCTGGATCAAAGTCGAAGATTTCTGCTCTGTAGTTCTTGTCTTTTGACGTGATGACGAGAGATACCCTGGGATTCTGGCTGCCATAGTTGCTGATATTGAGAATATATGAAGTGATGGTGTTACCACTGGCAAACTTAGCCACATAGTTGTTTCTCGACTGGACATATTCTATAGCATTATCACTGCTTTCCTTGAAAGCGCGGATGAGTTTCTCTGCATAGTTCCCGTTCTTGCTGACAAAGTTATAGCAACGGGTCTTGCTAATGAACTTTTTGGTTGTGGGGTTACGCTTTATGATAACCGTGCCGTCAACTCCTTTGCTTTCAATCTCTGAAACTACTTTCTCAATGCTGGATTGGGCCATGAGTGGCATCACAAGTAAAAGACTGAAAATCATCATTAGTATTCGTTTCATATTTTGATCCTCCTGTTTTGTTTAGATGACGGGGAGCTCATCCTCGTCGGTTTTTCCCGTGATTTGCTGGTGGACTTCCTGTTTCAGTACCTTAACCTGATGTTCCGTAGCCTGGAGTTGAGGCAGGATTTTCCGGAGATCAGTGATTTTCTGTCCGTCATGAAGAATGTAGCTGCCTTCGTAACATTCATAGACCTTTTGCTGCTCGATATGTTTCTGGATACCGAATCCCACACCGGCTAATAGCAAGATCGAGGCTGCGATGGACAGGGCGGTCACCATCCTGTGCCTTGCCCTCGACTGCCGTGGGAGATCACCTTGCATCTTTCCTGCATACCAGGCGAACATCTTCTTGTATTTTCTGAGATCCTTTGGCACCTCATCAGAAGCGAAGAAGGTATAGAGTGCCTTTTCTTCTTCATTGGATGTCCTTCCGTCGAGAAACTTTTCCAGCCATTGTCTGGCCTGGTCTTGATGGATCGTTGTCATTTTCCTTTTTCCTTTCCATTATTCCGGGATATGCCAGATTTTTGATCTGGTACAGTTTACCTTCCGGATGTATTTCATTTGTATCTTGAATAAAAGGGCAGTCAGAGAGGGACTGCCCCTGGTGACCGCTTGTCACCTGTTAAAAAGAGAGATAATTCTTCTTCGTGCCCGTGAGAGGTTTTGCCTGACAGCTTCTTCGGTCATCCCTGTGGTCCGGGCGATTTCAGAAACTTCCATGCCGTCGATATGTTTCATGCGGAGGATGGTCTGTTGCTTGTCGGGTAGGGTGCGGATCATCTCCATCACCCTTTCTTCTTCCTCAGTATCGATCATCCGGTCTTCCGGCGAGTCGGCTATCGGAATGTCCTGTCTGATTCTCTCATGGCTTCTGTTCCTTATGGCATTGAGGGACAATCGGCGTGTGATGACCCTGGCCAATGCATCGGCTGACCGGTATCTGTCGAGTTGTGCTCTCATGGACCAGAGTTTTAGCACCGTGTCCTGTACCACATCTTCTGCTTCGTCCTTATCGCCCAGGATTTGGATGGAGAGGATGAGCAGTTGCGGGCGTAGCTTTTTGACCCATATTTCAAATGCTTTTGGACTCATGTTCATTAGATAGACACTTCAAGTATGTGTTTTGTGACATCGGAAAGGAAGTTTTTTTTAAAACTATGATTATCCTTTATTCGGTTCTATAAGACAAAAGTACTCATAAATTTGCAAATCGAATCAGGATGAGTTATCTTTACAGTGCGTTTAATAGTTGATGTGTGAGCCATTGGTGTTGCAAGTCTAACTACCCTGTGACCATAATGCGCCATTTTGGTATACCATAATGTACTATTTCGCTACCCCATAATGCACCATTTCGGTAGGGCAAAATGCGCCATTTTGATCAGTTACCATGCAGAATGTGACTATGATAGACCTGTCAATCAGTGCTAGTGGAGAGAAAAGAATTGAAGCGGATTTAAATTTATAAGTGATGAGTGTAAAATATAAATTGAGTCAGATTGTTGATCACAGCCACCCTTCCCGGAACGGGAAGTGGTTTGCAAGAGTCTGTGTCAGTGGTGTAGTCCATACTCCTGAATTGGCAGACATGATTACCCGGAGGTGTACTGCGACGGAGGCAGACACCCTTGCAGTGCTTTCTGCGCTGAAGAATGTAATGAAGGAGCAACTCATGGACGGGCAGAAGGTCGTCCTTGATGGTTTTGGCTATTTCCATACGGGTATCAAATCGGTAGCACTCAGTCCTTCTGTTGAGTTTAAGCCGAAAGAACATATCAAACGGGTGTATACCCATTTCGTTCCTGCCGGTTATTATGATTCGGCTACGCACCGTGTCCACTGGTCCTTTAATGATGGCATCAGGCTTGAGGAGATGGAGGACTATTCCCGTCCTAAGAGGATGTCCGGAGCGGATGCGGAAAAGTCTTAGGGCAGCATCTTTTCTTAAAATGACAGGTGTCTGTTCTTCCGTAACATTATCGGTGGGAGAATAGACATCGTAATCATTAATGACGAGTGGAATAGCGCAAACTTTCATAAGTCAAGCGACCGTTTAAAGGCATCCATGCTGGAGATAAAAAGAAAATCTCATTTACAGTCTGTTTATCTCATTAGTTGAAGCCTGTCCCTTGTACTTTTTCTTTGTTGGATTTATCTCATAGCTGAAACTCAGCCGGAATGTTCTTCTATTATTATTGTACCACTGACGCATATCTATATTATTCGTTGACCTCAATAATCTTGTATGATTAATGTTTAACACATTGTCGACAGAGAACCTCAGCCTCATGCGGTCATTGAAAAAGGTCTTTATGAGATAGGTGTCGAGTTGGAATGATTTGTAATTGTATTCCAAGTCCGTGCTGATATTTCCGCTCGTGCTCATGTTCATATCTAGGCCGAACAGAAAATGAAGGGGCAGCTGAACAGTGTTGTCAAACTCGAAAGATAATATGGGCTTTCTGTAGCTTGTACCATGATAAGTCATGAACGGCTTGTTGAAGTCCAATGTGAACTGAGGACTCCAGATGCTGAACCATGTGGGACTGAAGACCAGTGCAAGGTCCAAGGTCTGGTTGTGACGTATATTCTCCGGACTGGACAGGACTATGGAGTCTCTGTCCAGATATCTGTCCATGGTAAACACTGTCGAATTTTTGTGCATGTAATAGTTTGCTGTGAACTGCAGGTTCTTCCAGAAGAAGGAATAGGATATCAGATTCGTCGTCTGGGGAAGTAGTGACGGATTGCCTGTGGCGTAGAAATAAGGGCTGTCATATTCCACGGAACTGCGCAGATAAAAATAGATGGGGCGGATTGTGGTATACCGATATGCCAGTGACATCTGGATGTCTTTTCCACTGTATGATATTGAGGTGGATGGAAAGAAGTTGTTGTCCCTTCTGCTGGCAGCAGGGTCTTTGATTCCGTTGATGTAATCATCAAAGTTGGCATGCTCATAGCGGCCACCAATGCTGGCATCCAGAAATTTGCTGAGACGATGTCTGTAGTCAACGAAAACAGCCAGCAACAGCTGCCTGCTCCGAGTGCGATTGCTTGTCAGGTCAGTGGTCAGCGTGGTTGTAGAAAGAACATTATAGTTGTTGCGGGTGTGGGTATAAGAACTCTCTTCACCAACAGTTACGGTGCCTCCGAACAGAGCCGACGAGAAAGTTATGCGGTCCGCATACAGTTGGCTCCTGCTTTGCGAGTTGGTGTACAGCCCTTCATTGTCCATCACATATTCCTGGCTGCGTGGAGCTTTGACATTCATATAATCGGCGTCCAATTTCAGATGCGTGTCCTTGCTGAAGTCATCATTCATATAAGCATTGACATAGTGGGTGCCTTCAGTAATATTTCTTCTGTCTCTGTAAGATTGCGAAATGTGAAAGTCTCCATTCCTGTAAACAGAGAAACTGTCATTGCCTAAAGCATGGGTAGGATCGTAAGTGTACCTGTACATCGCTCCGAAAGAGGCCTTGTCTTTCTGATAGTCGAATCCGACTGTACTGTACCACGTCGTACCATGCAGGTCTTCGTTTGCTGTTTGATTGATTTCCTGTTGCCGCCAATAGTTTAGGTTTTGTTTAATGGAGTACTTTTCGTCATTTCTGTTATACCGTACGGAAGCGAAAAAGTTGACATCTCTTCTTGTTTGATAGTTCAAGGATATTCCGCCATTATAGGACCATTTCCTTTCTTTGGAAACTTCAGCGTCAACCCTGCTACCAAATCCGTAGCCTTTTCTTTTCACCGTCCGTATCCTGATGACGGAATTCACGCTGGAGGCATATTCCGCTCCCGGATTGGTTATGACTTCCACCTGCTTGATGTCAGAAGAATTAATTTGGTCCAACTCGGTAGCATTTCTCATTTGCCGGTCGTTTATATAAATGACGGGATTGCCTTTGCCAATGACACTGATGGATCCATTTCTTGTTGTTACAAAAGGTATATGACCAAGAACATTTCTGGCTGTTCCGAGTTGCTTAAGCACATCGTTGATAGTTACTACAAAGCCATTCGGCGTCTGGACAATCTGCTTGCCATGAACAACCACTTCGCCTAAGACGGTATTGTCTCTCTCAAGATAAACAGTGTCAACGCTGCCAGACTGTACTACGGATATAGTCTTTGTCTTATAGCCGACAATACTGAATCGCAGTGAGTCTTCTATTGTTGCTTGACTGATATTGAAATATCCGAGTGAGTCGGTCAGTGCTCCACCAATTGCAGAACCGCTGGCGTTCAGACAGGCCACAGTAACATACTCCAAAGGTGCGCCTTCCCCCTGTTCCCTCACGTAGCCGCTGATCTGGGCCATAGCTGAGGTGTATATTATGGCATATAGTGTTGTCAGAGTTATCTTTTTAATGACATTCATGCCCGGATTTTATTATTAATTCCTTTATACCTGAAACATAATAAGATGGTTTTAAAAAACCAACTTTATAAAATGACCCCATGATATCCTGATGTTCCTGAGCCTGTGTCCGGATATGAAAAAAGGAGTTACAATATTCGTAACTCCTTCATGTTGCGCTTCAAGATGGACTCGAACCAACGACCCTCTGATTAACAGTCAGATGCTCTAACCAACTGAGCTATTGAAGCTTTTCTATCACGTCTTTTAGATTGCGACTGCAAAGGTAAAACGTTTTTCCCTTATTACCAAATTTTTTGAAAGGAATTTTTGCTTTTCTATTAAAATAAGCAATTTTTTCGAGCCTTTCTAGTGTTTTTCCGCTTTAATATCGTAATTTTGCAGGCATCCTTGGGACTCCATAATAAGAGGAATCTAAATAGGCATTGAATCAGAATCTAAAAAATAAGCTTCATGAAGAAACTGGTCTTAGCAATTTTTATGGCGGCCGTTTTACCAGCTGCTGCACAGACAGGAACGTCGGAAGATAATCATGCTTTTGATGTTTCTAAAAATATGGAAATCTTTACAGATATCTATAAGTACCTTGACTTGATGTATGTAGACACTTTGAATGCCAACGAAGTGATTGGTAACGGCATCAATGCGATGTTGAAGAGTCTGGATCCTTATACTGTGTATTATCCTGAAAATCAGGTGAAGGACCTGAAACAACTGTTGACTGGAAAATATGCCGGTATCGGAGCAATCGTCCGCCTCAATAATCAGAATCATCATATCATTATTGATGAGCCTTATGAAGGGATGCCTGCAGCCCTGGCAGGGCTGAAAAGGGGTGATGAGATTCTGTCCATCGACGACTCTTCAATGATCGGCAAGGATGTACAATATGTCAGCAATCATCTCCGTGGAGATCCGGGAACGTCGTTCCTTCTTAAGGTCAAGCGGCCGAGCACCGGAAAAACGATGAAGTTTAAAATTGTGCGTAAGTCTGTACAATTGCCTTCCCTTCCGTATTATGGGATGCAGGCGAACGACATCGCTTACATGAATCTGAGCTCCTTTACTGATCAGTGTTCAAAGGATGTACGCCGGGCTTTCATCAATTTCCGGAAACAAGGAGCAAAGGGACTGATTCTTGATCTGAGAAACAACGGTGGCGGCTCTCTTCAGGAGGCTGTCAATATCGTCAATATGTTCGTACCTAAAGGCATTACCCTCGTAAAGACGATTGGCAAACTGAAACAGGCGAATCATGAATACAAGACTACCGTGGAGCCCATTGATACGGTGATGCCGATCATTGTTCTGGTAAACGGGAATACGGCCAGTGCCAGTGAGATCACCTGCGGCTCTCTGCAGGACCTTGACCGTGCCGTCATCTTAGGTACGCGGACTTATGGCAAAGGACTTGTGCAGTTGCCGGTGGATATTGCCTATAATGGCCAACTGAAACTGACTACGGCCAGATATTATATTCCTTCCGGCCGTTGTATTCAGGCGATTAATTATAAACATGCCAACGGCGGATATACCGAGCATGTGCCCGATTCACTCACCCATGTGTTCCATACCCTTCATGGCCGTCTGGTACGTGATGGAGGGGGAATCCAGCCCGATGTGGTCCTGGAATCTGACTCTCTTCCGAATATCGCCTTTTACCTGGCTGCCGGCCGTGATAGTAATGAGGTGCTGCTTAATTATGAACTCGACTATATTGCTCGTCATCCGACGATTGCCCCTCCGGATAAGTTCCAGTTGACGGATGCTGACTATGATAATTTCAAGCAGCGGGTTCTGCAGTGCCACTTTACATACGATCACGAGACGGAGAATTATCTCAAGAATCTGGAGAAGCTCGCCAAATTTGAAGGTTATTATAATGATGCCAAACCGGAGTTTGCCGCTCTGGAGAAGAAACTGAAGCATAATGTGGCTAAGGATCTTGACTTCAACCGGGAAGCTATCAAGCAACTGATCGAGAATGACATCGTGACAGCTTATTATTACCAGCGGGGAGGAATAGAGAATGCGCTGCGTACAGATAAACAAATGCAGGCAGCAATGAAACTTATCCAGAACCCTGAATCGTATAAAAAACTGTTACAACCAAAGAAAAAATAGAAAATATTTGCGTGTGTGCGAAAATATTATTATTTTTGCACCATTCAGTGGAATGAGGGGCTCCTGATGAAGGGCTCCTCATTTTTTTAATAAGCATAAGTTGAGGGATGATTGACAGAAGCGTCGTAAAGGACATCGTAGAAGATTGGCTGAAAGACAAGGAATATTTCCTGGTGGACATTCAGATCAGTGAGGACGATCATATCGTGGTGGAGATTGATCATGCTGATGGCGTTTGGATTGATGATTGTGTGGAGCTCAGTAAATATATTGAGAGCAGGCTGGACCGTGACGAGGAGGATTATGAACTCGAAGTGGGATCAGCCGGCCTTGGCCAGCCTTTTAAGGTACCCCAGCAATATAAGAACTATGTGGGCAAGCAGGTCGAAGTGGAAGACTCCGAAGGCAAGAAAGTCAGAGGCGTGCTCAAGAGCGTAGATGGCAATGACTTTGTGGTCGCTGTCAGCGAGAAAGTGAAGGTGGAGGGCAAAAAGCGTCCGGTGAAGATGGACGTGGATCACACTTACCAGATGGATAAAGTGAAATATACAAAATACTTAATCAGTTTCAAATAAGCTATGGCAGCAAAGACGAAGAAAGAAGAAACTCAGAGTATGATCGATTCCTTCAAGGAATTTAAGGAGACCAAGAATATTGACCGTACAACATTAGTGAGCGTGCTGGAGGAAAGTTTCCGCACGGTCCTTGCCAAGATCTTCGGCAGTGACGAGAATTTCGACGTGATCGTCAACCCGGACAAAGGAGACTTTGAGATTTACCGTAACCGTAAGGTCGTTGCCGACGGTGAGGTACAAGATGAGAATAAGGAGATCAGTCTATCGGATGCACGTAAGATAGAACCCGATTATGAAGTGGGTGAGGATGTCAGTGAATCGGTGAACTTCAGTAAGTTCGGCCGTCGTGCTGTATTGAACCTGCGGCAGACGTTGTCCTCCAAGATTCTGGAGTTGGAGCATGATGCTCTCTATAATAAATATAAAGACCGGGTAGGACAGATCATCGCAGGTGAGGTCTACCAGATCTGGAAGCGTGAAGTACTTATCGTAGATGATGAGAATAACGAACTTATCCTTCCTAAATCTGAACAGATTCCTGCTGACCAGTATCACAAGGGGGAAACGGTAAGGGCCGTGATCGACCATGTGGATAATGAGAATAATAATCCTAAGATTATCCTCAGCCGTACCAGTCCGGTATTCCTGGAGCGTCTGCTGGAAGGAGAAGTCCCGGAGATTGCTGATGGTCTGATCGCCGTGAAGCGGGTGGCCCGCATTCCCGGCGAGAGAGCGAAGGTGGCCGTTGAAAGTTATGATGACCGTATCGACCCGGTAGGGGCATGTGTCGGAGTAAGGGGCAGCCGTGTGCATGGCATCGTCCGTGAACTGGATAATGAGAATATTGATGTCATCAACTATACCGACAATATCAAGTTGTTTATTCAGCGTGCCCTGAGTCCGGCGAAGATTTCCTCCATCAATATCGACGAGGAAAACAAAAAGGCAGAAGTTTATCTGCAACCTGAAGAAGTCAGTCTGGCCATCGGACGTGGCGGATTAAATATCAAACTGGCTTCTATGCTGACGGAATATACCATAGATGTGTTCCGTGAGATCGCTGAAAGTGAGGCTGAGGATGACATCTATCTGGATGAGTTCTCGGATGAAATTGATCAGTGGGTCATTGATGCCATCAAGAGCATCGGTTTGGAAACCGCCCGTCAGGTCATCAATGCACCACGTGAAATGCTGGTGGATAAGGCTGATCTTGAGGAGGAAACCGTGGATCATGTCCTCAATGTCTTGAAGGCCGAATTCGCGAAACAATAAATCGTCACCGTACGCTGGTAGAGCGCATGAAGATGATACTACATATTTAGCAGATCAGAGATAATAACAGATCATTCATTAATGAGCATCAGATTAAATAAAGCACTACGTGAATTGAATATAGGACTTCAAACGGCAGTTGATTTCCTAAAATCCAAGAAAGAATTGGGAGAGGTTAAGGAAGACTTAAGCTTCAAGCTCAATGACGCACAGTATAAGGCTCTAGAGAGCCAGTTCCGTCAGGACGCAGAAGTGAGAAGTCAGGCCGAAAAACTCTTTCAGAAGAAGCCAAAGGAGAAAAAGCGTGTGCAGGAGACAAAGAAAGAACCTCATGTCTCCCGCATTGCTGATGTGTTGGAAGAATCCGGCCATCAGAAGTATACCCCATTGGGAAAGATCGAATTGAATCCTGTCGGTCGTAAGCCTGTGGTGCCGTCTGTTGCTCCGAAGCAAAAGGATGCTTCACGTCAGAAAAGAGAAGAAGATACTGCCGTCAGTCAACAACCTGTCAAACCTATGCCTAAGACAAAACCGGAAGACGCAACTCCGGTAAAGAAGAATCCAGTAACAGAAGCAAAATCTGTGAATCAGCCGCGTCCGAAAACCGCAGAAGTGCCTCACGGCGCTCGCCCGGTGAGGGCTGATAGAACTGATCGAGTTCCCCGTCAACCGATGAGGAAACCGGAGTATCCGCAAAGTCATTCTTCTGGCCAGCCTGTGCAGCGGGCACAGAATCAAAATCCTGTCCAGCAAAAGGCTCCGCAGCCAACTTCTCAGGAAACTCCTGCCCAGAAACAAGCAGATAGGCCGTCACATTCTCAACCGGAGGTCTTTACTTTGAAGAGTGAACGTAAGTTGACTCTCAATGAACCGAAGGTGTTAGGGAAAATAGACCTGTCAGCGTTGAACCAGAGTACCCGTCCTAAACGCAAGTCGAAGGAGGAGAAGCGCAAAGAGCGTGAGAGTAAATTGAACCATGATAATGGTGAGCGGAAGAAGCGTGTACGGATTAATAAAGAGCGTGTAGACATTAACGCTGAGGCCCGCCAGCAACAGCAGCAGGGGAGCAACGGGAGCAACAGGAAGCGTAGCCGTAACCGCAGGCGTAACCAGAAACCGCTGGAGGTGAATGAGGAGGATGTGGCTCGTCAGGTGAAGGAGACACTTGCTCGTCTGACCAATAAGCAAAACCAGAATAAGAAGGGTGCTAAATACCGTAAGGAGAAGCGTGTTGCTGTCCAGGAAAAACTGGAAAAAGTTGCTTCTGCTGAAAAGAAGGATAGCAAAGTCTTAAAACTTACTGAGTTTGTTACCGTCAGTGAGTTAGCTTCCATGATGGACGTCCCGGTGACAAAGGTCATTTCCACTTTAATGAGCGTGGGAATGATGGTGTCTATCAATGAACGTCTGGATGCTGAAACCATCAATATGGTCGCAGAGGAGTTTGGTTTCAAGACAGAGTATATTAGCGCATCCGTCCAGGAGGCTGTCACGGAGAAAGCTGATAAGACTGAAGACTTGAAGCCGCGTCAGCCTATCGTGACCGTGATGGGGCATGTCGACCATGGTAAAACGTCATTGCTGGACTATATCCGTAAGACCAATGTGATTGCCGGTGAGGCAGGCGGGATTACCCAGCATATCAGCGCTTATGATGTCAGATTGAAAAACGGACGGCATATCACCTTCCTGGATACCCCTGGGCATGAGGCTTTTACCGCTATGCGTGCCAGAGGTACACAGGTTACGGATGTCGCCATCATCATCATTGCGGCTGATGACTCTGTGATGCCTACGACGCGTGAGGCTATCGCTCACTGTCAGGCATCAGGAGTTCCAATGGTCTTTGCCATCAATAAGATAGATAAACCTGGTGCCAATCCTGATAAGATCCGCACCGACTTGTCCAATATGAATCTGCTCGTTGAAGACTGGGGAGGAAAATACCAGTGTCAGGAGATCAGTGCTAAGAAAGGTGTCGGCGTAGACGAACTCCTTGACAAAGTGCTTCTGGAGGCTGATATGTTAGACCTGAAAGCGAACCCTAACCGTAAGGCGACAGGTACCGTTATCGAGTCTGCTCTCGACAAGGGCCGTGGTTATGTGGCTACTGTCCTGGTGTCCAACGGAACATTGAAAGTAGGTGATGTGATCCTGGCGGGAACGAGCTGGGGACGTGTGAAAGCGATGTTCAATGAACGTAACCAGTCCATGGATTCGGCCGGCCCGGCTGTTCCCACGACGGTGCTGGGACTTGACGGCGCACCTGCCGCCGGTGACCAGTTCCATGTGATCGATTCTGAGCAGGACGCACGTGTGATCGCTAATAAGCGTGAACAGCTTCAGCGCGAGCAAGGCTTGCGTACGCAGAAGCGCTTGACTCTGGGAGATATTTCACGGCGTATCGCCCGTGGAGAATTCCATGAGTTGAATATCATCGTCAAAGGAGATACGGATGGTTCTATAGAGGCCTTGTCAGACTCATTTATCAAACTCTCTACGCCGAAGGTCCAGGTGAACGTTATAGAGAAAGGCGTTGGGCAGATTACAGAGAATGATGTTATGATGGCGAGTGCATCAGATGCCATTATTGTCGGCTTTCAGGTCCGTCCTTCTGTGGATGCCCGGAAACTGGCAGAGCGTGAAGGAGTGGAGATCAACACCTATTCAGTCATTTACAACGCCATTGATGATATTAAATCTGCTATGGTAGGAATGCTGGATAAGGTGAAGAAGGAAGTGGTCACCGGACAGATAGAAGTAAAACAGGTCTTCAAGATTTCCAAAGTCGGAACGATTGCCGGTGGTCTGGTCACGGAAGGCAAGATTCATGCTAAGGATAAGGCTCGTGTAGTGCGTAACGGTATCGTGATCAAGACGGCTTCAATCAATGAACTGAAACGCTTCAAGGATGATGTCAAGGAAGTGCTTACAGGGATGGAATGCGGATTGAGCCTGGTCAACTTCAATGATATTCAGGTGGGGGATGAAATAGAAACCTTTACGGAGGTGGAAGTGGATCAGAAATTATAACTCCATTCGTGGATAGAACTGGATCGGGCTGTAGGCTTTGATTCCAGTTGGAGATAAGATATAGCGGTACTGCCTACCTGTCACTGACAGGCTGGAGGTATCGCTTTTTTGGTATGATATTTGTTGCATTTATGTGATAGTTATCAGACTGGAGACCTGAGACAGCCGCAAAGACTGTGGAGGGGGTGGAATCCTGACCGGAAAACGGGAAGGTTATTTATATTTTAAGAGTAAGTTTATGGCACAAATGAAAACTGATAACGAGTTTGTCAAGGAAGTGGCCAATGAGAAGTATGAATATGGCTTCTCCACTAATGTACAAACCGACATCATTAAGAAAGGATTGAACGAGAGCGTCATCAGACTGATCTCGCAGAAGAAGGGGGAGCCACAGTGGATGCTGGACTTCCGCCTCAAGGCCTATAATTACTGGAAGACGCTGAAGCAACCTACGTGGGGGCATGTGCATGTTCCAAAGATTGACTATCAGGGGATATCTTATTATGCCGATCCGACGGTAAAAGAGCGTAAGGATAAGAAGATAGATCCTGAACTAGAGAAGACCTTTGATAAACTGGGTATTCCTTTGGAGGAGCGGCTGGCCCTGAGCGGTACGGCCGTCGACGCCATCATGGACTCCGTTTCCGTGAAGACCACCTTCAAGGACAAGTTGCGTGAGAAGGGGATCATTTTCTGTAGTATGGGTGAAGCGATCCGAAATCATCCTGATCTGGTCAGGCAATATCTCGGTACGGTCGTTCCTTACCGTGATAATTTCTTCGCTTCATTGAACAGTGCAGTGTTCAGTGATGGTTCCTTTGTCTATATCCCTAAAGGGGTCAGGTGTCCGATGGAGCTGAGCAGCTATTTCCGGATCAATGCCCGTCAGACCGGACAGTTTGAGCGTACCTTGATCATTGCTGATGATGATGCCTACGTGAGCTATCTGGAAGGTTGTACTGCTCCGATGCGTGATGAGAACCAGTTACACGCTGCCGTCGTCGAGATCATCGTCAATAACAATGCTGAGGTGAAATACTCAACCGTCCAGAACTGGTATCCGGGTGACAAGAATGGTAAGGGAGGCGTGTTTAACCTCGTTACAAAACGTGGAGACCTGAGAGGCGTTAATTCCAAATTGTCGTGGACCCAGGTGGAAACCGGCTCGGCGATCACGTGGAAGTACCCGTCCTGCATCCTCCATGGTGATCATTCCCAGGCGGAATTTTATAGCGTGGCGTTGACGAATAATTATCAGGAAGCTGATACGGGAACGAAAATGATCCATATCGGGAAGGATACTAAAAGCACGATCATCTCCAAGGGTATTTCTGCAGGACACAGCCAGAATTCTTATCGCGGACTGGTCCGTGCTGCCCGCAATGCAGACAATGCGCGCAACTACAGTAGTTGTGATTCACTACTTTTAGGCTCTAATTGTGGGGCGCACACTTTTCCTTATTTGGATATTCACAATGAGACCGCAGTCGTGGAGCATGAGGCTACCACGTCAAAGATCTCTGATGACCAACTCTTCTATTGTAATCAGCGGGGTATTCCGATGGAGCAGGCTGTGGCGTTGATCGTCAATGGCTATTCGAAGGAAGTGCTTAATAAACTCCCGATGGAATTTGCCGTTGAGGCCCAGAAGCTCCTTTCCGTATCCCTGGAGGGAACGGTGGGGTGATCTGTATAACCACCGGCAGGGCCAATTGATACAGGTTCAACTCTTAAGTTGAATATAATGTAACATTTAATTTCAGATAATATGCTTGAAGTAAAAAACTTGCATGCAACAGTTGCAGGAAAAGAAATATTACGAGGCATCAACCTCACGGTTAAGGATGGTGAAATCACAGCCATCATGGGTCCGAATGGATCAGGTAAGTCTACACTGAGTGCCATTCTGACGGGTAATCCTCTCTATACCGTTACGGAAGGAGAGGCAATCTTCAATGGTAAGGATCTCCTAAAGATGAAACCGGAAGAACGTGCCTGTGAAGGCTTGTTCCTCTCTTTCCAGTATCCGGTGGAGATCCCTGGCGTGTCCATGAATAATTTCATGAAGGCTGCCGTAAATGCCAGACGTGAATATCAGGGACTCAAACCGCTCAGTGCTGCTGAGTTCTTGAAGCTGATGCGCGAACGGCGTCAACTCGTGGATCTGGATCCGAAATTGTGGCATCGTAATGTTAACGAGGGGTTTTCCGGAGGTGAGAAAAAAAGGAATGAGATTTTCCAGATGGCAATGCTCGAACCCAAGTTGGCTATCCTTGATGAGACAGATTCCGGCCTGGATGTAGATGCCATGCGTATTGTCGCCAATGGGGTGAAAAAACTCCATACACAGGAGAATTCATTCATCGTCATCACCCATTATGCCAGTTTGCTGGATATTGTCAAGCCTCATTCCGTTCACGTGCTCTACAAGGGACGTATCGTGAAGACGGCAGGTCCGGAACTGGCCAATGAGATAGAAAAACGTGGCTTTGACTGGATAAAGGAAGAAGCAGATGCTGAGGAAGCTGAAAAAAGTGAAGCTTAGTCCCTATGAATCTATTGTCGAACGAAAGGTGGTGAATTATGATGAGTAGTGAAAAGCAATATATCGATCTCTTTCAAGAGAATCGTAAGATCATAGATGATCATTCAGCGGCACCGTTGAATGCGGTGAGAGAGAAGGCTTTTAAATCTTTCCAGGATAATGGCTTCCCTTCCCGTAAGGTGGAAAGATATAAGTATACGGATATGCAAAAACTCTTTGCACCTGATTATGGCTTGAACCTGACCCGCTTTGAGATACCGGTCAACCCGTACGAGGCCTTCAAGTGTGAAGTACAGAATCTGAGTACTTCTCTTTATTTTGTCGTTAATGATGAGTTTTATTCGAAAACATTACCTCATGCCCATTTGCCGGAAGGGGTGATCATTGACTCTCTGAGCCATGCAGCCGGAGAACATCCGGATCTTCTCTCGAAGTATTATGCGAAAATCGCAGACCCTGAAGAAGATGCTGTGACAGCACTGAATACGATGCTGGCTCAGGACGGAATGCTGATCTATGTTCCTGAAAATACGAGAATGCCACGACCTGTCCAGGTTGTGAACCTGCTCCACTCAGACCGTCCGTTGATGGTCAACCGGCGGGTGCTGGTCATCCTGGAGGAAGGTGCGGAGGCGAATCTCTTGTTCTGTGATGATTCCGTGGATGATATTTCTTTCCTGACCACACAGATCATTGAGGCGTATGTCGGAAATGGAGCCAGACTGGAGTTGAATTGTCTGGAGAAAACTCATGTCAAGAATACGCGGGTCAGCAATGTATATATCCAGCAGCAGGCTGATAGTCATGTTACGCATAATGTGATCACGCTTCATAACGGTGTCACACGTAACAAACTCGATCTTGTCTTCAAGGGAGAGGGCGCAGAGTGTTTCTGTAATGGTTGTGTCCTGGCAGATAAGAGCCAGCGTGTCGACAATAACACCTTGATAGACCATCAGGCTGGTCATTGTACAAGCAACGAACTTTATAAGTATGTCCTTGATGATAAGGCTATGGGAGCTTTTGCCGGTCGGGTGCTGGTCCGTCATGGAGCAGAGAAGACCACGTCTCAGGAGACTAACCGGAACCTTGTGGGCACGGCGGATGCTCAGATGTATTCTCAGCCGATGCTGGAAATCTATGCGGATGATGTGAAATGCTCGCATGGGTCGGCAGTGGGGCAGTTGAATGATGAGGCTATGTTCTATATGGAACAACGCGGTGTCCCACGGAAAACCGCCAGGGCTCTTCTGGAACGGGCTTTCGTCAATGAAGTGATTGACAAGATAGACCTGATTCCGCTTCGTGACCGCCTGCGTTATCTGGTGGAGAAGCGCTTTGATGGGACCTTGAGCAAATGTGCGGGCTGCAGGCTCTGCAGATGATATGAAGGTGATAAATATGAGGACTGAGAAAGGACTTAAGATATGTATGATATAAATAAGGTGAGAAAAGACTTTCCGATTCTGGCAAGGAAGATCTATGGCAGGCCTCTGGTCTATTTGGACAATGCTGCTACTACTCAGAAACCTTTGTGTGTGCTGGATGCTATGCGTGAGGAATATCTGAATGTGAATGCTAATGTGCACCGTGGAGTACACTGGATGAGCCAGCAGGCAACTGAGTTGCATGAAGCTGCTCGGGAGACCATACGCCAGTTTATCAATGCCAGGTCTGCTTCGGAGATCGTGTTTACCAGAGGGACCACTGAAGGGATCAATCTGGTCGCTTCTACTTTCAGTGATGAATACCTGAATGAAGGGGATGAGGTCATCGTCTCCGTGATGGAGCATCATTCTAATATCGTTCCATGGCAGCTGCAGGCCCGGAAGAAAGGCTTCCGGATCAAGGTCATTCCCATGACGGATAAGGGTGATCTGATACTGGATGAATACGAGAAATTATTCACTGATAAGACCAAGTTCGTCAGTATCACTCAGGTCAGCAATGTCCTGGGGACGGTCAATCCGGTAAAAGAGATCATCAGGATTGCCCATGACCATGACGTGCCGGTACTGGTGGATGGTGCCCAGAGTACGCCTCATTTCAAAGTGGACGTGCAGGATATGGACTGTGATTTCTTTGTGTTCAGCGGACATAAGATCTATGGTCCTACGGGCATCGGTGTACTCTATGGTAAGGAGGAATGGCTTGAAAAACTCCCCCCTTATCAGGGAGGTGGCGAGATGATCGAGCATGTCAGTTTCAAGGGGACTACGTTTGAGAAACCACCGTTGAAATTTGAGGCAGGTACTCCTGATTATATTGCTTCCCACGGCCTGGCTACGGCAATCAACTATGTCGACCGGCTGGGTATAGACAACATTGAGGCTCATGAGAAAGATCTGACCCGGTATGCCATGCAGAAGTTAGGTGCAATTGAGGGAATGCGCATTTTCGGGCAGTCTGCACATAAGGGTGCTGTCGTGAGTTTTCTGGTTGGAAACATCCATCACATGGATATGGGCACCTTGCTTGACCGGCTCGGCATAGCAGTCCGTACAGGACATCACTGTGCACAGCCGCTGATGGACCGCCTGGGGATTCTCGGTACGGTCCGTGCCAGTTTTGCTCTTTACAATACGCGGGAGGAAATCGATGTGCTCGCCGATGCGATAGAGAGAGTACGGAAAATGTTTTAGAAAATGAATCAAGACTATTGAACGAAGATGAAAGTCTTTACTGCTTTATAGCTAGAAGCAGACTGGCTTTCATCTTTTTTATGATTGTTTCGTGCATAGATTACTCCTTCATGGAGGAACAGCATAATTAAAGATTTTCAGATGAGACATGGATTGATCCCTCATTATTATCAGAACAGAATAGAGTGCGGCTGTGATGAAGCCGGCAGAGGATGCCTGGTTGGAAGCGTGTATGCCGCAGCCGTTATTTTACCTCAGGATTATGACAATCCGGAATTGGATGACAGTAAGAAACTCTCTCCCGAAAAGCGCTATGACTTAAGGATAAGAATTCAGGAGGAGGCCTTAGCCTGGGCGGTAGGGATCGTAACTCCTGAGGAAATAGATCGGATCAATATTCTTCATGCAAGTTTCTTGGCTATGCACAGAGCAATAGACCGGTTGAAGGTGCTGCCACAAGTCCTGATCATTGACGGGAATCATTTTGACCCTTATTATCCCTTAGAGAAAGATGGTGCACGAAGTGCGGTGGCTTTGCCTTTCAGTACGATGGTTAAAGGTGACGGAACCTATCAGGCAATAGCTGCTGCCAGCATACTGGCAAAGACTTACCGTGACGAGGAGATGGTACGTTTGGATAAACTGTATCCTGAATACCATTGGAAGGACAATAAGGGATACCCCACTGCTGAACATTGCAGGGCAATCTTGAAATATGGAATTACCGGTTATCACCGCAGAAGCTATCATTTCCAGGGAGAGGCTCTGTCGGATCCCCGTTTGAAGAAAAATGACAAATCCCTTTTGTACCAAAGTCCTTTATCATCGTTTACTTTATCAGATAAAAAACATCAATAAAGTCACAAAATGAAACCTTTTTTTTTGAAATAGTAAATTTATGCAATAAATATTTGGCTATTTCATAAATATTGCCTATTTTTGTAAAATATAAAAGATAATCTTGGAGATAATTCTTCTCGTGGCTGCCGAAGGGTGGCTGAGAGGTGAAGAGTCGTATATTTTTTGAAGTGAATCAAGAGATTCACCGGAGTTGATGAAAAGTGAAATTGAAAAGTGAAATTTGATGAAGTGATTTGTTATGAAAAGAAAATCGAGAACTTTATTTTTTACAATGCTTGCATTGTTATTGCCTGTTGCAGCATCTGCCCAGATGTTAAAAGGGAAAATTGATGATCCTGCATTACGAGAGGGTGCAAGGCTCATTTATAATCCGGACAAGGGTGGAACGGATTTTGACGGTTATGTGATCCGCCTGCAGCCGGATGACAAGGGGGACTTCTCCTTCACCACGGATAAGATTACGGAGCAGCCTTTCTGTATGGCTTCTGTCCGGCTGAAGGACGGCAGTGAGTACCGCTTTTTCTTGCAGCCGGGCAGCACTTTGGAAATGGAGATCGGCAGATCCGGCAGGGCCGTGTATAAAGGGGGACATGTCGCAGAGTCCAAGGTGTTGGATCTGTATGGCAGATCATATAAGTTTGAGAAATTTTTCTCTTATGAGGATCAGGACGATACGATTCCGGTGGCCAGGAAACAGGCTATGCTGGAGGCCAGCCACAGGGAAGTCAGCAAGGCAGTCTCGGAGTTGAAGGAAAGTGGCATGAAGAGTTTCCTGCGGCAGATGAATGATGATTGTTACCTGCGCTATTCTCTCCGGATGCTCAGCGATAAGGATCCTGAATACTCCGGACTTTGTAATCGTATCGATGTGAACAATTGGATCGGCTTGTTGAACTATTTACCACAGGTGTTCATTGATCATAAACTGGGACATCAGTATGATAATCTGTTTGGACATGATCTTACTGACTATGGGCTGGCTTATCTGGATACCATTAAGAAATATGTTACTGATCCTACGGTCAAGCATGCTCTGATGAGAGAATGTGCTAAGGTAACGCTGAACTATGGCAAGGATTATACTGACATTGACCGTTTCTGGGGCCCTTTCAAAGTTTATTGCGGTTCTGATTCTTCCTTGATCAAAGCCTATCAGTTCAAAGTCAATGCTCTGAAGAACACGAAGAAGGGGAGAAAAGCACCAGACTTTACTTTCGAGGATGTTCAGGGCCGGACACATCGATTAAGTGATTATTTTGGAAAAGTACTTTATATTGACTGTTGGGCGACATGGTGTGGCCCGTGTTGTCATGAAATTCCTTATCTGGCTACACTTGCAGAGCATTTCAAGGATAATAAGCAACTGCTGTTCCTGAGTGTTTCCCTGGATCAAAACAGGAAAGCATGGATAGCGAAGATTGCCAAAGACCGGCCTCAGTGGGATCAGTTTCGTGTCAATGCACAGGAGCATGAGGTCTTATCCAAGGAGTATGGAATCACGGCTATCCCGCGTTTCCTGATCATCAATGCTGACGGGACGGTCTATGACAGTGATGCCTTGCGTCCCAGTGACAAGGGATTACCAGAGGTGCTGGAGAGGCTGACTGCGGGGAAGTAGGATGATCGTAGCCTTCAGGCATCCCTTATGGGATATTATGAATAGGAGCGAGATCAGGAATGATAGTCGTTTGGTAATAATGTGATTGAATAATGATTTTATGAGAAAGAAGAGAGATTTATGGCAATTGATTCTGGGACTGGCATTTTTCTTGACGGCCTTGCCCGCTACAGCTCAGAAGTATCTGTTTTCCGGTACAGTGGTGGATGAAGCCGGGCAGTCACTGCCCGGTGTTGCCATCAAGGTCATGGGTACGAAAACGGGTACGATCACAGATGCTGACGGACATTTTACGGTAAGGTCTGATGAGAATACGCCTATGTTCCAACTGAGTTATCTGGGGATGAAAAATCTTCAGTACAAAGGTTCTGCAAAACCGATGAAGATTACGATGGTGTCGGATGCCTATACCATGCAGGAAACGGTCGTCACCGGTTATCAGAAATTGAAGAGGGAAAATGCTACCGGGGCTTTCCAGGCGATCACTGCCAAGGATCTGGATACACGCTATATGCCTGATCTGGCAGCTAACCTTGAGGGGAAGGTCGCCGGACTGGTAAAGTATGGTTCTGATCTGACGATCAGGGGAACGGGGACTTTAAATGCTGACAGTTCTCCCCTTGTCGTAGTTGACGGACTGCCTATCAGCGGGACCCTTGCTGATGTCAATCCTTATGATGTGGAAAAAATCACTACTCTGAAGGATGCAGCAGCTGCCGCCATCTACGGCGCCCGTGCTTCTAATGGTGTCATTGTCATTGTCACGAAAAGGGCCACAAAAGAGAAACTTGATATTGAACTCAATACGGATCTGACCTTTTATGATAAGAACCATTACAGTGATTATGGATATGCCAGTACAGCTGACCACCTGAAGGTGGAGCAGGATAATTTTGACTGGATCACCAATCACCCGGAAGCTTATAATTATCTGTCCGGACAATACCGGCACAGAGGAAAACTGCTGAGCCCGATTACACAGTTGATGATGCGCCACCATCTTGGACAGGTCAGTGATGCTGATTATAACGGTACGATTGCTGCATGGAGCCGGAACAATTACCGGAAGGAATGGCAGGATCAGATGGAACACAATCGCTTCATGCAGCAGTATAACCTGGCTCTGCGCACGAAGGGACGTTACCTGAATTCTAATATAGTCGTCAATTGGCAGGGGGATAATACTTCGGAGGTGGAGCAATATAGCAACAGGCTTTCCTTACAATATAATGGGGACCTGAATGTGACCCGGTGGCTGAATCTGAATTTCGGAATTACTTTGAATAATACGAGAGATAAAAAACACGCTTCTGGCCATTATGATCTGAATGATCTGACTTCCTTTGCAGATTACCAGAGTATGTATAATGCTGACGGGTCACCGGCCACCCTGAAAGGTTATGTGGCACTGGATGAACCCAGTTTGCAGAACTCCTCTTTCGGATTGAAGGATGAAGGAGTGGTACCTGTGGATGAACTGCACAAAAGTTTTGAGAAGACCAGAGAGACCTACTCACGTTCATTCGTCCATCTGAATGTCAGTCTGTTGCCGGAACTGCGTCTCAGCGCGATGTTCCAGTATGAGGATATTTCTGATCGGGGAGAAACTTATCTGACTCCTGACAGCTATGGGATTCGTCACATCTATAATCTGTTTACCAGTGGTGGTGTACATTATATGCCTGAAGGAGGACAACTGAATGTCACTTCAGGAGAACAGAACTATTTTACCTTCAGAACCCAGGCTGCTTATGACAAAACTTTTGCCGGCAAGCACGAGCTTAATGCCGTAGCTGGTTATGAATACCGCCAGACCTATAGTCGTAATACGCAGAACAGACTGTATGGCTATGATGAACAGACGCTGACCAGTGCTACAGGACTGATCAACTTCAAGGACCTGATCAATTTGCAGACGACGGACTTGGGAACCAATTATACTCCGCAGGATGTTTTCAGCAGTTCTGATGTGGCCGATATTGGTTGTGCCAGGCATCGCTATCTGTCTTATTATGCTACGGCAGACTATACATACGATCATCGGTACAGCATGAGTGCTTCTTACCGTGTGGATAAGGCTGACCTGTTCGGCGCTGATCCTAAGTTCCGCAGCCGTCCGCTATGGTCAGCTGGTTTGGGCTGGAATATGCAGAATGAAACTTTCATGAAGGAATTCAAATGGATCGATCTTCTGAAGGTGAGAGCCAGCTATGGGGTTACCGGGAATATCAATTCCAAATATTCTTCTTTCCTCACAGCCGTCATCCGGACAAGCGATTTGTATGGGGACAAGGTGGCTGATCTGAATGCTCCTCCTAATGACCAGTTACGCTGGGAGAAAACTGCCACGGTGGATGCAGGTGTGGACTTTGCGCTGTTTGCCCACCGGCTCACTGGCTCTGTGGATTTCTATAATAAGAAAAGTACCGATGTCTTGAGCAGTATTGATGTTAACCCGACAATAGGATGGACGACTCTGAATACCAACAATGCCGGTGTTTCCAATAAAGGAATTGAATTCCAGTTGAGCGGAGACATCCTCCGGTCTCGTACGGAGGATGGTTTTGGGATCAGCGCCGACTTTACGCTGGCCTATAATAAGAACAAGATCACGGCATTGTATCATGAGGCAACCAGTGGAGTGAAGGCCTTGGACTCTTATCATAAGGGGGATCCGGTCAATGCGTTGTATTCTTTCCGCTTTGACCATATCGGAACGGATGAGGATGGTTATCAGCAGGTGTACTGGAAGAAAGCCGATGGGGCAACTAACTGCAACAGCCTTTACAATGATGCCTTTACCGTGGCTGATGTAGAACTTAATGGTACTCTGGATCCTAAATGGAGCGGGAGTTTTACTCCTACGCTTACCTATAAAAGATTCTCATTGGGTGGCATGTTCGTGTTTTATGCCGGCAATAAATTCCGTGCGGATGCACAGGATTGGGATATATCGGATGGACTGTCGTACGGATCTTATATTCCCAAATCGTTCCTGAAATACTGGAATGCCAGTGAGGAAGACCGGAAAAAGTTGCTGGGCAACGGGTATATGATGAGCAGGATGAATATGTATACTTCTGATCTTTATTACTGTGACCAGGATGTTGCCTCGGCTGACTTCCTGAAATTACGCAGTCTGGTCTTGGGGTATCATCTCTCTGACAAGGCCTGTCATGCCCTTGGAATCTCGGCATTACGTATCCGTCTTCAGATGGAAAACGTGTTCACCTGTGTCCGTAATAAATATGGAATTGATCCGGAAAGGGTGAATGCAAAGACGGGTGAACTCCAGTTGAGAGCGCCGAAGAGTTGTACGCTGAGCCTGAATATAAACTTCTAAAGATTACAGAAATGAAGATAACTAAAAATGTTCTATTGATCACTTCTGTCTGCATGGCCCTTGCTTCCTGTAATCTGGATCTGGTCCCTGAGGGCCAGTCTACCTTACAAAAGACCACTGACCTGGAATTGCTGTTAAACGCCAAGCAGATCAAAATCAAACCTGCAGAGGATCTGGGAGTAATCGTTGACGAGGATTATGGCCAGGACTTTACTCCTATTGCCACCTTGATCAAAAATGCCAATACGATGGTCAGTGCTAACCTCACCTATAACGATACTATCCATAGAGCATCGCTCGTATCCTCTGATAGCCGGTATAACAGTATATACCAGTATATCGTCTATATGAATGTGCTGCTGGAGAAAATTGATGGTGCCTCTGGTGACGATTCCGCCAAGCCAGCCTTGAAAGCTGAGGCGCGTATTACACGTGCTTATTACCATTATATTGCGGCTAATATCTATGCCAGACAGTATGATGATGCGACGGCTGCAAAGGAGGGGGGGATTGCTTATGTCACGGATGTGGGCCTCAGCGATAAAAAACAACTTGATTTAGCTGAAGATTATGAAGATATGCTGGCTGACTGTACCGATGATCTGATCAGTCTTCTTCCTGACAAGGCTCATGTGACCCGCTTGTCCAAGTCTGCCGGTTATGCTATCCGCGCCAAGATCCTCTTTCAGATGAAGCATTATCAGGAGGCCTTGCCCTATGCTTTGAAGGCCTTGGAAGGGGACGGTAATATAGAGGACCGTAGTGTGATCATGACTACTCATAGATGGTCCATGCTTTCTACCAGTGCTAACAACATGCTCTATATAGCAGCCGTAGGTGACCAGAGTCCTATTCCTAATTGGGAACAGCTTTCTCTGGAAACGGTACCACTTTTCGAAAAAGGGGATTATGTGAAGGATTATGCTTATAGTGATGGAACGGTAGAAAGTGGCAATGAATTCTGGAATGCTGACTATGGTGCTATGGATTCGGGGATTGACGGTGCTTTGGAAGCTACCGGTGAGGATGCTTTTGTCAATCCATGGGGAATTACTGTGGAACGGATGATGTATCTGGCGGCGGAATGCTACATCCGGACAGGGGAGATCCAGAAAGGTCTTGACCTGATAAACAGGGTCCGCGAGAAACGGATAGATCCTCAGCATTACCAGCCCTTTACTGCTTCGTCTGAAAAGGAGGCTATGGCTCTTCTTCAACGGGCAAAGTTTATTGAAGATATTGGGAGCTATGAGAATTTCTTCGACCGCAAACGGTGGAATTCGGAAACGGCTTACAAGAAGAACATTACCCGTCATATACCTGATGTTGGTGATTTTACCATTACTCCTGAGAGCCAGTATTGGGTGATGCCGTTCTCGCTTAAAGTAATGCAGAACAGTGATTATAAGCAGAATTATTAAGAGGACGCACCATGCGTCTTCTTTTCTTTGTTTAAGGAATAGAAAGGGTGCCGTTAAGGGGGATAAATCCACTTTTCTATTCCTTAAAAAAAACTTCATTCCGTTATTTTTTATTATAGAAAAGCGTATGAAAACCACATATTTGTTGCATCTAAGTGTTAAACTTTAACTTTTTGCAGAAAATATTTGGAAATATGCTAAATGTTTCTTAATTTTGTAGCCCCAAATAGAAATATACTTTATTTTCTTTAAAAGGGAGAGATTTGATTGGAAAAGGGTAATTTCTGGGTGATATGCCTGACGTAAGAGAGACGGTGAGCATATAAGAGAGTATTTCCATACAATCAAATAAAGGTTCAGAACAGTATCAGACCATTCCGGATCATGGCATTCGGAGGTGGTGTCTTATCGCCTGAAGAGTACGATGGATAATGGGGAAATTAATTAACGTAAATATAATAGGTATTTAATCTTCTAAAAACAAGATTATGGGAAAAAAACTAATGATGTTTTTAGCCTGCCTATTCCTGAATTTAGGAATGGCAATGGCACAAACACAAGTCACAGGTACAGTTGTTTCCTCTGATGATGGGCAACCTGTGATCGGAGCAGCTATTAAAGTCGTGGGTACTGCTAACGGTACGGTAACGGATCCAGATGGGAAATTTACACTGGCCGCTCCTGAAGGTAAAAAGTTGGAGATCTCTTATATTGGCATGGAAACTCAAATACTTGCTGCTAAGCCAAATATGAAGATAACTCTAAAACCTGATCATAAATCTCTTGATGAGGTGATCGTGACTGGCTATGGAAACTTCAAGAAGTCTTCTTTTACGGGTTCTGCTGCTACAATGAATACGAAGTCGCTTGAAGATGTTCCGGTGATGTCAGTAGAGGATAAACTGGCTGGTGGTGTTGCAGGTGTAACGGTTACTTCTTCCTCAAGTTCTCCGGGGGCTGCTGCTGATATTCGTATCCGGGGTATGGGATCAATTAATGCTGGTAACAATCCGTTGATCGTTATTGATGGTACACCTGTTACGTCTGGTAATATGAGTGAATTTACATATAGTGACGCTGGTACAAGTATTCTGGCTACATTAAACTCTGATGATATTGCGAGCATAACCGTTATTAAGGACGCTGCAGCTGCTTCTTTGTATGGATCACGTGCAGCTAACGGCGTAATTGTTATTACTACCAAGAGTGGTAGTAAAGGGAGGACTCATGTGAATTACCGTAGTGACTGGGGCTTTTCTAATATGGCTATCAATTATCGTCCTATGTTGAATGGTGATGATCGTCGTGCTGTTTTGGAGGAAGGTCTTAAAAATCATTATGTATATGATGAAGGAATGACTGCTGCTGATGCTGCAACACAGGCTGCCAATGAGATCGATCAATATGCGGCAAAGCCAAGTACAGGATGGACTAATTGGAAAGATATACTGTTCAAGACAGGTCATCATTCTGATTATCAGGTTGATGTTTCTGGAGGAGGTCAGAATACCAAGTTCTATTCTTCTCTGGCATACGCCAATCAGGATGGTATCGTCGCTAATGAAGGCTTGAGCCGCTATACGGGCAATGTCAATGTTACTCATACTTTTGGCCATTTTACTTTGAATGTGACTTCTCTGATTTCTAAAATGCGCCAGCAGTTGGCTGATGAAAAAACAAACTATGATGGTGCTGTAGTAAACTATGCATTCTTTCAGAATCCATCATCTACAGCTTATAATAAGGATGGTTCTTTAACCACATCCCCGGGTATTTTTGGAGTCAACCCTCTGAATGAATATAAGCATTCCCATGATGTCAACACTGTACATCGTACTTATGATACGGCAAAACTCTCCTGGAATATCTGGGACAAATTGTATTTAAGTGAAAAACTTGCTTATGATTATACTGATGGTACTGAGGATGTGCTTTGGGACCGATATTCGCTTAATGGCAGTCCTTCTGGTGTGTGTCAGAGAATAAAAAATACAATTGAGCAAATCAATAGCCAGACCCAGCTTACTTATACAAAAAGCTTCGGGCTTCATAATATAGATGCACTGCTTGGCTTTGAAAATGAAAATTACCGCTATGCTTATAACTATTTAAGTGGTCAGGATTATCCTGGTAATCTTTATGAGTTTTGTAATGCTGGAACCACGACATCGTCAAGTAATAAGCAGATTTCAAAGTTGGTATCTTATTTAGGCCGTATCAATTATAACTATAATAGTACCTATTATTTAGGCGTAAGTTTTCGTACTGATGGCAGTTCTCGCCTTGCACGTAATAATCGTTGGGGTAACTTCTGGTCTACCTCGGGTGCTTGGCGTTTTACAAGTGAAAAATTCATGAAATCTATCAAGAATATTCTTTCCGATGGTAAGCTTAGAGTATCTTATGGCGTAAATGGTACTCAGCCTTATAGCTTCTATTCTTACATGAATCTCTATAATTATGGTGAGTATTATGATGGTCAGTCTGGCATGGGTATTGTCGGTGTAGGAAATGACAATCTGAAATGGGAGAAGAATTATGCATTTAATGTCGGTTTGGATTTGACATTCTTAGACCGTTATACGGCTGTTTTCGATGTCTATACCCGGACGACTAAAGATCTGATCTATGATATGCCGATTTCTGCTGTTCCTGGTTATTACGATAGTTCTATTCCTTTCATGCCGACAGTTGCCAAAAACATCGGATCTCTCCGTAATACAGGTTATGAGTTAACTCTTACGGCCAATTGGATACAGAAAAGAGACTTTTCCTGGAGCTCAACTTTGGATATGGCCCATAACCATAATAAAGTTATCAAATTAAACGGAAGTTCTGATGTTATTATGGATGACACCTGGAGTCGTGTTCTGGCACATAAAGTGGGAGAGTCATATAACTCTTATTACTGTTATGAATATGCAGGCGTAGATCCTAAGACGGGTAATGAGTTGTATTATATTAATGATGGAACTGCTAATGCACGCAACACGACAACTGATGTGAGTAAGGCTAATAAAGTAATTGTAGGTAGCCCGGAAGGTAAACTTGAAGGGGCAATATCCAATACCTTGACATGGAAATTTATAGATTTTGGCTTTAATTTCACTTATCAGATTGGCGGCCATGCTTATGATTATCCTCGCTGGCAGCATTCTAATGGTAGCTCTGATTTGTATAATGGAGCGGTTCCTTCTTACTATAAAATCTCTGAAATGTGGACAGGTCCTGGCGATACGACAGCCAAGTTGCCTAAATTCCAGTATGGAAATACTTTCCAGTATTCATCTCGCTGGCTGATGCCTTTGGATTATCTTCGTCTGAAGAGCCTTACGATAGGTTTTTCAGTGCCTCGTCAGTATCTGCAGAAATTGAATTTAAGTAAAGCGCGCATATATTTCTCAGGTTTTAATTTGTTGACATTTAAGTCTTCAAAATTGTATGTTGATCCGGAAGTCCCTGTCAATGGTATCTGTAACTTTGAGACTCCGGCTATCCGTACATTTACTTTTGGAGTGGAATTAGGCTTTTAATAAATAAAAAACTGAAAGATATGAAATCATTTAAAAAAATATATATCTTGGCTTATGGAGCCTTGGTCATGTTCTCATTGACATCTTGCAGCAATGGCTGGCTGGATGTGTCTCCATACGATGGCGTAAAGTCTGAGTCGGCATTGACAAGTACTGAGGCACTTGAAAGTGCGCGTATTGGTATGTATAAAGCTTTGAAGGGTAGTTCTTCCTTCGTTGACTACTATGGACGTAATATGTTTGTCTATGGTGATGTTCGTGGTGAGGATGTCCAGTATAATGCTGCTTATGGTAGTAATCGTGCCAGGTTTTACTATACTATGGAGTATACTACCCCTGATGACTTTACTCAGGAAACAGCTATCTGGCAGTCTCCTCTGATCACTATTGGTCGTGCTAATCGTATTATAGCAGCCGTAGACGGTGGTAAAATAGGAGATGCTTCTTCCGATTCAAGTACTGTAGCCCAATACAAAAATGAGGCTAAAGTGGTTCGTGCTTTGTGTCTTTTTGATTTGACACGTGTTTATGGCGAACCTTATTTGAAAGACAATGGTGCATCTTTAGGCGCACCTATTGATACTACAGTTTATGATTACAATATTCAAGTAGGTAGAAGTACTGTTGCGGACTGTTATACTCAAGTCATTAAAGATCTTACAGAGGCTATTGTTTCTGGTGCTCTTCCTACTGTGAAAACCCAAGGGTATATCAATAAATGGGCTGCTGAGGCTTTGCTTTCCCGTGTATATTTAAGTAAAGGGGATTATAAAAATGCACTTTCCGTTTCAGAGGACATTATTAATAATTCTCCGTATAAACTGTGGACTCGTGATCAGTATGTTAGTGCCTGGGGTAATAATGACACTAATCATACTAATGAGATGCTCTTTGAATTTGTTATTACCAATACTCAGGATTGGGTAGATCGTGAAGGATATGCTTATTTGACGGTTGAAAATTCTAAATCACTTGAGAATCCCGGCTATGGTGATATTGTGATTACCAAGGCTTTCTCTGATTCCTTGCTCACTGATCCTCAGGATATACGTAATGATATTGTGACTGCTGCTACGGCTGATGATAAGAATATGTTTGGTGGCCGGAAAGTTTATCTGACGAAGTTCCCCATGGGGCGTTATAATGATATTCCTGTCCTTCGCCTTTCAGAGGTGTATTTAAATGCTGCAGAGGCTGCCTTTGATGAAGGGGATAAAGTAACGGCTGCTAAGTATTTGAATGCAATCATTGAAAACCGGACAACTGATGTAAGTAAAGAGGTGTCTGCGTCCAGTATTACAGCTCAACGTATTTATATGGAACGCCGTAAAGAACTTGTTGGTGAAGGGCAACGATACTTTGATGCTCTTCGACGTGGTGAGACAATTACCCGCTATACATCGACGGCTGATCGTGGTTGGCATTCTATTTTGAATTCAGATGCAAGAGTGATTGATACTTGGACATCCAAGAAAGCTCTTCCTCTGATTCCTTCTTATGAAATGTCTGCTAACTTAAAGATGCAGCAAAATCCACGTTATTGATATAATAGATCATTAAAGCAATATTAATTTAATCTGCATATATCTTCGGGTATATGCAGATTTTTTAATTTGGTTTGGTTTTTGTCATGGAGATCTATCAGTCTTGTTTAATCCCAATGCAGTATGTTAATGTCGGACAATCTTTCTTGAACTTGAATCTTAATGCTAGCAGAAAGAGTATATCTTCGGAAAACATTTTATCATTATGTTTTTGTTGGTCCTGAAAAACGCATATCAGTTTTTTTTGTTATATTTGCGGGAAATGATTTTAGCGTCGGCTCTTGTAAGAGATCATCCCTTTCATCGGAAATGGAATTCATCATGGGGGTCGGTGTGTAGTGTGACATTAAGAGATGAAAAAATATTTATCGTTAATCGTATTTTTAAGTTGTTTGTTATTAGGTGTCCAGGCACAACCTAAGCAGGTGATCAAACCTTTGGAAACTCATCATTGGGTGGGTACATGGGCCACCGCTCAACAGGTTCCTGTAAAGAGATTCATGCCCTATGATAATAATCTGACTAACCGCTCTATACGCCAAGTTGTGAAAGTCTCTATTGGAGGGAATACCCTTCGCCTGAAAATTTCCAATGAGTTGAGTTCTCAACCTCTTTATATCCGTTCTGTTTATATTGCATACACTACGGATGCCTTCGCCATTTACACTAAATCTGCTAAGTATCTTCAATTTAGTAAACAATATGCGGTTAAGATTCCTGCGGGTAAAGCTGTCTGGAGTGATGCCTTGCTCTTTGACTTAAGACCTCTTTCTCGCTTATCCATTACGATTAATTACTTGAAGGCTCCACGGATACCTACCGTTCACATGGGCTCCCGTACAACTTCTTATATCCTGCAGGGGGTCACAGATGCTCATACTGATTTTGCAAAGTCATTCAAAGAAAATCACTGGTTTAATATCGCCGGGATTGATGTCTGGGATGACAGTGCGCGATGCATTGCCATCATAGGTAATTCTATTACTGATGGGAAATGTTCTACAAATAATGCTCAGAACCGTTGGCCGGATATTATGGCTGAAACGTTACAGGATAAATATAAAGTTAAAGATTTAGGTGTCTTGAATTTAGGTATCGGGAATAACCGTGTCGCGCTTCCGGGCGGTTTCGGCTATATGGCCAAGGAGCGTTTTGATCATGATATTCTTGGGCAGAACGGTGTGAAGTCTGTGATTATTTTCGAGGGGGTGAATGATATTGCTGCATCGAAAGGCAATGGCGAAACGGTTGTCCGTAAGCTCATAGAGGCTTATGGGGAAATGATAAAGAAAGCTAAAGATCGTCATCTGGAAGTGTATCTGGGGACGATAACTCCATTTCTGGGTTCCGGTGTATATTCAGTCCCTCATGAAGCTGCCCGGGAAAAGGTAAATGACTGGATCCGCTTGCAGAAAGATAAGGTAAATGGTATATTGGATTTCGACAAACTCCTCAGTAATCCTCTTGACCCTCACCGGATGAAAGAGAATGTGCAGGGAGGTGATTGGTTGCATCCTAATCCAGAGGGTTATCTTGAAATGGGTGAGTATGCGGCTGGGGTCATCTCTGGTGAGAGACTTAAAGGAAATCCCTAAAATAATGTTGGCTTACCGGGCTTTTCATGGATAGGATAAAACGTGCTTCGTTTCTCGTTTCTGATAAACATTAATTTCATTTTTTTATAAAAAGAAAAATAAGGAATATATTTTCTGTTAATTTGATTGGCTTTATTTAACGCTAAAAAAGCGTCTAAAAGATCTCCTTGATTTTTCAAATTGATCATTACAGTCTGCTGATTCTGTCCTTCTTGATTTGATAATGACCGGATACTGATCAATAAGTTTATATCATATACATTATATGCCTTTTTTGTTCTTCTTGCATGATTATGCTTGATTATTGCAATGTGGTTTAATTAAGTTTGCTTTTGTTACTTTATGAAACTGAAAATGAATTAAAGTTGCATATAGCTTACATTATTGTGTTAAATATTAACTTTTTGCAAGAAATATTTGGAAGTGAGCTAAATGTTTCTTAATTTTGCAATTCAAATAAGAATTTACTTTAATTTCTTTTAGGGAGATTTAATAATAGAAAGGAGTAATTTCTGAATAAATGGAACTGGTAGTTTTGAGAGAGCTGCCAGAAATCCAAGAGAGTGTATTTCGGATTTTCCATGGTAGAGTAGACGGATGAATTGAAAGGAATGCGGAGAGAGACATTTCTGGATCAATGATTTTCTATTCTACATCAATAATGGTTAACGAAAAAATTTGATAAACGTAAATATAGGTATTTAATCTTCTAAAGAAAAAGATTATGGGAAAAAGACTAATGATGTTTTTAGCCTGCTTATTCCTGAGTGTGGGAATGGCAATGGCGCAAACCAAAGTATCCGGTACCGTAGTATCTCAAGAAGATGGTGAACCAATTGTTGGTGCAGCTGTTCTTGCCGTAGGTACAAAGACTGGTACCGTAACTGATACTGAAGGTCATTTCGATTTGGCTGTTCCGGTTGGCAGTAAATTAAGATTTTCTTATTTGGGTATGAAACCTAAAGTGCTTGTGGCGGAATCGGATATGAAAGTGTCTCTGCATTCAAGTGATCAGACGTTGAATGATGTGGTAGTTACTGCAGAGGGGATTACTAGACAGAAACGTTCTTTGGGATATGCTACAACAAAGATAGATGCAAAGGATTTGACTTCTGTTAATGAAGGTAATCTGAATAATGCTCTTGTTGGTAAAGTGGCTGGTGCTCGTTTCGTTGGTGGTTCTGGTGCTAAATTTGATGAAGGCAAGATAGTACTTCGTGGTGTTACTTCTATTCCTGCCGTCATAACCGGTTCTACTGCTCCTACTTATTCAGCAGGATCAGAACCTATTTATGTGATCGATGGTGTTATTGCTTCAGCTTCATCAGTTGACATGAATGATGTAGCCAGTATTAATGTCTTGAAGGGTCCTGCAGCGACGGCTCTTTATGGCGTTCGGGGTGGAAATGGAGCTGTCGTTATTATTACTAAAGGTGGCAGTATTGGACAGGATAGACAGGCTGTAAATATTGGCCATACGATAGAATGGACTACTGCTTATAACCATGTTAAACTTCAAAAAGAATATGGTGGTGGTTATCTTGGTAGTGATGGACTTGAAACTTATCACTGGAAAGAGGGAGATCCGTTGAATTATAAGCAGTTTGATGGCCGTAAATATTATGATTATGCTGACGATTCATCATGGGGACCTAAGTTTGACGGTTCTTCGTACATGACAGCAGCTTCTTGGGATCCGACAAGTCCGTATTTTGGGAAGCAGGATACGTGGAGTAATCACCTTGATATGATGGATCTTTTTAATACGGGTCTTTCTAATACGACCAATGCCAGTTTTGACAAAAGCGGGAAAGATTATGCTATGCATGTGGCTTTAGGAACGAGTAATATTGGGGGTGTTGATCCCAATAGTGATGCCCAGCGTCGTTTCGCTAATGCGAAGTTGACTTTCTCTCCGCTAAAGAATCTGAGAGTAAATTTTGATTATAAATATACTTATAAGAAGAATCATAATGCTGCTACTGAAGGCTATTCAACTGATGGTAACAATCCGTATTCAGACCTCTTACAATGGGGTAATACTAATGTTAACTTGAAGGAGTATAAGGATTATACTCGCCCTGACGGGACTTTCCGCTCATGGAACATTTCTTCTCCTACTGACTTTACTCCGGCGTTCCATGAAAGTCCTTATGCAATTTATAATGAGATTAATGACGTCAACAAGCGTCAGTATAATATAATCGCAGCAGATTTTGAATATTCTCTTCCATATAATATTAAAATAGGATGGAAGACTACGGCAGATCTCCAAGATTATATTGAAATTTATAATACTCCGGCTTTGACCAGTATCACCGCTGCTCACAAACAATGGCAGGAGCAGAGTTCTGATATTTACAATCAGGCAAGAGTAACCTGGAGAAACATTTTCCTGGATGGAAAGTTGAATATGGATGCGGCCCTTTTCCTTGAAAATCGTTTCTATCATTATGAAGGTGTTAATGTCTTTACACAGGATGGTTTATTAATGCCTGGTCTGTTTAATACGGGAAATTCATTAGGTACAGCTCATGGTGATGATTCTCATCTTCAGACAACCTATGATTTCTTCGGCAATTATACCGGTACTCAGAAGCAGAAAACACAATCTGTTTTTGGCACCTATAGTGCTGGATGGGCTGATACTTATTACATAGAGCTTTCCATGAGGAATGATTGGAATTCTACTCTTCCGAGTAAAAATAACAGTTATCTTTATGGTGGAGCTTCGGCATCGGCTATTGCCAGTAATTGGTTCCATCATGGTGACTGGTTGAATTACTGGAAAATTCGAGGCAGTTTCGCTCAGGTAGGCTCTGCTCTTGATCCATACGAATTATCCAATATCTATGATTTTGGCCTTCGTTATGGTTCTACAGCTACTCTTGTTAATAGTGGGGTATTGATTGATAATAATATTAAGCCTTCTATTACGACATCATACGAGATAGGTACTGAATTCAGTCTCTTCAATAACCGTTTATGGGGTGATATTAATTTTTATCGCCGTGATACTAAGAACCAGATTATTAAAGTTTCTACTTCTGCATCGTGTGGTTATTCTTCGAGACTTACTAATGCAGGACTGATTCGTAATGATGGTTTTGAAATCAGCTTGGGTGGTAAACTTATTAAAACTGAAGATTGGGAATGGCAGATGGATGCTAATGTAGCTCATAATGCTAATAAATTAGTCAAACTGACAACTGGTATGACGCGTTATACTCTTGATTTTCATCAATTCTATGCACCGCTATATAGTTATGCTGAGGTGGGTAAACCTATCGGTGCTCTTTATACCTCACGTAATTGGAATTATAGTCCTGATGGAAAAATTATTATGACAGATAATGGTGATGGTACTTATACTCCTCAGATTGACAAAAATACAGAACGCTACCTGGGGAATATACAGCCAAAGGTTACTGGTGGATTTTCTACCTCTCTACGCTGGAAGGATCTTACTCTACGTGCATCACTTGATTTCCGTTTTGGAGGCAAGATTGCTTCTGTAACTAATATGTGGCTTTCCGGATCCGGTATGGCTGCCCGTACAGCAGGTCTTAATGACAAAGGTGGTGAACTCCGTGGTGATGTTTCTAAAGGTGGCGGTGTCCGTATTGATGGTGTCGTAAAGAATTCTGACGGTACCTATAAGGATGTTACAACCTATATGGATGCTACAGAGTATTTCCAGAATTATGAATCAACTCTCTGGGCACCTTATGTCTATAATGCGTCATATATCAAATTGCGAGAACTTTCATTGGCTTATAGTGTACCGGCTATATGGCTGAATAAATTACATGTTGGTCTTACAGCTGCCAGTATTTCATTTATTGCAAGTGATCCATTCTTGATCTGGAGTGATTGTCCTAATATAGACCCTTCTGAGACTAACGGTTCTGCATTTGAAACGGGGCAGGCTGTGTCTACGCGATCATTCGGCCTTTCTGTTAATTTAACATTTTAACGTATAAAGCAGATTACAATGAAAAAAATATTATATAAGATAACCCCAGTATTGTTGGGTTTGTTGATGTTGTCTAGTTGTGGCAATTTCGACAATGTTAATGATGATCCAAATCATCCTGACCAAGCTTATACGGAATTTCTGTTTGCCTTCTCAGAGCGTTATGTACCTTATTTTGTCATGCAACGTTCTTATAATCCAGCATTCTTATTGCTCCCACGTTACATTGCTGAGCGTCAGAACGTACAGTATGGACGATATAATGTTACAGAATTGTCTACACAAAACTATTATCAGTATACGTTGATGAATCTGAAGAAGATCATCATGATGAATCAGAACGCGTCTACTATGAATTCAGCAGCTGTCACTTCTTTTGGTTCAAATGCTAATCAGATTGCTGCAGCCAAGACTTTGATGGATTATTATTATCTTGGACTAACAGATGCTTTAGGTATGATTCCTTATTCTCAAGCTCTTCTTGGAGATAGTGCTAATTTTACTCCAAAACTGGATACTCAGGAAGAAATTTATAAAGGTGTTATGAGTGATCTTGAGGCAGCCTACAGTGAATTTGATACAAGCAGCTCCTTGAATTCTACTTATGACTATATTTATAAAGGTGATATTTCTAAATGGAAGAAACTAAATGCCACTTTGCGAATGATGGCAGCTATCAAATTGAGTGATGTTGATCCTGCAGATGGCAAAGTTTGGTTTCAGAAAGCTTATGAGGATGGAGGAATTGTCAGCAATGAGGATAATTTTATTTATCCATTCTATGGTAACACGGATAATGAAAATCCAATGTATACAAATATTTACACTGAAGGGCGTAAGGATTTCGCACCTTCAACAGATATCGTAAATATAATGAATAATCTGAAAGATCCTCGTCGTGCTGCTTATTTCATGATGAATGCTGACAGTATATATAAAGGAATTCCATTAGGTATTACTTCTTCAGAAGTAACAAATTATAATAAAGATAATTCGGATTTTAATCCTAATTTATATAAACAGAATGAACCTATTGTCATCTTTTCTGCTGCGAGAACTCTGCTTGTTGAGTCTGAGGCTGCCGTTAGAGGGTGGATTAATGCTGATGCTAAATCTTTGTACGAGGAGGGCGTCAAACTTTCCATTGCAGAAAAATACAGTCTGTATGCTGGGACAGCTACTTCTGCCGTAATGAAAGATGGTACAAAATATGTTTCATATACTACTCCGAATGCTCCGTCTGATGCAGAGGTTGATGCTTATTTAAATAGTGATGGTGTGAGATTTGAGGGAACTGCAGCCCAGGAGATTGATCTTATTGCAACTCAGCGTTATATCAACGGTTATTTTGAGGACGGGATTGAAACGTGGTCTGACTGGCGTCGCCTTGATGCTCCTGCTTTGACCATTGGACCTTCCAGTTTGGTAAGCCATATTCCGTATCGTTGTACTTATGATGATGGTGATGTTAGTACAAATACTGCTAATTATGCAGCTGCTGCCAAGATACAGGGTGAGAATACTGTGGATACTCGTGTGTGGTGGGATGTTGCGGATAATGCTCCTCAGAGTAAAGAATAAAAAGTTCTCTTATAACTGTTCAGTAAACAAGGGAGGTTAATTCATTGGGAATTGACCTCCTTTTTTCATTCTTTGTTTAGCAAGAGATGTAAAGTATGGTTATGTAGGCTTGTTATAATATTTAAAAGTTTAATTACCACGCTTTGGAGACATCGTTACCAAGCCTTGGAAAGATGCTTACCGTGGCTTGGTAATCTGTTTACCAGATTAAGGTAATAACAGCCTGGACAGATGCTTGATGTATAGTAGTAATGAATACGGAAATTAGTTGGCAATCTCTGTTGTTAAGTTGCCTTTTAGTTGACAAGATAATTTGTTAAACTCAGATCAGGTTGCCTGCAATTTCCGGTTTGAGAGTTTATGACTGTTGGTAAGTGATCATTCACTGGTCTTATAATCGTAATTCTCACCGAAATCCTTTTGGTATTCTCTGTTGAATACCCTTATTGCATCTTTGGCCTCGTAAGCCCTGCTCAGTCGTTTCAGGGACTTGATCTGAATGTCTAAAGCATTAGTGTTCAGAGGGTCTGCGTTAAAGATTGCTTTTGCTAATTCGATGGCCACATCATATTCTTTCTTTTTATAAGCTTCATCCATTTTCCTCGTCAGGATAGGGATGAGCATTTGCTCTTCTTTAGATTTGAAATGATCCAGGGTGGGCATATCCATTTTCTGCAGGAACTTGCCCCTCTTTAGAATGGAAATTAAGGTGATGTCGTCGGAATTTTCATCCTTGACCATTTTGCAACATTCGTAATAATCACAGTAGAAAGGTTTGTGGATCTCAAGCTTGAAAGTTCCTTCTTGATAAACTACTTCTATTCCATCTATTTCTTCTAGTACTTTCCTGAGATGGTTCATGGTTACGCTTCGTGAATTCTTGATCTTTTCGGTTGGTTTATTTCCCCAGAGCATTGAACCTAAGGATTTGGATGATATACCCTCATGTTCACTATATTCAACAAGGATGCAGAAAATCTCACGGAGTTTGTTCGTAAACATGTAACTAATATCTCGGTTTTTCCGGTCTCGAGCCATAAAGTCGCCAAACAAGTAAATCGAGTTTGGCTTTAACTGGTTCTTACCCAGATGGAGAATGGCCTGTTGCTGACCTATATTTTCTTTCCGTTTCTTGCGGTAGAGAAGTATGGTTATAGTGGTTACAAAAACCAGGAAGACCAGGCCAAGGATAAGATGCTCCCATCTCATGGGGTGTGGTATTTTAATGGCTTCAGCGTATGATGTAGAAGATAAAACCGGTAAATTGATACTGTATATTTTCAGTGTTGATGAGATATCATCTTTTGATTCTTGAACGGTTACAATGATTTTCTGTTGTTGGCGATCATAATACAGATTGGCATTAGTTGTGATTTTATCTGAGTGGATGGGGATAGAATCACCCAGGATCTGATAACTTCCGTCTTTTATGGAAAAGCGGTAGAGTTTAAGGTAAGAGTCAGACAGGAATTCAGAATAGCATAAGGTATAGAAATATTTCTGATCGAACAGGATCATACCCTTGACCGGCACGACATTCTGTTTTCCATCCCAGTTCAGTTCCCAAAGTTTTGTGATCTTCTTCGTCTTTTTATTTAACCGGTACAGATCATAGAAGTATTTCCGTCCGACAGACTGGTCCCCGGATTCATTCCCCATCCCCCCAAACAGGTATACATTGTTCCCATATTGACCGGCCGATACAAAATATCTGGGTTTCCTTGGCCCGCTGATTCCTTGCAGGACCGACCATTTACGAGTATGTATATCGTAGGTATAGAATTGATTACTGTAGTGCATCGGTTCGAAGCCACCATAGATCGTTAATCTCTGTGCACGTTCATCAAAGAACGCCCCGTGGTGGTGTTCCTGTGCTTTGAGTTGATCATGACTTTCCGGCATCCATTTTAGAGTGTTCAGGTCAAGACTGGCTACAGTCACTTCCTGTGGATCTTTGTGGTCCTTATGGACTTCATACGTATAGAGTCTTTTATTTGAATGGTTCAGAAAGTTCATTCCCAGGTAAATATCCACAGGGCATCGGTTGACAAAGCGTTTACATACCGTCTGCTTGTTGCGTGTGTTAAAAGTGTTGAGATAGTTCCGGTTGTAATAATAAACATTTTGGTTATAAGGATCGTAGCAGGAACCGGCATTAGTCCTGGAATACAGTTTCTTAAGGAATTTCCAATGATAGGAATCATTAATTCCCCAATAAGGATTCTGTACATAACCGATTTTGTTGCCATTTTTATCATATACATCATTGCCATGGCTTTGCCTTAATGGGAACACGTAGTTTTCTCTGTCACCACTGATGACAAGGTCTTTCATGCCAAAAGCCGGGACATCGATAATATAGTCGTTCCTGCCGAAGACAAGATTGGGCTTGATCTCATGAGGGAGGCGTGTATCATAGATGCTTAATGCATGTCCATTGACTTTCATGGTGATGGTTTTCTTGTCCAGATTGAAATGCAAGCTGAAAGGGAACCAATGCTTATCTTTTAATTCTTGTGGATTAAATTTATAAGTGATCAGCTCCTTATAGCCTTCTCGGTTGAGTTCGATAATGTCATCTTTCGATCCATCAAGGAAGATGTTGAAGATCTCATTATGTTTCAGATCTGTTATCCTGAGAATATATCCGAAGGCATCCGTATCCGGGAACTGCATATCAAACTTAATATTGAATTGGTGGTGAAAAGTGTCAACGTCTTTTTTAAAGACATCGTATGAGGTCCTTTTTCTTATCGAATTGAAGGGATCTTGAAAAAAGAGTCCTTGAGCACTGGCACTGAGTGAACCAACGCAAGATATTATCATTAGTAAGAGAAATAGGAGTAAAGTTTTCATTTATAAATTATTCGATTATATATTTTACAAAGGTAAGTAGAATTTTTAGCTTTGTCAATGTCAAAAGGGTTAATTTTATGTTTTTTGATCTCTTATTATCACATTAATTATGTTTTTAATCTATTATTAATCTTATTTTTAACCATCATTATGCTAATTTTGCACAAGATTAAGGGGGGAGTATCTCTATTTCATAGAAATGAGATGATTCTGTAAACTCCTTTACTTATTTCGCCTTAAATTATAATTTGCCCTGGAATCTAAATTAATTATTTATAATGAAAAATATCAGACTATTAACTTTAACTTGCTGCCTGGGTGTTCTTACGGCAGGAGCAGCAAGACAAAAGTCAGCAACCACATTGCCGGATCCCGTGCAGTATGTAGACCCATATATCGGTTCCGGCGGTCACGGCCACGTGTTTGTAGGCGCGAGTGTCCCCTACGGCATGGTCCAGTTGGGCCCGAGTAATATCTTTAAGGGCTGGGACTGGTGTTCCGGCTATCATTATTCAGACAACATCCTGATCGGCTTTTCCCATACCCACCTGAGCGGAACGGGCTGTAATGACCTGGGTGACATCCTTCTCATGCCGATGAACGAGATCCACGTCCGGCGGGGCGAGCAGAAGGATATCAGCGATGGTTATGCCTCGACCTATTCGCACAAGAATGAGGTGGTCCGCCCGTACTACTATTCAGTGCTGCTGGACAAGTACCAGATCCGCGCGGAGCTGACAGCCACGGCCCGCGTGGGCTTCCACCGCTATACATACCCTTCGGGGAAACCCTCCTACGTGATGGTCGACCTTCATGAGGGCAACGGGGACGAGGCCTATGCCTGCTATGCCCGCAAGGTGGATGATTATACGATAGAAGGTTATCGTTATGATCACGGCTGGAGTCCGGACCGCAAGGTGTATTTTGTCCTGAAGAGCAATACGAGGATCCTGAAGTTTACAGCCTATGACAACGACGTCCCGACTACATATACCCAACTGAGGGGTAAGTCTGTAAAATGTATACTGGATTTCGGCCGGGCCAGCCAGGTCCTCCTTAAGGTTGCCCTGTCTTCGGTAAGCACCGGTAATGCCATGGAGAACATGGAGTCGGAGTTGCCGGGCTGGGACTTCGTCCAGACGGAGGATGCAGCCAGATCTAAATGGAATGCCCAGTTGGGTAAGGTGAAGGTCCGTGCCCTCAGCGACAGGGACCGCCGTATCTTCTATACGTCCCTTTACCATACGATGATCGACCCGTCCCTGTATTGTGACGTGAACGGCCAGTACCGGGGCATGGATGACATGATCTATGCCGACTCAGCCAGGGCCAATTATACGACGATGTCGCTGTGGGACACGTACCGTGCGTGGAATCCCCTGATGACTCTGATCGAGCCGGATCTGGTCCCCCACCTGGTGAACTCGATGCTTTCCATCTACCGCCAGCAGGACAAGCTTCCGATCTGGCCATTGTGGAACGGGGAGACGAACTGCATGCCGGGCTACAGCTCGGTTCCGGTGATCGCTGATGCCTATCTGAAGGGCTTTACAGGCTTCAATGCAGAGGATGCCTTTGAGGCGATGAAGGCAACGGCAACCAATCCGGACCAGAGCGGTGTTCCCTATGTGATGAAGGACGGCTTCATCCCTGCCGATAAGGCGGGGGAGTCGGTGTCGAAGGCCATGGAGTATGCCGTGGATGACTGGGGCATCGCCGCGATGGCCCGGAAGATGGGAAAGAAAGAAGATGCAGACGTATTTGCAAAGCGTGCGGGTTATTATAAGAACTACTTCAATTCTTCAATAGGCTTCATGTGTCCCAGACTCTCGGATGGTTCGTGGAAGACTCCCTATTATCCGTCAATGGCTGGAGTCCGGGACTTTACGGAGGGGAACGGCTGGCAGTACACGTTCTTTGTCCCCCAGGACCCGTACGGACTGATCAGGCTTTTCGGCGGGGATAAGAAATTTACCAGGAAACTGGACCAGTTCTTTACGAATCATGACAGCATGGGCCCCCATGCCCAGAGTGACATCACGGGCCTGATCGGTCAGTATGCCCACGGGAATGAGCCGAGCCACCATATCGCCTACCTCTATACGTATGCGGGCGAGCAGTGGAAGACGGCAGAGAAGGTGCGTTATGTGATGGATCAGTTCTATACAGACCAGCCCGACGGGATCATCGGCAATGAGGACTGCGGGCAGATGTCGGCCTGGTATGTGCTTTCCGCCATGGGATTCTACCAGGTGAATCCCTGTGACGGAGTGTTCATATTCGGCAGTCCTGTCCTGTGCAAGGCAGAGATGACGGTCGGCAGCGGCAGGACGTTCACGATGGAGGCCGTGGGGAACAGCGCGGAGAACAAGTATATCGAGAAGGCCTACCTGAACGGTAAGCCGTACGGTAAGAGCTATATCACGTATGAGGAGATCCTCCGGGGCGGTACGCTGAAATTCATCATGGGCAGCAAGCCGAACAAGAGTTTCGGCAGGAGCCGCAATTCCCGCCCGGTGGTTCTCAACAGGATCGGTAATAATTGATGACTGGAAGATAAAATAATGAGAAAAGGATTGATGTTCCTGTTCCTGCTGTTCGTTGCCGCAGCTGTCAATGCACAGCAGTTGACAGTGGGAACTTATAATGTGAGAAATCACAATCATGAAGATGAATTGCAGGGCAATGGCTGGTCACAGCGCTGCCCTGTCATCTCCGAGTTAGTAACCTTTAATGATTTTGATCTCTGGGGTGCCCAGGAAGTTTTGCATGACCAGTTGCATGACCTGTTATCGGCTCTGCCCCAGTATGGTTATCTCGGTGTAGGCCGTGATGACGGTAAGACAAAGGGAGAGTATGCTCCGATCTTTTATAAGAAGAGTCGTTTCCGGGCATTGAAAGACGGCCATTTCTGGTTGTCCGAGCATACAGGTTATCCGAACAAAGGCTGGGATGCAGCCTGCATCAGGATCTGTACATGGGGGTATTTCAAGGACTTGCAGACAAAAAGGAAACTCTGGTTTTTTAATCTTCACATGGATCATATTGGGGTGACCGCCCGGAGAGAGAGCTCCAAACTGGTCTTGAAGAAGATCAGGTCGATGTGTGGCAATGATCCGGTGATCCTGACGGGTGATTTCAATGTGGACCAGACCCATGAGAGTTATCGCCTGCTGGCTAATTCCGGAATACTTCAGGACAGTTATAAGATAGCCGATATGAGTTATGCCTTGAATGGGACGTTCAATGGCTTTGATCCGTATTCCTGGACAAATAGTCAGATAGACCATGTGTTCGTGTCGAAACAGTTTCATGTCTATCGTTTTGGCATCCTGACAGATACCTATCGTACTCCTCGGAATATGGCGGAAGAGGTTCATGAGAAAGATGCTCCGAAGGAGATATCATTCAAGAAGTATGACATCAGGATGCCGTCTGATCATTTCCCCGTGAAAGTCATCCTGAAATATCAGAAGTAATTTGTAATATTTAATAAATATATAATCGAATAAAGAAAGGAATAATTATTATAATCTTCCTTAGTTTTATTCTAATAATAACTGTCATCCTTATAAATTTAAATCTAATGAGTAAAGAAAACATTTCTTGTAATCGGTTTAAAAGGATACTATCTTATAGAAGTATCACTCACTTCTTCCGATTTTTGTTATTATTTTTATTCTTTATACCACTTACTTCTAATGCACAGAATCAGAATTTTGCAGGAGTAAATGTAGTACAAGGAAAAGTCTTGGATTCTACCAATAAAGATCCTTTAATAGGAGTTACTATTATTGTAAAGGGCACAGATTTTTCTGCCGTTACAGATGTGGACGGTAATTTTAGTGTCAAAGTTCCTTATGTGAATGCGACACTAATATTTTCTTATATAGGTTATCAGTCACAATCTGTTGAATTAAAAGGAAGGAAAAGCTTAGTCGTATTATTAGAAGAGGATACGAAAGCTTTATCAGAAGTAGTGGTAACGGGCTATAGAACCCAAAAAAGAGAAGATATTACAGGAGCTGTTTCCACAATTACGACTAAGGATCTTGTACAAAGCCCTACTGCAAATATTAATAATGCTTTAGCTGGTAGGCTTCCGGGAATGATCGTTAATCAATATGCGGGTGGAGAACCTGGAGTAGATAAGGCGGAAATTTTTATACGAGGGAAGTCTACTTATAACGATCAATCTCCTATTGTAATTGTTGATGGGGTTGAAAGAGATATGTCTTATATTTCACCGGACGAGATCGAATCCTTGACTATCTTAAAAGATGCTGCCTCAACTGCACCTTATGGAATTAGAGGAGCAAATGGTGTGATAGTAATAACTACTAAAAGAGGAACTGCATCAGGGAGGGCTAGTGTAAATTTTAAAGCTTCTGCTGGAGTAAATTACCCGGTCCAATTACCAAATTTGTTAGGGTCTGCAGATTATGCTACTCTTTATAATGAAGCAATGATAAATGATGCCAAGAGAACTGGTGCAGATGTTTCATCTCTTAAATTGTTTTCAGATCAATCAATAGAAAATTTTCGGAAAGCTAAAGGGGATAATTCTGATGGGTTAGGTTATAATTGGAATTACTTTGACTATATTTATAAACCGGCTATGCAGACAGATTACTCTTTATCTGTACGTGGTGGTTCGGATAAAGCTAAGTATTTTGTACTTGCTGGATATATGAACCAGGGAAGTAATTTTGATCACACAAATTTATCTCAGTATAATACATCAGCTAAGTTTGAAAAGTATAATTTTAGATCTAATATAGATGTAGACATAACTAAAAATTTTTGGTTAAAATTGGATTTGGGTGCTTTGCTCTATAATAGGGTAAATATAGGTTCTTCAGCATCATTGCTTTCTACCTTAGCTTTTACCCAACCACCCTATTTACCAATTACTTTGGAAGAAAATGATAATGCTGCTAATAAGGCGTATTATCAAAGTAATCCTAATGGACTGTTATATGGAGATCAAATTTATCGCTACAATGTTTTAGGCGAACTGAGCAGAACAGGGTATCATAATCAAAAACAGACAGAAGTAACTGGTAATTTTTCATTAGGATATAATTTGGATTTCATTACTAAAGGATTGAAAATAGAGGGCACTTTCTCGTATGATTCTAGAGAGGGGCATTGGATATACCGAACTTTGGGTACTTACAGCGAAGGCTATCGTGTTTATCCACAATATGCTACTTTTGTTCCGAAAGATGTTGGTCGAGATGTTTATATGGAAGGTGGCCATTATATGGGTGCCTATACGACAGGAAATAAATATAGTGCAGATCAGACGATAGGTAGTTCTCTTAACAAGGATGATCCATATAACCATACGTATTATCAATTGAAATTAACTTATGATAGAACGTTTAGTAATGTTCATAATGTTTCTGGGATGTTGTTATTAAATCGCTCAACTGAAAGTGTAAGTGGAGGAGAGGATGTAGATCATCGTTATCAGGGAATGACAGGTCAGTTTGCGTATAATTATGCTTCTAAATATTTTGGGGAATTTAATTTCGGTTATAATGGGTCAGAGAATTTTGCAAAGGGACACAGATATGGATTTTTCCCTGCTGGTTCTATTGGGTGGATTATCTCTAAAGAAAAATTTATGCAAAAAACAAGCAGTTGGCTAGACTTGTTAAAAATTAGAGCTTCATTAGGATGGGTTGGTAGTGATAAGTTACCAAGTGGCAGATTTGCATATTTGGCCTATTATGGCTCAGGAGACAGTTATAATTTTGGAGACCAAAATTTTAATACAAATGTAGGTGGATGGGGTGAACAAACTTTTGGGAATCCTAATCTTACATGGGAGAAAGCGAAAAAAACCAATATAGGAATTGACTTGTCTGTTTTGAAACATAAACTTGAACTGTCTATTGATCTTTTCCAAGAAAATAGATATCATATTATTACTAGTTTATCCGGAGATGATAAGTTAGGTTTTCCATCTATGGTAGGCCGTGATGCACCTTATGTTAATTCTGGAAGAGTAAAGAATCACGGAATTGATTTTGAATTGACTATTCGGGGGAATGTGGGGAGAGATTTTAATTGGATGGTCAGGCCTAATTTTACTTATGCCAAAAATAAAGTTATATATGAAAATGAAATTCCACGAGAGTATGAATGGCGGCAAGAAACTGGACATGAACTTTATTTAAATTATTTATATGTCTTTGATCATTTTGTAAAAGATCAAGCCGAAGCAGATAAATTAAATGCAGAGAAATATCAACCTTGGGGGATATTGATTCCAGGAGATGTTGTATATAAAGATTTAAATGGTGATGGTAAAATAACAGATCTAGGAGATCGTAAAAGAATGGGATATCCCAGAAGTCCAGAAATTCAATTCGGTTTACCTGTTACGTTGGAATATAAAAATTTTGATCTGAGTTTTTTGTTTCAGGGAGCAGCTCATACATCTATGGAATTAACTGATGCTGCTGTTTGGGATTTTCCTTCTTATGATCAGGATAAAATAGGATCAGTGAGACCTTTACACTTAAAGCGCTGGACATCAGAAACTGTTAATACAGCTAAGTATCCAGCTTTGAGTATTGGTGCTAATTCCAATAATAAGAATTCTTCTAGTAGTTTGTTCCTTTATAATGCACGCTATATCAGATTGAAAAATGTAGAATTGGGATATTCTATGCCTAATGAAATTATACGGAGAATAGGTCTCAGCAGAGTACGCTTTTATGCACAAGGACAAAATCTGGCTACTTATGCACCTGGTTTGAAAGATGTAGATGTAGATCCTGAATTGGGTAGTTCCAATGGATATCAATATCCCATATTGAGGATATTAAATTTTGGCGTAGATATAACATTTTAAGTATATAAAACATGAAAAAGTTTAAATGTGATATTATATTATTTGGCTTTATACTCTTATCTGGTCTATTAACTTCTTGCAATGATTACCTTAATAAATTACCGGATGATAAGACAACGGAAGCACAAACTTTTGCTCATTATGATAAGGTAAATGGTTTGGTTTCTGATTTGTATAATAAAGCTGCAAATGCCAATGAGACCTTGACTTTCTTTTATGATTTCTCAACTGCTGCCATTACAGATGAGTGTGAAGGGAATAATGCTGAAGGAAACGTGACTAATCTCTATAATAGCGGTGCATGGGATGCTAGTGGTTTACCGCGTGGTGACAGAGGAGAATTTATGGCTAGTTTATATGGAGATATAAGAAAGGCTAATTTGATAATTTATGGAGTAAAGAAATATTATACTTCTGATAATCCTTTGGAACCAGGAGACTTAAATGAGCGTATTGGCGAAGCTTATTTTCTTAGAGGGTATTTACATTATCTGCTTTTGCGCTTGTATGGTGAAGTTCCTTATCTGGATTATCCCGTAGATCCTAATCAGAAAATGACTTTCAAACAGGAATCTGCTGATAGTGTTGCTGAAAAAATTTGTAGAGATGCTCAAACTGCCTATAAGTTATTACCTGCTTCTTGGAATGGAAATGATTTTGGAAGAGTAGATAAAGGTGCGTGTCTCGGTTTAATAGCTGTTACAAGATGGACTATGGCAACTCCGTTATATAATGGAGCAAAAAAATATGGTTATACGGGTAAGCGTATTTTTGAAAGTGATTATGATACTTATGATGTCAATCGTTGGAAAATGGCTCGTGATGCAGCAAAGGCAGTTCTAGATTTCAAGAATTCTGATGGTACTCCTCGATATAGTTTATATACGAAATATACTGCTAATGATTTTCAGGACAGTGGTGGTCAGAATACAAGTGATTCAACAGTATATACGAGATTGTGGGAAATGTACTATGATATGGATGCCTTTAAAAATGAATATGTTTGGTTTGTGACGAAGAGAAAATATGAAGGTTGGTTTGGTGATGTTTATCCTCCAAGTAGAGGTGGAAGTTCCAGGCAACAACCAGTACAGGAGCAAGTTGATGAATATGAGTATATTGCTCCCAACGGTTATGGTTATCCAATTTATTCGGAGAGGGCAAAGACTGATGGTTACGATGACGGGAATCCATATTTTTCTGTAAAGCGTGATCCTCGTTTTTATCGAGATATTTTGTTTTGTGGTTCAACATTTCGTGGGCATGATAATAATCCTTCTACTATTAATACTGCTACAGGTGAAAATGCAATAGGAGCTTCCAATGCTACGACGACTGGATACTATTTAAGAAAATATTTACAAGAAGGCTGGAATCATAATGGCAGTGTGAGCATTAGTTGTCCACCTGTATGGAGATTGCCAGAATTTATTTATATTTATTGTGAAGCAGTTAATGAAATCTCTGGACCAAATAAGGAAATATATGATTTGATCAATAAAGTCAGGGCACGGTCTTTTATGGCACCTATGCCGCCCGAGACAATAACGGACCAGAACTTAATGCGTGAATATATTAAGAGAGAGCGGAGAGTAGAATTTTTTTATGAAGATAAGAGGGCTTGGTGGTCCCGTTTGTATTTGGAGCCTGATAATAGTGATGAACTGTCAAAAGAACAAAAGTGGGAAGCTGCCGGTACAACAAATAATGAACGTTCCGTAAATTATTGGTCCCAAGGGTATGGGCCTTATCCGAAATGTCAGCGTATGATTAATGGAATGAAACCTATACAGGATCCTAACGGTAAAATAGTTATAGATGGAACTCGTTATAAGATGCAACGGTTTTGTGTGGAAAACAGAGTCTTTGATACTCCGAAGATGTATTTATGGCCTATTATGGTGAGTGAGTTAGAGAAAAATTCAGCACTTGTCCAAAATCCTGGTTGGTAAATACTCGTATTGATCTATATTTAATGGAAGAGGTGATTTTGTCTCTTCCATTAATGTATGATAATGTGAATTATAGTTAGAAATTAAAGTATTTAATATGTTTATGTGTTATAGAAATCGCAAATTTATATCTGTGATACAGAACGTGTTAGAGGCAGATTTATTTCTATTTATTGCAACTGTTCTTTTAATATCCTGTTCACAAGACAATATAGGTTTATTAGCAAAAAAGGAAACTTCTACTTATTCCGTGAGAATTGGAAGTGACACACAAAATATGCCCTCTGGGGGTATTATTACCTCGGAATATTCTGATTCTCCGCAGGGTGAAGAGGTTGATAAGTTGCTGGATCATAACGTGAAAACGAAGTTCTCTACTTTCCATAACCAATTTTATTTAATATGGAAAGGGGATCAAAGTGAACTCGTTGATCATTATTCGCTTGCTTCTTCAGATGGATCTAGCCGTAATGATCCAGCGTTTTGGACTTTGTATGGTTCGGTTGACAGCATTAAATGGATTTCACTGGATAACAGAATAGATTCTTTTCCTGTTCGTTTAGAAACAAAAACTTATACTATTCCGAATGCTTCTTATTATTCTTATTATAAATTGGAAATAAGGAAGAATAATAGTGGCGCTCAGACTCAGTTCTCTGAATGGACTTTGGGAACTGCTGAGAATACTATAGATGATTTAATGCAATATTCAAGTGGCAGTACTTATTCATCTCTTACTCCATTGGGAACCCATTATACTAATTGTCATATTACTACGGCTGAAGATATAATTTGGCTTAATAATGCAATTAATGAACCAGGACCACCAGCTTCTACTTCTGATTTGCGTTTGGCAGAAATGCCCGTTACTTTATATCCTTATGGCACCCCAAGTCCTGCGGATGTCAATCAACATGGTATTGGAGACTGTGGAGCTCTCGCTGCATTAGCTTCAATGGCTTATGTACATCCGGATTTTATCATGAATATTATCAAGGATAATGGGGATTCTACTTTTACGGTTTCTATGTATGACCCTCAAGGGGAACCAGTTTTTGTTAAAGTGTCTTCTAAATTTTTAATCGGCACTGACGGGAAGATTGCTGCCGTATCCGGAAAGAACGGTAAGGCAGTATGGTCTACAATTTTAGAAAAAGCCATTATGAAATATAATTGTATTTATAAAGTGAATTCCGATATTGGAGGAATTGGTAGTGAATTTACTACTCCAATTTTTACAGGGAATGGAAATAGTTTTGCTTTTTCACCAGGTGTTTTATCTCCAAGTCAATTACAACGCGTTGTGAGAGTCTCTTTGGCAAAAGGGGAATTTGTTATTGGTGGTTTTAATCGTATATTTAATATTGGAAATTATCAAACAGTTACGGGGCATGCCTATACTTTGTCTTTATCAAATGAACCTACTGTATTATTTTCAATGCGTAATCCTTGGGGATTTTGTCCAGGTAGCTCAACGGGAGAGGAGGATGGAATAATGGATATTCCGAACGATAAAAATATAACTTCAACTATTGATCTTCGCATAATTGATTCGGGGTATGCGGGTAATTTAGGTGTAAAAATACCTTATAGGCGTCCGGATTTTAAATCAGATCCGGAAAACATGAGAGTTTCAAAATGGTTGATGAAATTGGGATTCTAGAACGTCATTATACAATGGTTTCAGTATTGAAATGGTCTGATGTCGTTTATTGTATATTTATAGCAGGATAGGAATTATACTTTAAAAAGGAATGCTTTATTTACATAATAAGGAGAAAATGCATGTGTTGATTTTCTATATGTCAATAATATTAATGTGTCTCTCATTGGTAAAATTAAGTATATCCTAAGTTAATTTGCTAACGGATTTAATACTGTAAAATTTGATTTAAGATGATGTTATTAGATAGATTTTTGACAGTGATAGATGTAGATTGTTCTCTGCTTTTTGTTTGTGTATTTTTAGGATCCTGTTCAAGAAATGAGATTGGGTCATTCGTAAAAGAGCTTCCTTCTACTTATTCAGTAAAGATCGGAAGTGGCACTCAAAATATGCCCTCTGGGGGTATTATTACCTCGGAATATTCTGATTCTCCGCAGGGTGAAGAGGTTGATAAGTTGCTGGACCATAACGTGAAAACGAAGTTCTCTACTTTCCATAACCAATTTTATTTAATATGGAAAGGGGATCAAAGTGAACTCGTTGATCATTATTCGCTTGCTTCTTCAGATGGATCTAGCCGTAATGATCCAGCGTTTTGGACTTTGTATGGTTCGGCTGACAGCATTAAATGGATTTCACTGGATAACAGAATAGATTCTTTTCCTGTTCGTTTAGAAACAAAAACTTATACTATTCCGAATGCTTCTTATTATTCTTATTATAAATTGGAAATAAGGAAGAATAATGGCGGAGATCAGACCCAATTCTCCGAATGGGCATTAAAAACCGCATCTGATCAAACAACATTTTTTTTATCACGGGCTGATACTCTCTGGAATGCTTTCTTTAAATTATATTGGAGTATATCCGGAGCTTTAAGATGGCATGGAGCATATCCGAAATCTGATGGATATTGGAATGGGGATGCCGTCGTCTGGGGCCAGGGAGAAGGACTTGCTGCCTTTCTGTCCATGCGTGAAGCAACAGCCGATAGTCAGTATGGAGGTGATTTTCAGGCTTATGACAATACTATGTTCGATGGAATCAACAACTTCATTACAAATGATAACGGCATAGCTGCCTATGCCGTTTATCCTGCTTCTGGTAATGACCGGTATTATGATGACAATGCATGGATCGGTCTGGATATGATCAAATGGTATAATTTGACTAAAGATGACAGGTATTTGGAAAAAGCAAAGATGGTTTGGAAATATTTGATGAAAGGAAACACGCCAACTTGTGGAGGTGGTATTTTATGGAAAGAATACCCGTCTCCGACAACAACGAAACATACTTGTTCAACTGCTCCAGCGACTGTTCTGGGTTGCCGGCTTTTTATAGCTACAAGAGATAGTTCGTATCTGAACAAAGCCGAAGAATTGTATGCATGGCTAAAGAAGTACATGCAGGATCCCGATGATCATTTGTACTGGGATAACATAAATCCAGATATGAAGGTCTCAAAGAATAAATATTCTTACAATTCAGGGGAACCTATGGAGGCAGCAGCCTTGCTCTATAAGATCACGAAAGAGGACAAATATCTGGCCGATGCCCAGGAGATTGCACGGTCAGCCTACGAAAAGTGGTTTAAGCCTTTTCATTCAAATATATTAAACGAAGACTTCTGTATTTTATCCCCAGGTGATTGCTGGTTTAATACCGTGATGTTCAGGGGCTATTTAGCATTGTACGATATGGACAATAATCGTACTTACATAGATGCGCTGCAAAAGACGATGAAGCATGCATGGTTAAGTAGCTGTAGGAATAAGAATACTAATCTTTTGAATGATGGCGATTTCAGTGGTGCACAATCACAAACTAGTTGGGATATGCTACAGCAAGGGGCCTGTGTTGAATTGATGGCTGATCTGGCACAATTGGAAAAAAACAAGCGCTGAATACATTCTGGGTATTCGTCCATAAAGGTATACTTTTATAAAACTGCATACGAGTGCTGTTTGAAAGAATAAAATTTGAATATTTGGAAATATGAATAAATTAATTAAATGAAAAGGAAAAATTTTTTAGGTCTTGTTCAGTTGCTCCTTTTATTTAGCCTAGAGGTTTTCGCAAAGGGGAATCATTTGCCATCCTGGGCTTTTGGCGGGTTTGTTCGCCCTGCCAGGATTAATCCACTTATAGAGCCCATTGCTTCTTCTACTTTTTTATGTCCTTATAAAGGAACTCAAGTTCATTGGGAATGTGCTGATACTTTCAATCCGGCTGCCATTGTCAGGAATGATTCTGTTTATGTGCTATATCGTGCGGAAGATGATCCTTATGTGGGTATTGGCAAACGTACTTCTCGTATCGGTCTTGCTGTTTTCGGCGACGGTCTTCATGTTGATTATCGCTGTTCAAAGCCTGTGATGTATCCTGATGGTTCAGAAATATCAAAGAAATACGAGTGGAGTGGAGGTTGTGAGGATCCTCGTGTCGTCGATACGGGAAATGGTTCATACATTATGACTTTTACCTCATGGGATAATCGGATACCTCGTTTATCAATCGCTATATCGAAAGATCTACGTACATGGAAACATTGCGGTCCTGCTTTTTTAAATGCTTACAAAGGAAGGTTCAAGGACATGTCATGCAAATCAGGTTCCATAGTTACTGAAATAAAAAATGGAAGGCAGATCATGGCAAAGGTGAATGGTAAGTATCTTATGTATTGGGGAGAGCAGTTCATAGCGGCTGCTACCAGCAGCGATGGCATCAACTGGCAGCCAGTCTGTGATCCTGATATGAATATAATTCATCTGGTACAGCCGCGAAATGGCTTTTTTGATAGTGGTCTGACGGAGTGCGGGCCTCCAGCGGTAATTACCAGCAAAGGTATACTATTGATTTATAATGGTAAAAACAGTGATGATATTCGTAAAATGGATCGAAATTATCCACCCAATACTTATGCGGCGGGTCAAGTACTGTTTAATAAAGATAACCCATTTAGGGTGAAGCATCGATTGGATAAAGCTTTCTTCCGTCCAATGGCTTCTTACGAGAAGACTGGCCAGTATAAAGCTGGTACTGTTTTCGTTGAAGGCTTGGTTTTTAAAGATAATAAATGGTTTATGTATTATGGGTGTGCTGATTCCAAAGTGGGTGTTGCTGTTTATGATCCTTCTTTAATTGGAATAAAAGGTGACCCTGTTGTCCTTCATAATCAACTATATATTAATAATGATATAAATTAAGGTAATGTGTTTGAAAAAATTGTATATCTTATTAGGACTTGCCTTCTGCTCGGGAGTGGCTATGGGCCAGAATTGCACAGACTGGGTGAATCCCATGATCGGTACCAATGGTATGGGGCACACCTTTCCAGGTGCATGTGCTCCGTTTGGCATCGTCCAGCTAAGTCCGGAAACGGATACGATCCCACAGAATGTAAATGGAAAATACCAACCTCAGGCTTATGCTTACTGCGCCGGCTATCAGTATCATGACAGGACTATTGTCGGTTTCAGTCACACTCACCTGAGTGGCACCGGACATTCTGACCTTGGTGATGTCATGATAATGCCGGTAGATGGTCCCCTGAAATTGAATCCAGGAACGGCTGCAGATCCGGATGCCGGATACCGTTCCCGTTTCTCCCATAAAACGGAGAAGTGTGCTCCTGGCTATTATGAAGTGGAATTGAGTGATTATCATATTAAGGTCCAGTTGACGGCTACTCAGCGAGTGGGCGTTCACCAGTATACTTTTCCGGACAGGAAAGGTCGTTTCATCCTGGATCTCGGCCATGGAATCTATAATTACAAAGGCAAGACCCTTTGGACTTATCTGCGGGTTGTGAATGATACTTTGCTGACCGGATACCGGATTACTAATGGCTGGGCCCGCCAGAACTATACTTACTTTGCCATCTCCCTGTCTTCCCCGGTGAAGGACTGGGGCTATACGGACCGTCAGAAGATGCCATACGGCGGGTTCTGGGGCAGGTTTGACCTTCACCATAATTTTCCGGATATGGCCGGAAGGGAAATGGTGGGCTATTTCGATGTTGACCTTCCTTCTGATGACCGGCTGGTCGTGAAGGTCGCTCTCTCCGGGGTCAGCATGGCGGGTGCCCTGAAGAATCTTATGGCTGAGGCTGCCGGAAAGTCATTTGAGCAGATCCACCAAGAGACCTCTGACCGTTGGGAGAAGGAACTCAATTCTATAGAGGTGAAAGGCTCTCCTGATCAACTGGCCATGTTCTATACTTCGTATTACCATACGATGATCAATCCTTCGGTTTATATGGATGTGGATGGGAGATACAGGGGGATAGACCAGGATATCCACCATGCAAAGGATTTTACCAACTATACGATTTTCTCCCTGTGGGATACCTATCGTGCAGAACATCCTTTGCTGAACCTGATGAAACCGGCTGAGGGACTGGACATGGCCAGAACTATGCTGAAATTACAGGAACAGAATCCGATGCACCTCCTGCCGGTATGGAGCCTCATGGCGAATGAAGGCTGGTGCATGAGCGGCTATCATGCTGTAGCTGTCCTGGCCGACGTTGTGTCTAAGATTGGGAAGTTGGATGCCCGTGAGGCGTTGAAAGCGATGGTTACGACAGCTACTTCTCCATGGATGGAAGGCATGAAGGATTATATGAGACTGGGCTATGTGCCTTATGACCACTGTAGTATCTCGGCTTCGAACACCCTGGAATATGCGTTTGATGACTGGGCAGTCTATCGCGTGGCTCAGGCCACTGGGGACAAGATTGTTGCAGAGCAGTTTAAAAAACGGGCTTTGAACTACCGGAATATCTATGATCCGGCCATCAGTATGGCCTGTCCCCGTTGTGCGGACGGTACATTCAAAAAACCGTTCAGTGTCTTACAGACCTATGGGGAGGGATTTATAGAGGGAAATTCTGCTAACTATTCCTTCCATGTACCCCAGGATGTTTTTGGCATGATCCATTGCATGGGTGGGGACAAGAATTTTATCCGCCAACTGGATCATCTTTTTTCTTCTCATCTTCCGAAAGTATATTATGAGAAAAATGAGGATATTACTGAGGAAGGGCTGTTGGGGGGCTATGATCATGGCAATGAGCCCAGCCACCATATCGCCTATCTGTATGCCTGGACTTCCCAGCCCTGGAAAACTCAGTACTGGATCCGTGAGATCATGAACCGTATGTACAAGAATAATATCAATGGCTTGAGCGGAAATGATGACTGTGGACAGATGTCTGCATGGTACGTTTTCTCGGCATTGGGATTCTATCCGGTATGTCCGGGGACAGATCAGTATGTGCTGGGTGCACCGTATGTTCCTTATGCCCGGTTGAATCTTCCGGATGGGAAGACTTTTGTCATTAAGGCGCCTGGGGTGAGTGATTCCAAAAGATATGTGAAGGCTGTCAGACTGAATGGAAAAAAATATGAAAAAATGTATATCACTCATGAAGACATCCTCAGAGGCGGAACTCTGGAATTTATCATGGCTTCTCAACCTGATAAGAAGCGTGGGCTGGCCTTGTCGGACAAGCCTTATTCATTAACATTACCTGATCGGTAATATCACTTTTATAATTATCTTATTATGAAGAAATATTCTTTCTTGTTTATCCTTTTGTGGTCTGTTCCCTTGCTGGTGTCTGCCCATTCTCATAAAGATGCCTTATCCCTGTGGAAAAATTATCCGGTAGGGAGGATCAATTTTGTCGATAAGGCGCCTGATACGGAAGGCTCACGGATTTACCATGCTATTATCCCTGATCCTGTCGCTTTTATCCAGGATAAGGCACGGCGGGTGCTCTGTACTTTGTATGATTCTCCTAAAGACAGCATTCCTCCGGTTGACCAGATTGACTATATCCTGGAAGACAGTAAGGGAATATCTGCAAAGGGAGGTGCCCATGGCCATATCAATATATGGTTTAGTACGCGTCATGTGGAGCAGTCCTTCGCCAACAGAGATACGGCCAAGGTACTGTATGAGACGGCCGGTGTGCTGTTTCATGAACTTACCCATGCTTATCAACTTGAACCTCAGGGGATCGGAGATTATGGAAGCAGTAAGGTCTTCTGGGCGTTTATTGAGGGGATGGCTGATGCTGTACGGGTGGCAAATGGTTATTTTACTCCTCAGGACCGTCCCAGAGGAGGCTCTTATATGGATGGCTATCGCCGTCTGGGGTTCTTCCTGGTCTGGATCAGGGATCATTATGACCGGAATTTCTTACGGGAGTTTAACCGGAGTACCTTGAAGGTGATCCCCTGGTCGTTTGACGGGGCGATCAAACAGGTACTGGGCAAGCAATATTCTATAGATGGCTTATGGCGTCAGTATGAGGTTGCCGTGGGAGATATTCGGCCATGAGTAAAAAACGATTTGTGTTCTTGCTCCTGGCGGGCATGTCTTCCATTTGTATGTCCGGAAAGTCTGTGGAGCCGGTCCGACTGACCGATTATGTGAATCCTTTTGTCGGGACAGATGGCTATGGGAATACTTATCCCGGCCCTCAGGTTCCGTTTGGAGGGATTCAGATAGGACCGGATACGGATGAACATTTTTATGATGCGGCTTCCGGGTATAAATATGATCGTCATTCCATACAGGGATTCAGCTTGAACCATTTAAGCGGAACGGGTATCCCTGATCTGGGTGATTTCCTGTTTATGCCCGGGACCGGTAAGGTGAAGTTATCCCCTGGAACAGAGGAATACCCTGATTCCGGCTACCGTTCTCGTTTTTCTCATTCCGAGGAGTGGGCCTCGCCTGATTACTATGGGGTGGTGCTGAAAGATTATGGCGTCAAGGCTGAAATGACTTCAGGAAGGAGAAGCGGCATCTTCCGTTTTACTTATCCTGAATCCAAAGAGTCTTTTATCCTGATCGACATGAATCATACGTTATGGCAGACTTGTGTGTGGTCTGATCTCCGGATGGTTAATGACTCGACGATTGTGGGATATAAATTGGTAAAAGGATGGGGACCTGAGCGACATACATATTTTGCAGCAGTATTCTCAAAGAAACTGACGGATTTTGCCATCTACCAGGATAAGAAACGGATATACTATGATAAATCCGGCCGGTTTCGTTCCAGTCGTGAGGCATGGGGTACGAATCTGATGGCTTGCATCCGGTTTTCTACCCAATCCGGTGAGCCGGTATATGTGAAGACCGCTATTTCATCTGTAAGTACAGAAGGTGCACTGAATAATCTGAGAGAACTTGACGGAGAGTCATTCGATTCTCTCCGGGCAGAAGGGGTGTCATTGTGGGAGAAAGAACTTAGCAAATATCAAATTGTTGCTGACCGGAAAGATAAAACGACTTTTTATACTTCTGTTTATCATGCTTCCTTATGTCCTTTTGTCTTCCAGGATGCTGATGGGCGGTATCGTGCTTTGGACAAGAACATTAGCCAGGCAGACGGTTTCACTAACTATACCGTCTTTTCGTTATGGGATACCTATAGGGCTTTGCATCCTTTGTTTAATCTGGTACAACAGGATAAGGCAAAGGATATTTCCTGTTCTCTTCTGGCTCATTATGACAGGAGTGTGGAGCATATGCTTCCTGTCTGGTCTTTTTACGGGAATGAAACCTGGTGCATGATCGGCTATCATGCCGTTTCTGTGTTGGCTGACATGATTGTCAAAAAGATGCCTGGCGTAGACTATGAGCGGGCTTATCAAGCGATGAAAGCTACGGCGACAAATCCTCACTATGATTGTCTGCCGGAATATGATCGTTTGGGATATGTCCCGTTTGATCTCGAGAATGAATCTGTTTCAAAGACTCTGGAATATGCATACGATGACTACTGTATAGCCCGGGCTGCACAGGCTCTTGGGAAAGGGAAGGATTATGCCTATTTCTTCAATCGCGCCTTATCTTACCAGAATCTCTATGACTGTTCTACTCATTATATGCGAGGGAAGGACTCTCATGGAAACTGGCGTACACCTTTTACTCCGGTGGCTTATCAGGGGCCCGGTTCTGCCGCTGGCTGGGGGGATATTACAGAAGGCTTTACAGTGCAGTATACTTGGTATGTGCCTCATGACGTCCAAGGGCTTATTGATTTGATGGGACCGAAATGGTTCAAGGCTCGTCTGGATTCTTTATTCACAATCCCTTTACCTGAAAATATTCCCGGCGCCCATGATATTCAGGGCCGTATCGGTGCATACTGGCATGGCAATGAACCTTGTCATCATATCGCCTATTTGTATAATTATATAAAGGAACCCTGGATGTGCCAGAAATGGGTGCGTACGATAGTCAGCCGTTTCTATGGTGATCAGCCGGGGGCCTTGTCCGGTAATGATGATTGTGGCCAGATGTCTGCGTGGTATATCTTTAACTGTATGGGCTTTTATCCGGTCGCTCCTTCGAGCAATATTTATAACATAGGTTCTCCTGCCTTGAGTCAAATAAAGGTCCAGATGAGTAATGGGAGGTATATTGATGTCCAGACAGAGAACTGGAGTAAAAAGAATTTGTATGTGAAAAAACTGTTTATGAATGGAAAACTTTATACTAAGTCTTATATCACATGGAATGATATCAGGGATGGTGTTCGCTTGAAATTCGTGATGAGCAGAACTCCTGACTATAAACGGGGAATACTGGATTCGGATGTTCCTCCATCCATATCTTCTTCCTCGCATCTTGTAAAATATGCCCTTCCTCTTCATGGAGAATGACCGTAGTTTCATAAGGAGCTTGAATAAAAAACAGAATAATATTTTCAGTTATGAGAAATAATATAAAACTTTTAGGATTAATGATGGCTTTGCCTCTGTTCTCGGTCAACGTACATGCCGTTCCCGGTCTTCAGATGCAAAAAGCTGTCAGCCCTGGTAACCGGGCTGCATCCGCTCCTGTCGTAAGTCTGATTACCCACCGTCCTCCGGTGGCACAGCGTCTGTTCCGTTCCCGGATCATTGACCGGAAAATAGCGGAAGTGAAGAAGCTTCTGGCCAGGAACCCCTATCTGGCATGGATGTTTGAGAACTGCTATCCGAACACGCTGGATACGACGGTGCATTATGGTAAGGACGCGAATGGAAATGACGATACATTTGTCTATACGGGTGACATTCATGCCATGTGGCTCCGTGATTCGGGTGCCCAGGTCTGGCCGTATGTCCAGTTTGCCAACAAGGATCCCAGGCTGAAAGCCATGCTCCGTGGCGTGATCAACCGTCAGATGAAATGTATCAACATTGACCCTTACGCGAATGCGTTCAACGACGGTCCTACGGGTAGTGAATGGGATAGTGACGAGACGGAGATGAAACCGGAACTGCACGAACGGAAATATGAAATAGATTCTCTATGTTATCCGATCCGCCTGGCCTATTATTACTGGCAGGTAACAGGTGATTCTTCCGTGTTTGGTCCTGAATGGCTGTCAGCCATCCAGAATATATTGAAAACCTTCAGAGAGCAACAACGTAAAAACGGATTGGGTTCTTATCATTTTATGCGTAAGACAGATCGTGCTCTGGATACAGTACAGAATGACGGTTATGGAGCACCTGTAAAACCGGTAGGCCTGATAGCTTCTGTTTTCCGGCCTTCAGATGATGCAACGACATTTTTGTTTCTGGTGCCTTCTAATTTTATGGCAGTCAGTTCCCTGCGTAAAGCTGCTGAAATATTGAAGAAGGTGAATGATCGTGATGACCTGGCTTCACAGTGTACATCTCTGGCGGATGAAGTGGAAACGGCTTTACACAAATATGCCGTATACAATCATCCTAAATATGGGAAAATCTATGCTTATGAAGTGGACGGTTTTGGGAATCACCTGCTGATGGATGATGCAAATGTTCCAAGTCTTTTAGCTATGGGTTATCTTGATCCGTCAGAGATGAAGGATCCTATTTATCAGAATACGCGCCGTTTTGTCTGGAGCCATGATAATCCTTATTTCTTCCGTGGGAGTGCAGCGGAAGGAATAGGTGGTCCTCATGTAGGATATGATATGATCTGGCCGATGTCCATCATGATGAGAGCCTTCACGAGCACGGATGATGCGGAAATCAAATGGTGCATCGAAACCCTGGAACGAACGGATGCTGGTACGGGGTTCATGCATGAATCCTTCAACAAGAATGATCCGAAAAAGTTTACCCGTCCGTGGTTTGCCTGGTCGGACACATTGTTCGGAGAGCTGATCCTGAAACTGGTCGATGAAGGGAAAGTCGACCTGCTGAATAGTGCTAAAAGATAAAACAGGATACAAAAATGGAAAGAGGCTGGCAAGTGTCTTGCCAACCTCTTACATTATGACTATCGTAACGATTTACATTTCCCATGCACCTCGTTATGGCTTTGTCAATGATTAGATTTATTTGATGGAAGCCTGATAGATCTTGTCAATGGAGCTCTTCAGCATCTTGTCGAAGTCCCCGTCAGACTGCTTTGCATTTAAGCCTTGTAATAGGGCACGGGAGAAACTAGCGATCATTCCGTGATTCTGTGCCAGTTTTTCACATGCATCATCCTGGGTGTAACCTCCCGAGAGGGCAACTACACGTACGACACGACCGTCTGCCATCAAGTCAGAATAGAAATTGGTTACGGTAGGAATAGTAAGTTTGAAGATTACTTTCTGATCTTTACCCAGTTTCTCCAGATTCTCCTTCAGATATTTCTTCAGGAGCTCTTCGCATTTGGCCTTTTCAGGAGCGTGAATATCGACTTCCGGCTCAATGATAGGAACCAGGCCGTAAGCAATGATTCTTTTGGCAATTTCAAACTGCTGGTCTGCAATCTTCTTGATGCCGCCTTCATTGGCTTCCTTGATCACAGAGCGCATCTTCGTACCGAAGATATGGCGTTTCTGGGCTTGTTTCAGTAAGTCGTCCAGTGCAGGCATAGGTTTCATGACCTGGACGCCGTTCTCCAAAGGAGCAAGACCCTTGTCAACTTTCAGAATAGGTACCACGTGCTTTTTCTCCCACAGATAGTCAGCAGTATACATCCCGTCAATCTTGCGGTTCATCGTGTTCTCAAACAAAATGGCAGCGATAATCCTGTCACCCTTGAATGCAGGAGCCTTGATAACCCTGGTACGCATCTGATGGACGAGATCGAACATCTCCTCGTCAGTCTTCCAGGCATCTTCGTTGATACCATAATTCTTCAAAGCTTTTGGCGTGCTTCCACCACTCTGATCCAGTGCTGCAATGAATCCTTTACCGGATTTCATTTGCTCTAATTGAATTGCATTCATAATTTTCTGTTTTATATTATGTTATTTTATGCCTTCAAACAAATGTAGATAAAATATCAATAACTTATCACTTTTTTCTTGAATTTCTTCATTCGGAATGTGAAATATAGTTAATACCTATTTGCTGATAATGCTCTTAACCGACTGTGTATCTATCACTTGCCGCTTTTTATGTCTTTCTCCTCCTGCTTATGCTTATTTTGCCAATCCCTGTTTGGCCACGGCCTCCTGCTTGCGCTTGATTTCTTCCGGATCACCCAGGTAGAAGTCCTTGGTAAGTTTGAGATGGTCATCAAACTCGAAGACGTAGGGAACTGCTGTGGGGATATTCAACTTACTGATATCATCGTCTGATATTCCCTTCAAGTGCTTTACAATACCACGTAAACTGTTACCGTGAGCAACGACCAGTATATTGTCTGATTTCATTAACCGAGGGAAGATCTCACATTCCCAGTAAGGCATCACCCGTGCGATGGTGTCTTTGAGTGATTCCGTATCGGGGATATATTCCGGTGGGACAGCGGCATAACGCGCATCATGCCGTGGATTGTCCGGATTATCTTCTGACATTGCCTTGGGGGCAATATCAAAACTTCGACGCCAGATATGTACCTGTTCATTACCATATTTTTCTGCTGTCTCACTCTTGTTCAGACCTTGAAGAAAACCATAGTGCTTTTCATTCAGTCTCCAGGATTTGAGGACAGGAATCCAATCTTCATCCATCTTGTCCAGAACACAGTTGAGCGTCTTGACGGCCCTTTTTAAATAAGAGGTGTAAGCGATGTCAAAAGTATAGCCTTCTTGCTTCAGAAGTTTTCCGGCGTTTTCCGCCTCCGTTATTCCCTGGGGAGATAAATCTACGTTTGTCCAACCTGTAAACCGGTTTTCTTTGTTCCATTGGCTTTGGCCATGTCTGACTAATACGATTCTTTTCATTTCTTTGATGAATTTATGAAGTCCAACAATATTTTTATTCTGCATCAGCCAGGGAGGTGCTTCTATGGTAGTTGAGAGCCAAAGTTTAGTGTCTTCTCTGACCTTTTACAAATATAACACTAAATATTTTATCGGACTACTTTTTAGATGATTTTTAACGGTTTGACTGTTAAAAGTTATCTTTTTCCAGAGAGGGCAAGCTTGTTTAGACCGTATGGCCGTCTTATTCACTTTTCATGGGGATAATATTACCTTCAGGGTCATATTGGAGTGGCATGACTTTCAATGACCGTAACCAGGTCTTGTTATGGCTGGGTATGCAGTCGTGATGGAAGAGATACCATTGTCCCTGGTATTCGATGATGCAGTGGTGTGTCGTCCATCCCACAACAGGTTTAAGGATGATGCCTTTATAAGTAAAAGGCCCGTAGGGATTGTCTCCTACACCATAGCAGAGCAGGTGAGTGTCGCCAGTGCTGTAACTGAAATAGTATCTGCCTTGATATTTGTGCATCCAACTGGCTTCAAAGAAACGGTGTGGATCATCGGCTGTCAGGGGTTGCCCCTGGGCATCTGTGACTATCACGGGTCTGGGCATTTCCCCGAATTGCCTGGGATCACCGGTTAAGCGAGCCACACGGGAAGGTATAGCCTGTTCCTTACCCGAAGGGAGATGTTCGCTCTTCAATGCTTTGTTATCTTGATACCTTTGCAACTGGCCGCCCCAGAGACCACCGAAATAAACATAGATTTTCCCGTCATCGTCTTTGAACACACAGGGATCAATACTGTAACTGGCACGTATAGGGTCGGGGTCGGGATGGAACGGACCTTCCGGACGATCTGCTGTGGCTGCGCCTAAATGAAACACTCCATTATAATCCTTGGCGGAAAAGATGAGATAATACCGGCCGTCCTTTTCTACTACATCATTGTCCCACATCTGTTTTTCGGCCCATGGGACATCTTTTACATCAAGGATGACACCTTCGTCTGCAACGGGAGCAGACATAGGATTACCGTCAATGGTGAGTACATGATAGTCCTTCATCTGAAAATGCCCGCCGTCATCGTCAAAGGCAGCACCACTGTCCCAGTCATGAGAGGGATAGACATAGATTTTATGGTTAAAAACATGGGCTGCTGGGTCAGCCATGTAATCCTGCGGGAATAAATACCTTGCTTTCATGGTATATTTTATTTAAATAGTTTGATAATCTTTCTTACAATAGGCTTTGGCTGGTATTTCCGATCGAAGAGCAGGGGATAGTTGGTCCTGCCGGGTATGGGCCAGTTGTTCAGCCAACTGTTGTTGTCGGAGACGCCCCAGAGGGTCACCCGGTTGACGTGTGCAGCATATTTCCGATATAACCGGAAGAAGGCGAGGTACTGACTGTTAAAAACTTTTTGTGCTTCCTGAGTGAGGCCTTTGGCATACGGATTCAAAGTTTGGTCATACTGGAATTCCTGGTTGATCTCAGCGCCTCCGAAATGTTTGGGATTAGGGAGCATATTGATGTCAAGTTCAGTGAATTGTACTTTTACACCGGCAGCAATAAATGCCCGAATGCTTTTTTCATATTCAGTGAGGTCGGGATAGTCATATCCGTTATGACTTTGCATCCCTACGGCATCAATACGGCAGCCTGCTGCTTTGAGTTTCTTGATAAGTTTGACCACCGTTTCCCTTTTTTGGGGATTAGACATGGAATAGTCATTATAATAGAGTTCTGCATGGGGATCTGCCTCATGGGCGAATTTGAAAGCCAGTTTGAAATACTCAGGTCCGATAGTCCTGTACCAGGGACTTTTTCGGAGAGAACCGTCGTCCAGAACAGCTTCATTGATGACATCCCATCCGAACACTTTTCCTTTGAAATGTCCTACTACGGTAGTGATGTAATCATGCATGCGCCGGACCATTTCCTCACGGCCGGGCAGTTCTCCATACTGATCCTTGAACATCCAGGGAGCTGTCTGATTGTGCCAGATCAGCACATGGCCTATGACCTTCATCCCATGATCAAGACCGAATTGTACGAGGCTGTCAGCCTGGGTCCAGCAAAACTGCCCCTTTGCGGGCTCAAGGTACATCGGCTTCATGCAGTTTTCCGCCACGATCGAATTAAATTGATTTGTGATTATTGATGTGGCTTTCGGATCTCTGCCTTCAACCTGATCAACGGTTACGGCGGTCCCGATAAGAAAGTGTTTTCCGATTACGTTCTTTAATGCCGGGATTTGTTTCTTTGCCTGAGTTGAAAGAGGTAGGAACATTAGAACGGCAAGAATACAGATAGCAATCTCTTTTAGTTTCATTTTCGTATGTATCATATTTTTCTTCATTCAGAATTTTCACAGATAAGTATTTACTTCAGATCTTGGCAGTGCCGGGATTCGATAGCTTTATTGATCTTGTCTATTTTCTCATCACTTAATTCATATTTGGAAATGATAAACATGGCGAGAATCAGAAGGATGGCCGGAATGATACAAACCAGCCATAGAATCCCCTGTTGGGCAAAAACTGTTTGTGTGGTGGCATTGTCCTTGTTAAATCCCACAAAACTCAGTACCAGACCTGGAATAACTCCTCCGAGTGCCATGCCTGCTTTGTAGAAAATGCCGGTCAGGGCATTGACGATACCTGAAATGCGGCGCCCGGTGGTATATTCGCCGTAGGAGATGACCTCCGGGACCAGAGCCCACATATAACCGGTGGCGACGATCACGCCTGTTGACTTGATAAACTGTGCGATATAAACCATCCAGATCTGATTCTTTAAAGCAGGTATGACGGAAACGATGTAGAGAACAGCCATACCGAAGATGGCGATACTCAGGAAAACATAGAACATCCGCTTTTTACCGATCTTTCTCTTGATTGCTGGGACCATCGGCATGAAGATGAAAGCAGGAATGGAACCGAGTGCCATAAAGTCAGCCATCTGGCTGCTGGTACCGTTTACGTTGTAGATCATATAGTAGGAACCTGCCGAATTTCCGATTGCGGTCATGGCAAATGCGGTAATGAAGAAGAAAGCAAGAATACGGAGAGGACGGTTTCGCATAAACTCTACCCACAGATCACTGACTTTTACATTGGCTGTTTCTTTCTTGTCCATCACTACCCGTTCACGGGTCTGGGAAAAACAGAAGATCAGTAGGATAAAACCGGCGATGGCATAGATCGCCATAGTCATAAACCAGGCATGGGCATCTGCTTTTGTGTTTGTAAGTCCATCAGGCGATATCTTCGCTACGATTTTCGGGATGCCATAGGCTACAGCCAGTCCTCCCAGGTTGGCCATGAACATCCTGACAGAGGTGAGGACTGTAATCTCGTCAGTGTCCCGTGTAAGACTGGCATTTAAGGCTCCGTAGGGAACGTTGACCAGAGTATAACACATGGACATGCCTACATAGGTGATATAGGCATAGAGGAGGGATCCGGAAAAACCGTTCCAGAAGCAGAGTATGGCAAATCCGGATAAAGGAATGCCTCCAAGGACCAGGTAGGAACGATATTTCCCCCACCGTGGGCTATGCTTATCAACGAATGTTCCCACAATAGGATCCCAGAGTACGTCCACGAGCCGTACGACAAGAAACATGACAGCAGCTGAAGCTGGGGAGAGTCCGAAGACATTGGTATAGAAAAGCAATAAATACATGCCGATAGTCTGGTAGATGAGATTCTGCGCCATATCCCCGGAGCCAAATCCGATACGTTGGATCCAGTTGAGTTTATAGAATCCCATGGATTCCCTATTTGTAGTTACCTTTGTGTCCATTCTTGTTAGATGTGATATGATTGTCGTTTTTCCGTAGTTGGGTACTTTCCTTGAATACCCTGTATACTGTAGCGTCTTTTTATTCTGCCTGAGTCTGATAAGGAGGATTATTCCCCTGGATTATTTGAGCTGCAAATTTCCCCATAACTTCATATCCCTTGGGGTTCAGATGAAGCCAGTCAAATGAATATTCTGGCCGGATTTGTTCCGGATCCTTCTCGTCACGTACTAATTGGTCGAAGTCGATAACCCCGTCGAAGGCTCCGCTAGTGCGGATCCATTGATTGACGGTCTGGCGTGCAGCTTCATGGAAGAAGGTGTACCAGCCATTGCCTTTAAATGGCGTAATGGTTGCACCATAAACTTTTATGCCTTTTGCCCGTGCTTTAATAGTCATCGTCTGGTAAGCCTCAATCAACTTATGTGAGATTTCTTCTGCATTTCCTTTACAGCAACCGATATCATTGGTCCCTTCGAAAATGATCAATCGGTCCACGCCTTTCTGATCCAGAATATCCCGGTCAAAGCGCTTCAGGGCTGGATCACTGATCCCTCCTGATATAACACAGTTGCCACCGATCCCCAGATTCAATACACCAGCATTTCCATTTAAAGCTTCTGCCATAAAGTCAGTCCAGCGGTTTTGTTTGCCGGTAGTGCTTCCGCGTCCGTCAGTGATCGAATTGCCCAGTATAGCTATTGCATGGGAGGAGGATAGCACGTTGATTTTGGACAGGTTATACCAGTGGGCAGGGGTGTCTATGACAACAAATGGTTTACCGGGTCGTATCATACCCTTGGCAATATAAGATAGGGTACGAGAGCCGCGATGAGAAGTGGCATTCTCCGGAACTTGAGAACCATAGCAGATGGTAACGGCAAGTCGTTGCAGTGGTCGTAGCTGGTAATCCAGGGCATCGGAATAGATGGCTTTTCCTGCGGGTAGGATTACAGACCGCTTGCCGTTGAACTTCAGCCATCTGGCTGTATGGGGATCAATATTGCATGAGTCCAGGGCATCGGCCAGATAGACAGCTTTTATTTCAACGGGGTGGCAGCTCTTTTCATTGGAGAGTTGTACCTCAAGGCGTGTGCCACCTAGAGAGACATGAATGATTTCCCGCAACGTAGTGTTGGCCAAGTTGGTGTTCCGGGGCATGTCTTCAACTCCTGTATATTCTACTGCCGTAGCGAAGGTTCCCACCCATTTCGGCGTTTGGGCATACAGACTTGCCTCTAAGGAGAGGAGCATGAACAATGCAATGATCTTTCTTCTCATGATATTCTTGTTTTGCAGCTGCAAATATAAACATATCTTTTTTAACAAAACATCTAATTCGTAACGGTAACGTTTCAATTTGTTTCATTCTGGTGTTTTTCATGGAGAATCTTAGGCTGGAACAGAAACATTCATTATTTTTGTGGAAATAAATCAAAAGGCCATGAGAACGTTATATCAACTTTTTTCTATCTTTTTGTTATTGTCGTGGTGGTATGTTCCGGACAGTGACGCGGCGGAACAGTTCGTGGATTTTTCAAGTGGAGATTTTCTGCTGAACCGTTCGGAGAATATGGAAATCTATGTTGACAAAAATGATCAAAAAGGAGTGAACCATGCTGCTGAGGATCTCTGTGAGGATATTTGTAAGGTGTGTGGAAGCAAGGTGACCGTATCTGAGAATCAGAGGGCTGGAATTCTTGTAGGAACATTCGGCCATTCCAGAGAAGTTGACCGGCTGTTAGGCAGAAAGGCTCTGGAGTTGAAAGGGAAGAGAGAGAAATATATCATCTGGACAGTAGGTAGCCGGCTGATCATTGCGGGCAGTGACCGTCGAGGAACCATCTACGGTATTTATGAACTCTCACGACAGGTCGGTGTCTCGCCATGGTATTACTGGGCTGACGTGCCGGTGGAGCATCATGACCATATTTATATCAGGCATGGAACCTATACTGATGGGGAGCCTGCTGTACGTTACCGGGGCATCTTTCTCAATGATGAGGCTCCTTGCCTTACCTCTTGGGTCGCCCATACGTTTCATACTCGGTATGGAGGGCATCAGTTTTATGAAAAGGTCTTTGACCTGATCCTCCGCCTGAAAGGAAACTTTCTCTGGCCGGCAATGTGGAATTATGCTTTTTATGCTGATGACCCGGAAAACAGCCGACTTGCTGATGAAATGGGCGTCATCATCGGAACTTCGCACCATGAGCCGATGGCTAGAAATCATGAAGAGTGGTCTCGGGCTCATGGCAGCTATGGCCCGTGGAATTACCGGACTAACCAGAAAAACCTGGACGAGTTTTTCCGTAAGGGCATAGAACGGATAAAGGGTACGGAGGATGTCGTGACGATAGGTATGCGTGGCGATGGGGATAAGGCAATGAGTCCTCGTACAGACACGCAACTGTTAACAAAGATCATAACGGATCAGCGGAAAATCATTGCCAGCGTTACGGGTAAGCCGCCCCGTAAGATTCCTCAGGTCTGGGCTTTATATAAAGAGGTGCAGGACTATTATGATAAAGGGATGCGCGTACCGGATGACGTAACGATCCTGCTGAGTGATGATAACTGGGGTGATGTGAGGCGTGTACCTAATAGCAAGGAGCGGAAACGCTCCGGAGGATGGGGACTTTACTATCATGTGGACTATGTCGGAGCTCCTAGAAATAGCAAATGGCTCAATGTGACACCTATACAGAATATGTGGGAGCAACTTAAGTTGGCCTACGATTATGGTGTTGACCGTATGTGGGTTCTTAATGTCGGTGATCTGAAACCGATGGAATTCCCAATAGACTTCTTTATGCATCTGGCCTGGAATCCCCGGAAATATACAGCCTCGGATCTGATGTCATTTACCCGGGGATTCTGCGCACAGCAGTTTGGCGAAGATCAGGCTGATGAAGCTGCAAGGATATTGAACCTTCAGGGGAAATATTCGGGCAGAAGCACTGTGGAGATGCTGGACAGGAATACCTATAATCTGAAATCAGGGGAATGGGAGAGCGTAGCCAATCAGTATATGCGGCTGGAAACGGAAGCTTTGAGGCAGTTTATTTCTTTGAAACCAGAATACAAGGATGCTTATCGGGAACTTGTCCTTTTCCCTGTGCAGGCGGTATGCAACATTTATCAGATGTATGATGCTCAGGCCATGAACCATTATTTATATTCCATTGGTGATCCTTCATGCAATCGATGGGCCCGGAAGACGAAGGAGGCTTTTCAGCGTGACAGTCTGCTCTGCCGGCAGTACAATAAGAAGATTGCAGGGGGTAAATGGGATGGAATGATGATTCAGAAGCATATCGGATATACTGGCTGGAATGATGATTTCCCTCATGAGGTGTTACCGAAGGTTTACTATATCAAGGATACGGATCCGGCAGATTTTATTTTTAAAGATACTACTGGATATATTATCATGGAAGCTGAGCATGCACAGTATCGGAAAGATGCGTCAAAGGCTTGTTGGACTGTCATTCCTTATATGGGCCGGACGCTCAGCGGTATTTCCCTCCAGCCTTATACGGCAGCTACGGATAGTGCCTCCCTGACTTATGTGTTCTGCATGAACAGTAATGGGAAGGATTCGGCGGATGTTCATATCATTACCAAGTGTACCCTTGATTTCCTTCATAAGGGAGGGTTGACTTTTACAGTGTCTCTTGACGGTGGAACACCGGTAACCGTGAATTTCAATAAGAACCTTAATGAAGATCCGAAGAATATTTATACTTCTTATTATCCCACTGTGGCAAGAAGGGTCGTGGAAAGTATAATCAGAATGCCGGTACCGAAAACATCAGACGGTATACACATTCTGATCATCCATCCTTTGGATCCGGGTATCGTCTTTGAAAAACTGATAGTCAACTTGCATGGGTATCAGCCTCAATTTCTGTTTGGCAAAGAATCGCCTCGGATAAGAAAATAGGTCTGGTAGACTTTCTCTTTATTAAACTTGTTAATCATGTGTCCTGTCAAGAAAAACATAAAAAACAAATTGTTAATGGTTGTCTGTATGGCTTTGGTCCTTTTTGCAAAGGCTGACAGCGGACAATTATATACTTCTGACCAACTTCCGAGCAGTCTTATTAATTGTATCGTACAGGATCGGAAAGGGTTTATATGGGTTGGAACAGATTATGGCTTGAGTCGTTTTGACGGTTACAGATTTATCAATTATCTTCATAATGACAAAGATACCACGTCTATTACGGATAATACGATCTCTACCTTTCTTGTTGATAAAAGTGGCAAGTTGTGGATAGGCAGTGCAAAAGGGCTGATGAGTTATGATTATAGCCATAATCATTTCTTGCGTTATCCGTTTCCGGATAAGCGGCATCCTCGGATATACTCTCTTATTGAAGATCATAAGGGTGATATCCTTATCGGTACGGCGGGTTTCGGACTCTATGCTGTTCCAAAAGGCAGAAACAGAATCATAAATAAGATGGGAACGGCCCGGAGAGATTCCGATATATTCTTTACTCATATTTATGAGGATAACCGTGGGACACTGTGGCAGGCAAGTCATCTGTCAATGATTAACAGATATATGAAAGATGGATGTTATCTAAGTGCACAGCATTATAAATCACTCTTTGGTGCTCCTGTTGATTTTTTCCAATTTCATAGAAATCAATTGTTTATCGTTTGCATGTATGGTATAGAGATCTATGATTACAGGACAGGAAAACTTTACGATGCAGGTTATGATTTCGGTCCTTATAAAGGTAATATTACGATTAACAGCGCAACATTTGACCACAAAGGAAATTTGTATATCGGAACTTCTGAATGTGGAGTGCTGATAGCCCGGAAGGGTGAACATGTCTTCAAACCATTTTTTATCCCTAATAAAGAACGATTTGATTTATCAACTTCCTATGTAACGGATCTGATGGAGGATAAGGATCATAATATCTGGATAGGCTGCTATAAAAAGGGACTGTATCTGGTTAATAATGAACAAACATCCTTTCATAGTTGGAGTTTTTCAGATCAGAATTACTCTATAGGAAGCAGTGTCTCTTCTTTGGCTGCCGGAGATCATGGTATGACATGGTGTACGGTACAAAACAGTGGTATTTATTGTTTTAACAGGAAAGGAAAAATTGTCAGTCATCCTGAATCCCCTGCCGGTACGACTATTATTTACCGTGATCGGAAAGGAAGATACTGGCTAGGAACCGGCAATGCCTTGTATCGTTATGATCCAGCAACAGGGGTGTCCAAGCGGAAATTGACTTTTACCAGTGCAGGAATTTATTGTATAGCAGATGACGGAGACGGCCGACTTTATATTTCTGTATATAGCAGAGGATTGTATATCTATGACAGTAATACTGGAAGTGTGAAAGTGTTGAATATGACCCAGCATCTTCCTCATGGACATTTATGCAATGATTGGATCCGTACCATGATCTTTGATCATCGTGGATTATTGTGGATCGGAACTTCTAATGGGGTATGCTGTCTGAATCCGGATAGCTATCGGTTTGATCCTTTCGGCTGGTCAAAGATCTTGACAAATATACAGGCTGATTATCTCTGTGAAGATAAAAATGGGGATATTATTATTGGTACTGATGAGGGACTCTATCTCTATTCGGTGAGGAACCGGAAAGTGAGTTTGTTCCCACATTCGGAAGTTCTTCGTAACAAGCAAATTTGTGGTATCATAAGAGACCGTGAGAATGATCTATGGATAAGTACCACAATGGGTATCTGGCAATATGTCAGAAAGAAAAACTGTTTTATCGGTCATGTCAATGGCAATGGACTGACTGCTCATGAATATGTCCAGGGAGCCGTGCTTCATTGTGCAGATGATTTTTCTGGTTTCGGCATCGCTGATGGGATAACGACTTTTTATCCTGCTGATGTCAACAGGAACAGAATGAAACTGGGGAAGGTGTATCTTACTGATTTTATCGTAGACGGCCAATCTCTGGATTGTCAGAAGGATAAGTTTAAAATACCTTATTCTCAGAATTCTTTTACATTGGAATTCTCCTTGCTGACTTATAAAAATATTGATGATATTAGTTACCAATATCGCATAAATGACGGAAAATGGCTGTCTACGCGGGAAGGTGTGAACGCTATACCTTTCAACCATCTGGAACCGGGGAAGTATGTTATTGAGGTAAGGGCCTTCAGTGACAGCCGATGTTTCTCGGCTCCTACAACGATGACCGTCATTATTGAGAATCCATGGTATAGTACTCCTCTGGCCTGGCTTGTCTATCTGGCAATTATCGGTGAACTGCTCTTCCTCTTGTTTCGTACTTATAAAAGAAAAGGAAAGGCTAAACTAGACGAACAGAAAATGCGTTTTCTTATAGATGCTACTCATGATATCCGTTCGCCGCTGACCCTTATCCTGGGACCGCTTAAAAAACTCGAGAAGCGGTTGACCGATAAGGAGGACCAGCATGATCTGAATATCATAGACCGTAATGCTCAACGCTTGCTCTTATTGGTTAACCAGATCCTGGATGAGCGGAAGATAGACAAGGAGCAGATGCATCTACAATGCCAGAAAACGGATATGGTGAATTTCGTGCAGAAAATCTGTTCTCTTTATCAGTATAATGCTAATGACAGGAAAATCAAGTTTCGTATGGTGAGTGAGCAATCTGATATTGAGGCTTGGATAGATCGAATCAACTTTGATAAAGTGGTATCTAACTTATTGTCGAATGCTTTTAAGTATACCTTTAATGGCGGGGAAATTGATGTCATCTTGAGTAAGGATGATAAGAATATGTACATGCGGGTAATGGATAATGGCCTGGGATTCAAAGAGAAAAAAACAGAAAAACTCTTTGAGCGGTTTTATGAGGGATCTAATGCGCGTAACTTGCATATAGCAGGGACAGGCATTGGACTGAATCTCTGCAGGGCTATTGTCAAAATGCACGGTGGCTCAATATCGGCGTATGATCGTACTGACGGGCAGCGTGGAGCTTGTCTTGATGTGTCTATACCTTTGGGGAATGCTCATCTGAAACCGGAGGAGATTATGACGGATGAGATGGATAAAACAGATATAAAACTTTCAAAGAAGTCGCAGGGTAGCAAGAATTTTAATGTTCTTATCGTAGATGACGATCCTGAAATAGCTGATTATATTACCAGTGAACTTGGGGAATGGTACCGTTTTGATTCTGCTTGTAATGGAAAAGAGGCTCTTAAAAAATTGCTTATGGGTGATTATGATCTGGTCATCAGCGATATTATCATGCCTGAAATGGATGGCATAGAACTCTTGAAGAATATTAAGACAAATACAAATATCAGTGATGTGCCGGTTATCCTGCTTACCTCAAAGAGTGAGGTAAGTGACCGGCTCGAAGGCTTTAAAAAGGGAGCTGATGCCTTTCTGGCTAAACCTTTCAGTATGGAAGAGCTGCATATCCTTATTGATAATCTGGTGAGTAATGTCCGTAGGTTAAAAGGTAAATTCTCTGGAGCTCAGGATCAAACTGGAAAAGTGGAGAAAGTGGAAGTCCCGGGGAATAATGATCTGCTCATGGAGCGTATTATGAAATGTGTCAACCGGAATTTAAGTAATCCTGATTTCAATGTGGAGAAACTTACTGTAGATGTCGGCATCAGCCGTGCACAACTTCACCGCAAGATGAAGGAGATTACGGGCATTTCTGCCGGAGAGTTTATCCGTAACCTTCGTATGGAGCAGGCTGCCCGGTTGATAGGGAAGGGGAATGTGAATATTACTCAGGTAGCTTATGCTGTTGGCTTTAGTAATCAGACTCATTTCTCTACTGCATTCAAAAAACATTATGGAATGACTCCTAAGGAATATTTTGAGAATCATCGTGAAAGTATTTGACAATGAAGAAATATATTCTGTTTTGTTTCTTATTGGTTTTCTGTTTTCAGGCAGATGCTGAGGATGGGCATCGGTTATGGTTGAGGTATGATCGTATCGGAACTGCTGTGGTCTCCCTGCCTCAGGAAATGTCGGCTACGTTAAACATTGCAGGAGAAGAACTCCGGAAGTACTATAAGGGTAGGAAAATATACTTGAGACATACTAAGGATGACTCAAGTGTGTTTCACTTTGAAAAAGATACTTTGTTCGCTAAGACAGATATTGGTTTTCTGTATGGAACTTATGCTTTATTGCGTGATCAGACGGTAAAAGGCTTGTCAGAGAAAAAAGAATTATGGGGGAGACCGGCCGTAAGGTATCGTGTTCTGGATCATTGGGATAATCTTGATGGGAGTGTTGAGAGAGGATATGCAGGGGAAAGTATTTTTTTCCCGCATTTTAATCCTGTGATTATCCGGGAATATGCCCGGGCAAATGCTTCGATAGGGATAAATGGTTCTGTATTGAACAATGTCAATGCTTCTCCACTGATCCTGACTATGTCGTGGCTGAAACAGGTAAAAAGCATTGCGGATATCCTCCGACCGTATGGCATTCGTGTTTATCTGTCTGTGAACTTTGGTTCGCCGAAGGTTCTTGGGGCTACTGATTCTGCGGATCCTTTGGATCAGAATGTAATCAACTGGTGGAAGGGAAAGGTGAAGGAAATTTATTCCCTCATTCCTGATTTTGGAGGTTTTCTGGTAAAAGCCAGTTCTGAGGGGCAACCTGGACCTTCTGATTATGGCAGGACTCATGCTGACGGAGCTGATATGCTGGCTGATGCCCTTGCTCCTTATGGCGGAATAGTGATATGGAGGAGTTTTGTCTATGGAGCTCATCACAAGGGTGAGGACCGGGTGATGCAAGCTGTAAGTGAATTTAAGGATCTGGATGGAAAGTTCCGTCCTAATGTCTTCCTGCAAAGTAAAAATGGACCGCTTGATTTCCAGCCTCGTGAACCGTATGCTCCGATTTTTGATCAGATGAAGCATACTCCTCAGATGGCAGAACTGCAGATTACTCAGGAGTATACTGGACAGAGCAAGCATCTGGTTTATCTAGGGACGATGTGGAAGGAATTTTTTTCCTTCGTTAACCCGGATAGTCTCGAGGGTCTTGCAGGAGTGTCTAATGTTGGGAATGATGCTAACTGGTGTGGACATCCTTTTTCACAAGCTAACTGGTATGCGTTTGGCCGGATGGCCTGGGAGGGTGAAAAAGCTGACCCGAAAAAGATTGCGCAAGAATGGCTGGCTCAGACGTTTTGTGACAGTCCTAAGTTTGTTAAGTCAATGACAGAGGTGATGATGACAAGTCGTGAGGCTTGTGTCAATTATATGATGCCACTCGGCCTGCATCATATCTTTAAATTTGATAATCATTATGGGCCGGAACCTGATGGCTTCCGTGCTGATTATCCGATAGAATGGTGCCCTGTCTATTATGATAGGGTTGACCGTCTGGGGATAGGTTTTGACCGTTCCTCTACAGGCACGGGAGCTGTAAGGCAGTATCGTGAACCTTATCGTTCGATGTATGATCATCTCAAGACTTGCCCGGAAAGGTATCTTCTCTGGTTTCACCACGTACCCTGGACTCATCGGATGAAAGATGGACTGACCTTGTGGAAAGAACTTAAGGCAAAGTATCGTGAGGGAGTAATGCAGGTGATCCGATACCGGCATACCTGGCAATCGATGAGATGCTATGTGGATCCACAACGCTGGAAACATGTAAATGAACTTTTATCTGTACAGGTGAAGAATGCAGAAGAATGGTATGATACTTGTATCCGCTATTTTGGATCCTTCGCTCGTCAGGAATCTTTTGAACCTATTGAAAAACAACTTAATACCGGTTTGCGATGAAAAGAACCTTGATGTTATTTAGTGCACTTTTCTGCACGCTTATCCTCTCTGCCGAAGTGCATTTACAGAGACAGGGTACTGCAACCCGATTGTTCGTCAACGGACAGTCCATGCTGGTGCTGGGTGGAGAACTGAGTAACAGTGCTGTTACCAATATCGCTGACATTGACAGTGTTCTGCCACGTATGCATACGTTGGGATTGAATACGGTATTCGTGCCTGTATCCTGGGACTTGACAGAGCCGGAAGAGGGACGTTTCGATTTCTCTCTTGTGGACGAGGACATCAAGGTGGCCCGTGAAAACCATCTCAAGCTTGTCTTGCTCTGGTTTGGCGCATGGAAGAACTCCATGAGCTGTTATGCTCCTTTATGGTTCAAAAAGGATACCAGACGGTTTCCTCGGGCTATCACGGAAAAAGGGAAACCTCTGGAGATCGCATCGGCTTTTTCCGTTCACGTTGAGGAGGCTGACAAGAGGGCTTTCTGCCAACTGATGCAGCATCTTGCTGGCATTGACTGTAAAGAAAGTACTGTGATAATGATCCAGGTAGAAAATGAAATTGGGATGCTGGAATCTGCACGTGACCATTCTCCTCTTGCTGAAAAAGCATTTAAAGAAGGAAAATGGAGACAGGTGACTGGAGATGTGGGAGTTGCTCCTTCTCCAGAACAGGACGAACGCTTCCAGGCATTCTATTATGCCCGGTATGTGGAGCAATTGGTGAGTGCAGGGAAGAAGATCCTGAATATTCCGATGTATGTTAATGCTGCCATGAACAGCAGGGGCAGAAAACCGGGCGAATATCCTTCTGCGGGACCGTTGGCTCACCTTATCCCGATCTGGAAGAAAGTGGCACCTGATATTGATGTTTATGCTCCTGACATCTATGACACAGGATTTAAAGACTGGGTCAAAAAGTATAAGAGACCGGATAATCCGTTTTTTACTCCGGAGACGCGGCTTGGGCTATACAGTGGTGTTCGGGCTTTATATACTTTCGGAGAGGTGGATGCTATGGGATTCAGTGCATTTGCTTTGGATCAAGCACCGGATGGGATTACCCGACAGATCAGCCAGGGTTATGCCTTGCTCCGGCAACTTTCTCCTCTTTTATTAAAGAAACAGGGGAAAGGACTTTCCTGGGGAGTACTTTTTAACCAGAAAGACTGTGAACGCATTATAATGGATAACGGAGTCGTTATTACTGCAAGGCATTATTATACGTTGCCTTGGGATCCTAGAGCTACGGACGGCAGTATCTGGCCGGAGGGGGGAGGACTGATCCTCAAATTGGATAAACAGGATTATCTGATTGCCGGGAGTGGTATTGTCATCACCTTTCAGACTTCTTCGGAGAAGGAGCAGGAAGAGAATCTAAAACGGGGCGAAGATGGGTTTGTAAGTCAGGGACATCATCCGCAAGTTCCTGATTATAAACTAGCAAAAGCTTTTTATGGCAAACGTATTGGCATCGGCTATGTGGATGAGGTAAAATTGGATAAACAGGGGGATATGCAATTTATCCGCCGTGATAACGGCGATCAGGACCATCAGGGAAGGCATGCGAGAATATCCTGTGATGATTATAAAATACTGCATGTAAGGCTTTATACATACTGAATTCAGGGTACTGAAAACATTTTATTGAATTTTCCAGAGACGGTTACCCGCACAATTACGCCACAGGATTATCTCCGGCCTATTCCGCAGGGACAACTGGATGCACTCCAGATGACGGCTGAGGAAAAGACTGCTTTCCAAAATCCTGGATATGATAATTGATTTGTGAAAAACAGACACAGGGTTAACGGATTTGTCTTGAATTGATTTAAATGAATCAATAGAGGGGAATGCTTCAAAGTGTCCCCCCTCCGTTTTTGTGTAAAATATTCTGTGCTTTGAAATTTCAAATGTTTTCGGGGAGAAGAGGGAAGGATCTTATGTTAACAGGTATTAAATCCACTCTGACTTGTTTAAGGATGTCTGTTTTGTAACTTTATTTGTCTAAAATAAGCCTCTATGGATGTAAATTTATGTTTAACTTTGGCTTCTCACCTGAAACTGAAGAAATCTTAAATTAAAAATAAAATCTAAATCCTGAATGAAAGTTGCCTTTTTGAAAAAGATGTTTATGATTGCTCTTGTGTCCTCTGCTCTTTTATCTTGTAGCAGTAGTGAGGAGACTATACTACAAACGTCAAAAACGTATGATAGACATAACTTTGCCAAAGGTGCTGATGTGAGTTGGCTGACTCAGATGGAGGCTGCTGGATATAAATTTTATAATGAAAATGGTCGTGAATCGGAATGCCTGAGTTTGCTCCGGGATATGGGCGTGAATGCCATCCGGCTGAGAGTCTGGGTGAATCCGGCTGACGGGTGGTGTAATCCACAGGATGTCCTGGTGAAAGCTATCCGGGCTCAGGACCTTGGGCTCCGGCTGATGATTGATTTCCATTATTCAGACACGTGGGCAGATCCGGGCAGCCAGACGGTGCCTGCAGCCTGGAAAGAGGATGGCTTGGAACAACTCAAACAGGATGTGGCGGATCATACCAAGGCGGTCTTGCAATCATTAAAGAATCACGGTGTTGACTCTGTGAAATGGGTCCAGGTCGGGAATGAGACAAGCTCAGGAATGTTGTGGCCCGTCGGTCAGGCTTCTGCAGGAAATACCGGGAATTTCTCCCAATTGGTTATGGCCGGTTATGATGCGGTCAAGAGTGTTTACCCTGCAACTAAGGTTATCATCCATATTGATGAGGGCAATAACCTGGACCGTTATACGTGGCTTTTGGACAGTATGAAGAAAGATGGTGCGAAATGGGATGTCATCGGGATGTCCCTTTATCCTGATGCTGACCACTGGAAGCAGGAAACTGAGGACTGTCTTTCAAATATCAAGACGCTTCATGAACGCTATGGATCGGAGGTGATGATCTGTGAAACTGGAGTCTTCTGGGATGCGGACTATGCCGATTCTTTCATGACCCAACTGGTGACTGGCGCTGCGGCTGTCAAGGACTGTCTCGGCGTTTTTTATTGGGAACCGGAATGCTATGGAGGATGGCAGGGGTATACGAAGGGGGCTTTTGATAATAGTGGAAAGCCGACACAGGCATTGGATGTTTTTAAAACGAAATGATGAATAAATTTGTTTGCAAGTGTATGTGTGAAGAGTTTAAGATAAAGTTATGGCAGGTTTCTTGAACTACTTAAAACTTTGAAATCAAGTAATTTAGATAGAATGAAGGTTAGAATACTATCAGTTTTATTACTTTTCTCTGTGTCTTGTGTGGCACAGGTGAGGAAGGTGGAAACGCTTACGGACGGCTGGCAGTTCAGTCGTGACGGAAAAGTATGGGAAACAGTAAGCATCCCGCACGACTGGGCAATTGCGGGTCCATTTGACAAGAAATGGGATTTGCAAAATGTGGCTATCGTCCAGAATGGCGAAAAAGAAAAAACGGAGAAATCGGGCCGCTCCGGGGCATTGCCCTGGATAGGCCAGGGCGTTTACAGGAGAACCTTCACGGTTCCGGCCAGGTATCAGCATGTCCTGTTACATTTTGATGGTGCTATGAGTGAACCGGAAATTGAGGTCAATGGGCATCATGCAGGCTCATGGGCTTATGGCTATAATGCCTTTCGGGTAGATGTAACCCCCTTTCTGCACCATGATGGCCGGGCTGATCATCTCGTAGTACGATTAAACAACAGGGCGGAGAGTAGCCGCTGGTATCCGGGGGGAGGACTCTATCGGCCGGTCACTCTGATCATGACGGGAAGGACTTATCTTGACCGCTGGAAAACTTTTATCCGTACTTTGAAAGCTGATTCAGCAGATGCTACCGTAGCTGCATCGGTCTTGGTTTCCGGAATTCGGAAGGGACAGAAGTATAATCTGCTTTTGGTCTTACGGGATCATCAAGGAAAGGTAATCGACAGGATGAGGAAAATGGTTGACGACAGGGGAAATGTGGATGCTCGGTTTCAGGTCAGGAAACCGAATCTCTGGTCTCCTGAAACTCCTTATTTGTATACTGTGGAAACGGGTCTTTTTCATAACGGTGTGCTGATAGATCAGCGAAGGGACCATATTGGGATCCGGACTATTTCTTTCTCCCGGGACGGTGGTTTCCGCTTGAATGGGGTGAGTAGAAAATTCAAAGGAGTTTGCCTGCATCATGATCTTGGACCTTTAGGGGCTGCCGTAAACAAGTCGGCGTTGATCAGGCAGGTGAGGATCTTGAAGAATATGGGGTGTGATGCTATCCGGACGGCTCATAATATGCCTTCTACAATGCAGATGGATGTTTATGATTCCCTGGGAATGATGGTGATGGCTGAAAGTTTTGATATGTGGATCTATCCGAAATGTAAGAATGGCTACTCCCGTTTCTTCAAGGATTGGGCAGACAAGGATATTACGAATTTAGTGTTGAATCATCGTAACCACCCTTCGCTCGTCATGTATAGTATAGGGAATGAAATTCCGGAGCAGGGAAGTGCTTTGGGAGTGGAGATCACAAAACGGCTGGAGGGGATCTGCCATCGTCTTGATCCGACACGACCGGTTACTCAGGGACTGGACAGGGCTGAAGATGCCCTGAGATCAGGTTTCGCACAGTCTCTTGATGTTCCAAGCTTCAATTATCGAGTTTTTAAGTATGATAAGAATATCAGTCAGTTGCCACAGGGATTTCTTTTAGGTTCCGAGACCGCTTCTACCGTGAGTAGCCGTGGTGTATATAAGTTTCCTGTTGTCTTCTCTGATCACCTGACTTATCCTGACGGGCAATGTTCCAGCTATGATACGCAGTATTGCTCCTGGGGAAACTTGCCGGATATTGATTTCGCAGCCCAGGAGGACAAACCTTATACGATCGGGCAATTTGTCTGGTCTGGTTTTGATTACTTGGGTGAACCTACTCCCTATGATTCCTATTGGCCCTCTCGAAGCAGTTATTTTGGTATTTGTGATCTCGCAGGTTTGCCTAAAGATCGTTATTATCTTTACCGTAGTGTCTGGAACAAGAAAGAACATACCATTCATTTACTTCCTCACTGGACCTGGCCGGGGCGTGAAGGTCTGGTTACTCCGGTATATTGCTATACGGACTATGATGAGGCTGAACTTTTCGTTAACGGCAGGAGTCAGGGCAGGATCAAAAAAAATCCGAAGTCAGTGCTTGACCGTTATCGGTTGAGATGGAATCATGTCATATATGAACCTGGTGAGTTGAAAGTTGTCGTTTATGATCAAAAAGGCAGGCCTGCCGGTCAGGAAATCATCCATACGGCAGGCGCACCGGACCATCTCGTCCTGTCGCCGGACCGGGATACGCTTTCAACCAGTGGTGAGGATCTGTCTTTTATTACGGTTTCTATGGTTGACCGGGCGGGTAATGAATGCCCGGAGGATGATCGTGAACTCTATTTCCGGGTGACGGGCTCGGGTAAGTTTGAGGCGGTCTGTAATGGGGATGCTACGTCTCTGGAATCTTTTAAACGTCCGCAGATGAAACTCTTCCATGGAAAACTGGTCGTTATCGTGAGAGGCGGGAAGATCAAGGGAGTCATTCACTTGGAGGTTACTGATAGAAAGGGGATGGACGGACGGTTGTCCGTCTATACGGAATGACTGGCTGAGGAGTGGGTAGGTGATACCGGTCTAAAATGCTTTGAGCCGGTACATGAATCCTATCTCTACGCGGCTGGTATTCTGGCCTTTGAGTCCGCACTTTTTGCTGAAAGCGTGGTGGTGTCCGATGAAAGCCAGGAAGAGGCGGAGGTCCTGCTGCCTGACCGGATAATATTCCAGAGAGCCTACGTAGCCGAGGCTTTTTCTGTAGTTCCTGAACTGCTGGATATGGCTTACACTGCTCGTCTCATAGGTGCCTTTGGCGACCAGATGCCATCGTGGGGAAAATTTCCAACTGGCTTTTGTGATAAACGAGTTGTAATGGACATCGCTGAAATAGAGATTCTCGCCAGCTTCCGGATGGGCTGCAGTCAACTCGTTACTTAGATCACTGGATGCAACTTTCAACAGGTCTAGCCCTGAGGAACTGTTCATCCAGTCGAGGTACCATTCAAATTTGGGTAATTTTAATTTCTGGCCTAGTACGAACATTCGTTCATATTTATGCCTTGCTTGTGTCCGGATATTCCAGGACCATTTTGTTTCCAGTTTCCCTCTGAAAAACATTCCGTCCCAGTTGATGATGCAGATTAGTGGATTCCGGGATGCGGTAGGGGTGTGATATTGTCGATACTGCGGCCTGTCACTTGTGCATGGGTGCCATATTCATCCTGTAATCGGTCATTATAGGCATTACATACTTGAAAGGAGAGGGTCTGGGTGGGTATAGGGCTGTAGTTGACGGCTGTACCGGACATGAATCCAACCAGATTGTTCAGCATGTCAGAAGGCTCATAGATGAAAATAGGATTTTCATCTATTTCAAAACCTCCCAACAGGAGACACATCTTTCCTGCCTCGGCACTGACCTTCTTGTTAAAGTGATAACCGATCATCATATAGTCTGTCGCTTTGGCAAAATTATCCTCTTGGCTGGCATCACTTGATCTGTTCAGGCGTTGGCGGAAGCGATAGAACAGCCGGTCTGTCAGATTACCGGTAATTTCAAATCTGAATTCCTTGTCCGCAAAATGTGAGGTCCATCCCTGGTCTGCCTTCCGATCTGCTGTGAAACTATAAGAAACATTGAAGAAAATATTGCATTTGTCATTTTTCTTCTTCAGATGGAGCAAGTCTTCGGCAAGGGATTCATAGCGGTTGTCTTCAGGGGTATTTGTACTTGCATTATTTTCCTGTGCAAACAAGGGTGCATAGCATGGGATCAGCGTCAATGCCATCAGAATAAGTTTTTTCATTGTAGATTATTTTTCTCTTACATCATTTTAAGCATTATCTAGTCTTTTCTTACCGTCCATTACTTCTGCATCACAATTTGAAAAAGTGTGTTTCCAGCATGGTGATCTGATAAGATAAAGTGAACCCTCCCGTATTTTACCTTGTTGTTTAGGTGGTTGCGCCCGGAGGCAGGAGGGAGTTGCTATTGCAAAGGTACAAAGTTATTTCTGAAAAAAAGAAAAATCAGCATCGAAATTCAGAATGGCGGGCATCCCTGCTGGATCTTTCATGGAGTGGATAAGGGGGATAAAGTGTAAGGAGGAACAGCTGCCAGAAAGAAAAAGGTATCATTCATCACGAATGATACCTTCTTATGTAGGCAATAATTGCCTGTTATATGCTGTTTGAAATCAGTTCTTATTGAAGCGATGGGACTTCAACATATTTTCCGGATCAAGGGCTGCATCAAGCTCTTCTTGCTTCATGAGTCCTTTTTCCAGTACGATGTCATAGACGGATCGGTTGGTCTGTAGAGCCTCTTTGGCAACGGCCGTGCTGTTGTCATAACCGATATAAGGATTGAGAGCTGTGACAATACCGATAGAGTTCTTGACCATATTATAGCAGTGTTCCTTGTTGACGGTAATGCCATTGATACATTTCTCTATCAGGGTGTCGATGGCATTGCGCAGCCACCACAGACTTTCGAAGAGACTCTCTGCAATGACAGGCTCCATGACGTTCAGTTCCAGTTGACCGGCTTCAGCTGCGAAGTTGACCGTGACATCGTTACCGATGACCTTGAAGCAGGTCTGGTTGGTCACCTCAGGGATGACAGGATTCACTTTACCCGGCATGATGCTGGAGCCCGGTGCCATTGGTGGCAGGTTGATCTCATTGAGTCCGCAGCGGGGACCGGAAGCCATCAGCCGCAGGTCATTGCAGATCTTGGAGAGTTTGATGGCCAGGCGTTTCAAGGCTCCGGACATACTGACGTATGCACCGGTGTCAGGAGTGGCCTCTACCAGGTCGGATGAAGAGATAAAGGTCTCTCCGGTGAGAGAGGTCAGGTTCTCTGCACAGAGCTTGGCAAATCCTGGTACAGCATTCAAACCGGTGCCGATAGCTGTTCCTCCCATATTGATCTCATGCAGGAGTTGTATGTTACGGCTTAGGTTAAGGATCTCTTCTTCCAGGTTGTCACCGTATGCATTGAACTCTTGTCCGATCGTCATCGGCACGGCATCCTGCAACTGGGTCCGTCCCATCTTTAATACATCGGAGAATTCTTTGCCTTTTGCCTTGAAAGCACTGATGAGGTTAGTCAGACTGCTGATCAGTCCTTTATTCATACGGATCAGGGCGTAACGGATGGTCGTCGGGTAGACATCATTCGTAGACTGCCCGCAGTTTACTTGATCATGCGGATCGCAGAACTGATATTCACCCTTTTTGTGACCCATAATCTCCAGTGCACGATTAGCGATCACCTCGTTTGCATTCATGTTCACGGAGGTACCTGCTCCACCTTGCATCATATCTATTGGGAACTGATCATGCAGTTTCCCGTCAATAATTTCCCGGCAGGCGGCTTCTATGGCGGCACCTACCTTCCCCTTGACAGCATCTAAGGTGATATTGGTCTTTACAGCAGCCAATTTCACATAGGCGATAGCAATGACAAAGTCGGGATAGTCACGCATCTTCTTGCGGGAGATGTGATAGTTGTTGATGGCACGTTGTGTCTGTACGCCATAGTAAGCTTCTGCGGGGATTTGGAGTTCACCCAATAAATCAGATTCAGTTCTGAATTTCTTTTCTTCTGCCATAATTGATTGTATTTAATAATTGATAATTTAGACAATCTCCTCTTGTCTGATTCTGAAATTGCTTTCCTTTTCAGGCAAGAGGATTGAAGCATATTTCCTGAAAACTTTAAAATGCTTTAATTCTATACATGAATCCCAGTTCAATACGACTGGTATTATAATTATGCAGGTCGCATTTGTGACTGAAATCATAGTTGTGGCCTACGTAGGCCAGGAAGATTCGGAGGTCTTGTTTCTTGATCGGATAGTATTCGATGGAACCGATATATCCAAAGCTCTTCCGGTAGTTTTTCAATTCTTCTATATTTTGTACACTCGCGGTCTCGTATGTGCCCTTGGCCATGAAGTTCCATTGAGGAGCAAATTGCCAGTTGACCTTTGAGATGAACGAGTTGTAATGCACATCACTGAAATAGGTATCCGGTGTCGTCATATAGCTTGCAAGGTCTGATGAAGCGATTCTCAGTCGGTCCAGTCCGTCAAAGGCTCCCATATAGTCAAAATACCACTGCAGGGTCCTCAGATTCAGTTTCTGGCCCAGAATGATCATCCGGCTGTATTTATGTTGTGCCTGTGTCTGGATGCCCCAGGACCATTTGGTCTGGAATTTATCCCCGAAAAAGCTTCCGTTCCAGTTGACGATATAAGTCAGTGGATTTTTCGCTTTGGTGAGAGCGGACACGGCTGTGAGAGAGTGCCCGATAGCCTTGGCATCAGTACCGTATTCATCAGAGAACTTGCCGTTGTAGGCATTGCTGACTTCTGCGGAAAAGGTCTGCGTCGGCAGTGGTGAATAGTTGACCACCACTCCGGCCATAAAGTTGTCCATATTATCTACCATGTCAGAATATTGATAGATATACATCGGATTCTCATCGAATTCGAACCCGCCCCATATCTGACACATCTTTCCGGCTTCTACACTTATCTTTGGATTGAAACGATAGCCGGCCATCATGATGTCCGTAGCTTTGGCAAAGTTGTCTTCACTCTGTGCATTCACTGACTTGTTCAGACGATGGCGGAAACGATAGTACAAATGGTCGGTCAGGTTACCTTTAATCTCCAGGCGTAACTGTTTGTCGGCAAAATGGGAGCTCCATTGCTTGTCGGCATCTCGGCCTTCTTGAAAACCGTAGGAGTAGTTGAAGTAGACATTGAACATCTCATTCTTTTTTTCCAGATTGAGGATTCTGTGAGCCAGTGATTCATAATCACCATTCTCACTGCCGCCATAACCTGTATTGTCTCCTTGTGCATATAGCGGACTGGCGCAGATGAGGAGTCCGAATCCGACTAACAATAATTGTTTTTTCATGGGAATGTGGATTAATATTCTTCAAAATACTTCTGGATCTGCTGCCAGTTGTGGGTCTTCGTGAGGGCAAGCATCAGGAGTATCCTGGCCTTTTGAGGGTTCAGGTTCAGGGAAGCCACAAAATGATACTTGGCATCATCTACTTCGCCGTTCAGGTTTGTAGGCCCTGTAGGCACACGACTGGAACGGACGATCTGAATGCCATCATTCTGTGCTTTTACGGCAATGGGGAAGACATCTTTATAGAAGTTGCCGTCACCGACGCCTGCGAGGACGATGCCGTCAAATTTGGCATTGACGAATGCCTGCATAGGTAGGGGTGAACAATTGGCATAACCATACACGATTCCGACCTTTGGCAGTTCTTTCATTCCTTCAACATCGAATTCTGAAGCTGTTCCCTGACGAAACGCTGGTTTGTACAAGTAGTAGGCTTTGCCATTATAGACATAACCTTCTTCTCCGGCGATGCCTCCTTTGAAGGTAGCACAGTCTGTCGTGTGGGTCTTGGTGACGAATTTCGCATCAAAGAGCTGGTTGTTCATACAGACCATGACGCCACGATTATGAGACTCTGGAGTGCAGAGGGCTGCGATACCATTGTAGATATTGGCTGGTCCATCAGCACTGATCGCTGTAGATGGTCTCATGGAGCCTACCAGTATGACTGGCTTGTCTGAGTGTACGGTTAAGGCTAGAAAGTATGCAGTCTCTTCCATTGTGTCTGTTCCATGGGTAACCAGAACACCGTCATAGCCTTCATCATTCAATAACTGGTTGATACGATGGGCAAGTTTAAGCCATACTTGATCGTTCATGTCCTGTGAACCGATGTTTACTAACTGTTCACCACTGACATCAGCCAGATCTTTGATTTGAGGAACGGCATTGATCAGGGTCTGGATGCCTACTTGTCCTGCCGTATAGGCTGAAGAGGATGAAGAGGCGGCCACGCCTGCAATGGTGCCACCGGTAGCAATAATGCGGATTTTGGGTTTAGCAAAAAGGGTGATGCTAACCAACAAACTGCAAAGTAAGAATAAACTACGTAATTTTCTCATAATGCTATTTTTTAAGTTTTATAATTGGTTCATTTACTTCTTGGATCAGTAAAAGAGTTTAACGGTCAGATAACTTATCCCTATAGCTACGATAGTCGTGATAAAACCCGGTAACTGGAAGGAATGGTTGATTACCCATTTCCCGATATGAGTGGTTCCTGTGCGGTCAAAACTGATGGCTGCAACTTCTGTAGGATAGTTCGGGAGGAAGAAATAACCATTGGCAGCAGGGAACATGACCACCAGGGCCAAGGGACTGATGCCTAATGCAATGCCTAAGGGGTAGAGCGTACGTACTGCAGCTGCCTGCGAGAACAGCATGATGGACATGATAAACAGGGCGATGGCAAACAGAAAAGGATATTGTGTGACAATGTCAGCAATATGGGTCTTGAAGAAAGCGAGGTTCCCGTTGAAGAAGGTGTCTCCCATCCAGGCTACACCAAAAATGGCTACCATCGCATTCATCCCTGCGGCAAAGATGTTTCCCTGTACGGCTTTTGCCGGTTTGGCTTTGCCTACAATGAGTATAAGGGATGATATGGACATCATGATCATTTCTATTGTCTGTGACATTTCAATAGGCGTTGAAACACCGTCCACCATAAAATGGGGCCTCATGCTGGGGAAGAGTCCGAAAAAGACAACAAGTAAGACGCCGAGGAAGAACACCAGGGTAGCCCATTTCGCACGGGGATTAGGGTGAAACTCTATGTTCTGCATCTTTTTCCTGTCTTCCTCGGGATTGATGATGCCTTCTTTGACACGGCGCTGGTATTCCGGATCATCCTTCAGATCCTTTCCAACGAAATTTTCTACAATGGCAGCTACCAGAATGGCGATGAAAGAGGCGGGGAGGCAGATCAGCAGTATATCTTTCAGTTGGATGCCCCGGCTGCCCAGCAGCTCTGAACTTAACAGGGCTGCGGTGGCTGCGGATACAGGACTGCCGGTAATCCCTAAGGAGGCGGCAATGGTGGCTACGCTCAATGGGCGCTCCGGACGGATCTTTTCATTCGTGGCGATCTCTGAAATGATGGGAAGTAAGGAATAGGAAGTGTGAGCTGTCCCGCAGACCAGACACAGCACCCATGTGCAAAGGGGACCGTAAAATGTGATCTGACTGGGATGCTTCCTGAGAAACTTTCCCGCCAGGCCGACCAGATATTCTATTCCGCCTGCCGCTTGCAGTGAAGCTGCGGCACAGATCACGCTGACGATGATCAGCATCACGTCTATAGGAGGGGTGCCTGGCTTGAGACCGAATAAAAATACGAGGATAAAGGTACCGACCATACCATAGATGCCGAGTCCTATACTGCCCACCCGTGCTCCAAGGAATATGAAGAACAGTACGATGAGAAATTCAATTAAGATTAAGGTAGTTGCCATAAATTGAGTTTTTAGCTTTCTTATTTGTCGCAAAGATAGGTTGACTTTAAGGAATTCTTGTTGCGCAATTCTGATTTTATTTTGTGAAATGCGAAACAAATTCAGTCAGAATGTAATGTTGGGGAGCCGAAAAAGTGTGTTTTCAGGGTTTCTGGCTTTACAAAAGTTGTGCATGACCGGAATGATAAAGCAATATGATTATTTTTACTTATAGAGTTATCCCTGTCTTTCATTTCTAAGGTTGTGTTCCAGGTTGGGAAATAAGGCACCTTCAGTCTCCTGTCTATAGGATAGGAATACAGGACAGGTTGGTTCCCACAGCGGTCTGTGGAAAATCATGATTCCTCAGGCTGCTGTGGGAACCAACCTTGTTGAGAGTTAATATCCCGGATTCTGAACCAGGTTTGGATCGATCTGGATCTGATCTAAGGGGATGGCCAGCCAATAGTTTTTAGGACTCTCGAAATCACGTGTCCCACTTTCTTTCATGTCTTCCAACTGGTAGAAATCCTTAGCCGTCTTCCCGGCAAGATTCCATGCTTTCTGGGTCCGCATCATTTCCTGTCCGGCTATTTTCCATCTGCGTATGTCGTGAAAACGGCGGCCTTCCATAGCCAACTCTATCGAACGCTCATCGTGCAAGACCTGGCGGAGTTGGTCTCCGGTCGGCATTCCTCCGACTCTTGCCCAAGAATCCTGGAATGTGGGAAGTCCACAGCGGGCGCGGATCTTGTTCAGATAGATCAGGCTCTGGCTGCTGAGGGTACCGTTATATTCAAAATCGGCTTCGGCATAGTCCAGGTATACTTCGGCCAGACGTATAATCGGAAAGATGTATGAACTGTTCGTATATGTCTTTTTGGTCCAGTCATAAGAATCAGCTTTGGAAACCCATTTCTGACAGTAATAGCCGTTGTCTGACTGGTATTCATGACTGACATTGCCGTCATTCTGTTGCATCTCGCCACGCCGGCATTTGAGGGTGATGGTCCCGCCCTGGATTTCATAACTTCCGCGGTCATAACCGATAGAAGCATAGAAACGGGGTTCCCGGTGTAAGTGGAAACAGGCGGTACTATCCCCGTTGGGGAGTTGTACGATGGAATAGGGGTTCAGGTCTTTTGTCTCGGGGTCAACATCCCATGGCAGTCCGTTATCCGTATAGTAGCGGTTGATGCAATCCCATGTAGGGATAAGGTATCCGCGGAACCCCTCTCCTGAATAACTGCTGATCCCTATTCTGGGAGCCATATTCTTGATGTCATACGATACGGTCCCCTGGTCGGCATAGCCGAAGAGAGTTTCTTTCATGTTGTCTAGATTGAATCTGCCGGAGGGACCTACGAATGCGTCATGGTAATTGTTCTTCCCTGTGGTGGCATCAGTCGTCGCTCCTCCGTAGAGTTGGTATCCGTTGGCTTCGCAGTAGTCTATGGCTTCTTTGGCTGCATCCAACGCCTTTTTCCACTTTTCTTTATCATAGGTCTGGTTGATCAGATTCGTGCCGTCGGGATTCTTGAAATTTGCATAGAACTCGCTGTTGCCGTTGACTAATGGTGATGCTGCATAGAGCAAAAGCCGGGCTTTAAGTGCCAGGGCTGCGGCTGCAGTAGCCCGGTTCATGTCATTGGGATCCCATTGTGCGGGAAGCAGTTTGGCGGCTTCTGTATATTTATCAGAGATGAAATCAACGCATTCGTCATAGGTGTTGCGTGGTAAATTCATTTCCGCAGGAGTGGTGTTCGGATCCATTTCTTTTTTCACCAGAATGATGGGGCCGTAATATTCCAGCATGATCTGATGGTAATAGGCAATCAGAAAAAGGGCTTCTCCTTTATAGTGATTCAGTGCTTCCGGGTCTATGCCCGGCACTTTGTCGATATTGTTCAATACATTATAACAGTAGCGGATTCCTTCCCATATTAATTTGGTCTGTACTCCGGTGGGATAGGATGCGGCAGTATTGCTCCATAATGAGTAGTAAGTTGATGTGGGTGATTCCAGCCCGTAAAGCAGACTCTTGAAGTGAAAGTATCTTACGGAACCATACCATCCGGTCATCAAATCATTGCCTGCCGTCCAATCCGGAAAACCTTGGGGATTGAAATAATTCGGGATTTGCGAATAGCAGGAAAGGACCATCTTTTCGGCGGAGTTTGGTGTCTTGTAGATATCTTCGATCGTTGCGGAGCTTTTGGGTACGACATCCAGGAAGTTGCATGAAGAGAGTGCAAGGAGCAGAAGTAGTATGATGCCTGGAGATGTAATGGATTTAATTTTCATAATGTAATAATTAATAATGAAACTGAAGGCCGATTTTTACCGTGCGTTGTAAGGGATAGAGTAATCCGTTCCCGCTTCCCATCTCCGGATCCCAGGTCTTGAAGGGGGAGAACGTCAACAGGTTAGTCCCGGAAAGATATACCCGCAGCCATTTTGTGCAAGTGTATCCTATTTCTGCTGTCTTCAGACGCAGGTAGGCGGCATCTCTTACATAATAAGTGCTCGTTTGCACGTCGTTTTGTAAATAGACGGGAGAGAGTCTTGGATAGGCAGCATTTGCTACATTGTTGGATTCTGACCAGTGATCCCGTACGATGTACTGGGCTATGTTGTATCCTTGATGAGCGGCGTCTGCGAAGGGCCATATATCGGACATCAACAGGCTGACCTTTGCATCGCCTTGGAAAAAGACGGAAGCATCCCATTTCTTGTATTTTATATGGGCACCAAAGCCATACACGATTTCTGGAATAGTGGGATTTCCAATGGTGGTTATGTCATTGCCATCTATCTTTCCATCTCCATTCAGATCCTTGTATTTGATGTCCCCGATCGTATAGTTGGATAGGGTTTGCTTGGGGGAGTTGTCGATTTCCTTCTGGGAGGTGAAGAGACCTTCTGCCACATACCCCCGGATGCTGTTGATGGGATGTCCGATTACGGAATAATAGGAGGGGACGTTTGTCGGTTCGTCTTCGCTGGTCACTTCATTGTGGGCATAAGTGAAACTTCCGTCGGCACCAAGGATCAGATCTTTGTTGACTGCTTTGTTGAACGTTAATCCAATATCTGCGCCATGGTTCTTTACCGCTCCGATATTGGCGTAGGGGAGTGCATCCGCAAAACCTGATATTGCTGCCAGGGAACGGCGCTGCATGAAAATTCCGGTACGTTTTTCTTGAAACAGATCGATGGTAAGATCAAGGCAGTTGAGAAGGCTCATGTCCATACCGATGTTCAGTTTCCTGGATTTCTCCCATGTGGCATACTCGTTTCCGTATACGCTGATCTGGGGACCCGAAGCTTGGCTGTAGTCTGATCCGTACCACCACGACAGTGAATTGTCCAGACTGACGGATGTGATGTAGGGGAAACGTGTTCCGAGAGCGTCATTCCCTACTAATCCGTAGGTCCCCCTGAGTTTCAGTTGGTTGATGATTTTCGTCAGAGGCTGGAAGAATTTTTCTTTGGATAGGGTCCATCCTAATGCGATAGCAGGGAAAAAACCAAAACGATGATTCGGCGCGAAATTCTCTGATCCGTTGTATCCGAAGGTGGCCTCCATGAGGTATTTCTCTTCATAGTTATAGGTGAGCCTTCCGGCCAGTCCTTGCTCACGGTAGGGCAACAGATCATATTCGCTTCCGTTGGTCTTGTCATTGCGGGTCTCCTTCATGTGATAGACGAATGTAGCCCCGACATTATGCCTCCCGAATGAACGGGCATAGTCAATGGTGCTCTGTAAGGACCATACTCGGTTCGTGGGATCCTGACCGGAGGAAGATTGGATGGCGGTATTACCTGCAGTTCCTATCGGGGCTTCCGTATACTGGTATTTGCCGTTGCTGTCAATCGTATAATCGTCGCTCACCTTGTAATAATAGGGTTGGATCCAGTGGTTCAACCAACTGAAACTGTAATTATAGAAGGAGGCCAGGGCACTTGCACTCAGCCCTGGAGTGATAAACTTGAGGTCTTGATTTATGGTGAAGGCTGTGGTCATGTACACATAGCTCCGTTCTGTGTATCCACTGCTCATTTTCGCATAAGGGTTGACGTCTACGTTTCCTACATCCCAGGAAGTGTTGTTGCCGTATCGTACGAAGGTGTCTCCATCCTGGGAAGGGAGTGTGGCTGGAAAACGAACGGGATTGCCCCTCATGACTAAATAGAAGAAATTGGATAACTGCATTTCTCCTCTTAGATCTCCTGAATCGGGCCCGGAATAGGGGGCATGATATTGCGTGATCTGAGAGTTCATGTTCAGTCCCATTTTGGTAGTAGGGGTGAGGTTTGCCGTAATATTGCTTTGGAAAAGGTATTTCTTACTGTACGTGCTTACGTCCATTACTGCTTCTTTGGGAGCACGGGTCATCCCGTTTTCATAGAAGATGCCGGCATTCATGAAATAACCTATTTTACGTCCTCCACCCTTGACGGATACGTTCAGATTCTGGTCCATACTGAAGTTCTTGAAGAGCAACTTGTACCAGTTGTTATTCGGGAACAGATAAGGGTTTGCTCCTGAACGGGTCTTGTCGATCTTGTCCTGACTGTAAAAAGGGGTGTAGGTCGTACCGTTCAGTGTCGCATCATTGCTCTTGGCCTCGTTATACATTTCCATATAGGTGGGGCCGTCGGCCATCTTCTGGATGGTGGTGGGGGTGGACAGGGTGTTGTCAAATCGGATATTCACTTCCATCTTGTCGGACAAGCGCCCTGTCTTGGTGGTAATAAGGATAACACCGTTGGCTCCTCTCGAACCGTAAAGGGAGGTGGCCGTGGCATCTTTAAGCACGGAGAAGGAGGCTATGGATTCCGGAGGTATATTGTTCAGCATTGTCGTGTTGATTTCCACTCCGTCAAGAAGGATCAGCGGGGCTGTATTTGAACCGAAAGTGGAAACGCCCCGGATATAGAACTGGGCTGCATCATATCCTGGTTCTCCCTTGGTCTGAAAGGCAATGATGCCGGGTATCCTGCCGGCAAATGAAGTTGTCAGACTGCTGGATGTCATCTTCAGATCATCTGCTTTTACTGCGGTGACGGCGCCTACAAGCGACTCTTTTTTCTGTTTCCCGAATCCCACGACGACCACTTCATTCAGTACTTTGTTGTCAGGGATCAGGTTAAAGGAAATGAATTTCTTGTTCTTTACCGGTATATCCTTGTTGTTGTAACCGATAACATGTGCTGATAATACCTCTCCTTCATCCGAAACAGGAATGGAGAAAAGTCCGTCCTGGTCAGTAATCGTTTTGCTACTTCCCTTTTTCTCCGTAATGATGGCTCCGGGTACCGGATCATTGTTCTCATCACATACAAACCCTTTTATAATATGGCTCGTGATTTGTTGTGAGGGAATCTGGCCGGTCTCACTTTGTGCCGACATTCTTGTTCCTCCGCATATTGCCAGGAATATGCATAGAAAAGTTAGTCTTGCTAATTCTCTCTTTGTTTTTACCATGTCTTGAATAATGTCATTGTGATCTTTAATTTTTCCTTATCGTTTGCAAAATAATACAAAGGATAATACATGGGTATAAAGACATGATGACATTTCTGTGAATGGCATGGTTCGGGATGGGAGAAATACGGGATGATGGATGTTCGTTCCTGCCTCTGCGTTCTGATGCTTTCGGCGGATAGTGTTTTTACTACAAAAGTAGATAAAAAAATGATAAGGACTATCATCTTTTACTTCACAAAGGTTCACCAACTTCACAAAAGTTCACCAACTTCACAAAGGTTCACCAACTTCACAAAAGTTCACCAACTTCACAAGGGTTCACCAACTTCACAAAGGTTCACCAACTTCACAAAAGTTCACCAACTTCACAAGGGTTCACCAACTTCACAAGGGTTCACCAACTTCACAAAAGTTCACCAACTTCACAAAGGTTCACTAACTTCACAAAAGTTCACCAACTTCACAAGGGTTCATCAACTTCACAAAAGTTCACCAACTTCACAAAGGTTCACCAAAGGGCTCTTCTGCCCCTCTTTTCCTGTATGCAAATGATTATCTTCTTTGTCATTGTTTCACTTTTGTTCGTTCTATTAATGTCAGGGCATGATGCTTGCAGGCGGTAATGCAGTCTCCGCAACCGGTGCATTTATCCGTGTTGACAATGACATGTCTTCCGGATTCATCGGTAACGATTCTTAATGCTCCATGCCTGCATCTGCTCAGACAATGCTGGCAACCGACACAATTTTCTGCGTTTACTTTTAGTATTCTTTTTCGTGCATTCTTTTTCCTTAAAAAAGGATAGAGTAAAGAGATCACGATCATACCTGCTATAATAATAAGAAGGAAAATTTTCATTTTAATTTTATTTAGTCATAAGAATTTATCCTGAAGATCAGTATACGGATTGAGCGTTAAAATGTGCTTGACTTTCTGATGAGTTTCCGGTAAAGTCAAAAGCAAATAATGTCATGATAAAGATCTTCTAATTGGTCCCTGAGGCGGATTACGGCATAATGCTTACGAGAGAGAAGTGTGTTTATGGAGATGTTTTCCAGCCGGGCAGCCTCTTTTACGGACAGCCCTTCCATTTCTGTCAACTCGAAAGCTCTCCTCTGTTCTGTTGGCAGACTGGACAAAGCAGTATCTAACTCCTGCCATACGAGGGATTTGAGATATTCTGTCTCTGGTGTTTGTGGATCTGAATCAAAAAGCATTTCTGAGAAATCTCGAATCACGTCTTCATCATCTTCGTCATCGGAAACCACTGGCATTTCTGCTTCATGTTTCTTTTTGCGTTTATTGATGATCTGGTTTCTGGCCACATGATAGAGCCATGCGGTTACTTGACTTATCGGATTGTCCGTTTCCTTGACTGTCTTAAGAAATTGGTAAAGGACATCCTGCAAGATGTCTTCGGCATCTTCCTTGTTGGGGACTCTTTTGGTAATAAAGGACTTTAATTTAGACTGATTCTCTTCAATCAGTTTCCCCGGTTTTTTTGTCTCGACTTTCTTGCTCATTGTTCCTGTTGTGCTCTTGGCAGTTTTCACGGTCAAAGAAATCTCTGTTATGTTGTCTGCCAAAACCATATTGGTATCTTCTTCTCATGAACTCCCGCCGTTGGTCATCAGACATTTCCTTCCACTTTTGTGAAACCTGTCGGTTCTTTATATAATGGCCGATTCCAGATCTGCCGAACCTGAAACTTCCGAACAGAATACGTGATAATAAAAGTAGGCCTAAGGCTTGCCAGAAATTGATGACTGTCAATCCGAAAATGACCGGCATCAGCCAGTTCCATAATAGCATGACAGCAACACTGAATATTGCTGTAATCATCATCAGAAAGCCAAATGGTATGAGTCCTTTCAAATATTTTAGATATTTCATATTATGGTTTGATTTTAATCTTTTATCTGTTTCTCTGTTTCGAGAGGGAACCAGTCATTATGAGGGCGTTATGACTGGCTCCGATACACCCATCCTTCGGAATGAGGAACGTTAGGGCTTGTTCCTTCAGGAATTATGCCCTTGGTCCTTTGGATCAGAACAGCCATGGCGGTGGTGCCTGCCAACGCAGTGTCTCATCCGGTTTCTATGCCCATCTAAAAAGGCCTCCTTCTCTTCCGGGGTCATTGACATCCATTTCTGGCAGCGGGCATCCAGTGCTTCTGCAGAAAAAGGATCCTGACACATCTGCCGGACCTTCTCATTGGCCCATTCTACTTTTTCGGCATCACTTTTTTTAGACCAGTCTGCCTGGAATTGTTTCCGGTCATCCATATCAAATAGCCTTCTGTTGAAGAAACCCATTTTACATCCTTTTGTTTCCATTGTCTTAATTTTTTATGTTTTACAATTGATACTTTAAAGAGCTCTCTACTATTGTAGACAACTGAGATGCCGAAATATTTTATATAAAAACAAAAAAGATGGCTTTTATGCATAAAGACAGTTATCTCCTTTGGCTATTTATGGCCTTTAAAGGATCGCAGTAATCGGTTCTTCTTGTTTTTTTGAATGAGTTGATTGTACCGGTTGTTGATTATTCGGAGTATTTTTAATCCTGCCGTTAAAGTTAAGCATTTTTGTATAGGAAGACTAAAGAAAAAATGAGAAAATATAGGCTAGTCATTCTGCATGGATAAAGGTGTCTGCTGATTTGCTATGAGGAGAAAAAGCACTGGCCGGATTCTGGTAAAGTCGGTTTCTGACTTCTGTGGGGGCTCCATGTACCCTTTTATAGACCATTATGCACCATCAGGGCTATCTCTATGCACCATCGGGATCCTCTCTATGTACCATTGAGGCCATCTCTATGTACCATTGGGGTGAAAGTTGACAGCGATGGTGAAAGTCGGGTGTTGATGATTGTGTCTTTGATTCAGGAGTCCTTTTCCGGCAAGATTAAGGAAGGAGCATCTGAAATCAGTGGCAGACTTATGGTTTTATTTCCTGAATGCGAGAGGAGACATGCCGGAGTGTTGCTTGAAGAAGTTTGAGAAGGCGGCCTGGTCATGGAAGGAGAGAAGTTCTGCTATTTCGCCTATGGACTTGCTGGTGGTCTTCAGCAGGGAGCAGGCATCGTCATAAAGTAAACTCTCCAGGTAGTCGTAAACGGTATGGCCGGATACTTCCCGGATCGTGCGACTTAAATAGGTGGAAGTAATATTCAACTGATCGGCATAGAACTTCAACTGACGTTCTTTCCTGAAGTTCTTGGCAGCAAGATGGACGAAGATGCGGTATATCTCCTCCTTGTGACTGGCATCATGTGGCTGGGTCATTCCATGCAGGGTCAGATCTGAAAGTAAGAACTGGATGATATGCACAATATCTTGGATGATCTCATTCTTGTAAACATGCTTTTGCGCAATAAAATGGCGGAGTGTCCGATAGGTGTGGTAAAACTCTTCTTCTTGTGTTTCATTCAGAGAGTAGAGCGCATATATGTCAATGAGTCCCAGCGTGAAATCATGAGCAGAGTTTAGAGTCTGATCATAATATTCAGGGGTCACGAAAACACTTTCTATTTCAGTATCAGGTGTAGCTTTGAGGATTTCCGTAAACTGGAAAGGAGACAGGTAGAAAAGTTGCCCTGTGTGAAGGGTAATCCTGGTATTGTTGATCTGGACCTGGATTTCTCCTTTATGAATCAACGAGATGCTATAAAAATTCAGACAGTAGGAAGCCGTTTCTGCTTTTGAAATGGATTGGGCATTGAGAAAGATATAAGCGACCTCTGATCCAAAAACGGTTTTAATTCCATAGTTATGTGAGAATTCTTGTAAATTATAAAGATATTTTTCCATATATTAGTACTTGTCCTTTTACAGAGAGAGCGCAATTTCTTTCCTCTCTCTTTCTTGCTTTTTATTTTTCCCCTCCTATCAGTCTGAATATCCGCTATCTTCACAGACTTAAAAATGATACCACACTTGATTGATTGAAAGAAGGCCTGTTCGTTTAAAACGAATGGTGATGCTTATCCGCTTATTTTAGCGTGAATCTTCAGTTTCTGTAATGTTGTAAAACACAAAGATACGGTATTTTTTCGAAAAGGACAATTTTTTTCAAAAAGATTCAAGTCTTTTTAGAGATGATGAATTTTTGTCTATGGGTTTCTGAGTAGTGTGGGTGCTTTTCGGGAAAGGAAAATGCAGGATAACCGGTCTCTGACAATACTGTGACGTAAGAGATTTATCGTCTGCGGGGGAAACAAAAGAGAGGGTGTGCCAAAAAGAAATTACTATCCTCTATAGGTTGCGAATCGTAACTAACAAAGATAAAAACCATATTTTATCCCATATACAGGGAAAGATATGGCTTTTATTGGCCCTTATAATAATCCGTTTACAGATTGTTCGTAAGGTCTTTCGAAAATAGAGTTTTGATACCCCTTTCTGAAGAGCGTGCTTAATTCTTTTGTCGGAGTAACTCCAAAGGAGCATTGACCGGAAGGGAATTGCTCACTTTCTCAGTGTATCCGCCTACTTTCAGTTTTGCAATGCTCCGAATGTCTTCCACGCTGGCTCCGATCTTAAAGATATAAGTACCGGCATCAGCTTTCCACTGGCTGGCTGCCTCATCGAAACTGGCCAGATCCCGCTGGTTGATGGTCATCTTCAGCGTTTCGCTCTGCCCGGGGGAGAGCAACTGTGTCTTGGCAAAGGCTTTCAGTTCTTTTTCCGGCTTCTCATAGGCCCCTTTGGGAGCGGTCACGTAGCACTCGGCAACTTCCTTGCCTGCCATCTTACCGGTATTCTTGATCGTTACTTCTATCTCAATCTGAGAGCCGTGGGCTTTGACCTCCGGCTTGCTGTAGGAGAACGTGGTATAACTCAGGCCATAGCCGAAGGGATAGGCCACTCTCTTATGGAAGGTATCAAAATAACGGTATCCGACATAAATGTCTTCATCGTGCTTGGTGAAATCCACCCCTGCTACCGCATGCTGGGCGAGTTTGTCAGTCAGATTATAGTAATCTGGCTGCTGGGGAAAATTCCTGGTAGAAGGAACGTCGTTTACGGAGATCGGCCAGGTCTGGGTCAGTTTCCCTGACGGGTCGGCCTTCCCTGTCAGGACATCGGCAACACTGTTTCCTCCCTCCTCTCCAGGTTCCCAGGCTACGAGAATCGCATCTACCCGGTCACGCCAACTGGCCGTTTCCATAGAAGAACCGGAGTTAATGATCACGATGACCTTTTTCCCTGCTGCATGGAAAATATCGCTGACACGGAAGATCATATCCTGTTCTTTCTGACTCAGGTTGAAGTCTCCGTCAATTTTCCGGTCCATACCTTCTCCTGCCTGACGCCCGAGAGTGATGATCGCCGCATCAGCCTGTGGCAACTCGTGCTCTATGCACCGTTTGCTGATGGCTATTTCATCAAGTTTCGGCTGGCCCTGGTCAAGGAACCACATCTCAGGGTTCTTGTCGGCCTGGAGTTTAGCTTTTGCATATTTCACATAGTCCGTATAGATCTCCGTCAGTTGTGGAGTGGAGGAGATACCACTGTTCTTCAGTCCTTGCAGCATGTTGACGACATAGGGCACGTTGACACAACCGGAACCTAGTCCGCCGCTGAAAAAGTCGTATGAGTTGACTCCGAAGAGGGCTACCCGTTTCAGATTGCGGAGAGGTAAGGTATGGTCATCATTCTTCAAGAGCACCATCCCTTCTGTAGCTGCCTGGCGTGTGATCGCTGCATGAGCTTTCATGTCCGGGCGGTTTGTAAACTGATAATTCCTGAAATGCGGTGTCTTGACGATGTATTCGAGCATGTTTCTTACATTTCGGTTTACATCCTCAATATTGAGCTGCCCGTCTTTGACGGCTTTTATAATATCCTGCACCTGTACCGGGTATCCAGGCATGAGCAGGTCATTGCCGGCCGCCACTTCCTGTGACACCGGCAAGTCCTTGCGCTCGCCGATCCAGTCAGTCATTACGATTCCCTTGAATCCCCAGTCCTTTCTCAGGATATTCGTCAACAGATCCTTATTGCCCTGGCAGTAAGTACCATTGATCCGGTTATAGGCCGACATGATCGTCCAGGGATGGCTGTTGCGGACCATGATTTCAAATCCCTTTAAGTATAATTCACGTAATGCACGTTGGCTGACCTGTTCGTCTACCCGTGTGCGGTCACCTTCCTGGGAATTGACCGCGAAATGTTTCGGACTGGTGCCGACGCCCTGGCTCTGGATGCCGTTTACCATGGCAGCTCCTATCTCTCCGGTCACCACCGGATCCTCTGAATAGTATTCGAAGTTACGTCCTCCCAAAGGGTTACGCTGCAGGCACATTCCCGGTCCTAAAATCACGTCACAGCCATATTCGAGAACTTCGTTCCCTATGGCTTTTCCTACCTCTTTCACCAGATGGGTGTTCCACGTAGAGGCCAGGCAGGTGCCGATAGGAAATCCAGTAGCATAGAAAGTTTGTGATGTCCCTTTGCGTGTGGGGTTGATGTGCACACCTGCTGGACCATCCGTGAGTACGGTAGCCGGAATACCCAGACGAGGGATGGCGACGGTAATGCCTGCCGCACCGGCTACGAGTTTTTCCTGATGTCCGAGCATTGCACCGCTGCCCACGAAACCACTATTGCCACCCCCTACGAGGAGTTGGGCCTTTTCTTCAAGGGTCATTGCGGCAATCACCTGGTCAATGTCATTTGCGTTTAACTGAGGAGTTTTCTGTGCCATAGTTGTAGTTGATAAAAAGCCCGCTAAAAGAGCGAGCGGAATCGTTTTATATTTCATCTGATAGATATAGATAGTTATGTTTATGATAGACAGATTTTTACAAAGATAGAGAATTATTTTTATTCTGGCTATCAGGAATGGTATAATTTGTGTGATGTCGAACAGATTTGTACTTAATTGTACGTTCTTTCTCTCTGATTCGTACTTGATGGAATGTTTTACTTCTTAATGTGTGAGGGGATAGGACACGGGATAGCAAAATAAATATACCGATTTTTAAGTATTGCATGATCCTCTTTTTTGTAATACTTTTGCAATAATAAAATTCAGTTAGCATGAACGTTGCCTGAGAGGTCTGGCAATAGGAGAAATAAGGCATGAGACCGATGCCGGAATCCTATTTCATGATCTTTAAAAGTAAAAGAAGAAGAAAAGCAGAATGAGTCAATTATTTTATAAAATCAGTTTACCGTTTCTCCTCATACCCGTGTCAGTACCCTCTTCTCCAGAAGAAGGAGATCATGAAAACGAAATCGCCGCATCGCTGATCACTGAAGGTTCGTGGAATATGGATGATGGAAAAGTCAACTGGGAGAACCGTATGGACTTGAGTGGCCGGATGAGCCTCTGGGCTGGAGGAGAGGCAGAGATGTCCGTCATCGCTACCCAGAATACCCGTATTGGCGAGGGGAAAAGTTGGACAGTGCTGGATGATCCCCAATCGTTCTCTAATATACAGACGGATGAACAAATTCCCCTTTCCTTAGCCCTGCTTGGCATTACACAGCAGGTCACCAGCCGTTTCAGCGTCTTTCTTGGCGTCAGGAATATGAATGGAGATTATTTCAATACTCCCCTTACCAGTTTGTTCCTTAACAGTTCTTATGGCATCTACCCCACGGTGGCAGACAACTGGAATATCAGCAATTATCCAGAGTCTTCTTTGTGTTTTCATCAGGAATGGAATCCTTCAGACCATATTACCTTCCGGAATTCCCTCTATAATGGTATGTCTTCTTATCATTGGGACAAGGAGTTTCGTTTCCGTCCTTCAAAGGATGGATGGATAAATGTTTTTGAGGTGGGCTATGAGACCCCTGGAGGAATAAAAGATTTCAGCAAAGAGTACCATCTCGGTGTGGTTTGTGGCCACACCCCCCAGACGAAGGTGGATGAGAATGGGGACGAATATACGACGGGCAAGCATTTTGACTGGTCAGTCTATGGCTTGGTCGAACAACCTCTCTTTTCCGGTTTGCACCCACTGGGACTGCTCCTCCAGGGTGGCTATGCGCCTAAACGTAAAAATGAAACTTATTTATATTTTGCAGCCGGTGTGGTCTGTGCTCATCTTCTTAAAAGGGATGATGCCGCAGGCTTGACCTGGAACCGCTCCCTGTACAGTGGCGGCGTGGAGGAGAATTGCATGGAGCTTACTTACAGTCTTCCTGTAATGCCTCATCTTACCGTCCAGCCCACCCTTCAATCCTTCCGTATCACAGGCGAATATCATACGGTGGCGCTGCTGCGAGCCAGCCTGGATTTTTGAAGACCATCCTGCACCGTATGCAGCATGTCACCGGACGGTTTGTCCTGTTAATATAGCCTAAAAATATGTAAAATGCGATTCTTTTTAGTGGTAATCATCTGGAAATATCTAATTTAGCTCCAATTTATTTATTTCCTATGCAACGAATCCTGAAAGTCATTCTTTTTCTTCTGGTAGCAGAAACAAATCAATTGTTATATGCACAGAGCAATTCATCGTCAGATCATCAACTGTTGGCGGTATGCAACATCCCCTTTGTGCAGAAAACCCATTATTGTGCCAACCAGGGATTGACGATCGTTGGCAATACGATCTTGCATTTCAAAGCATCGAAAGATGATCATTCCTCTTATGCAGATATCTTGCGATGGGATCTTAATTATCATCCGCTTCCACCGATGAGGCACAACTTAGGTCATGCTGCAACGGTTGACTATAATCGTGAGGCAGATGTGCTGGCCGTTGGCAATGGGACGTGGAGGACTACGATAAGACCGCGGCTGGATCTGGTCTCCCATTTCCTGAGGAAGGTCAACTCAGGTGCTGAAATTACCATTGACGGTCAGGATGTCATCTCCATTCCTCTCGCTACTGATAAAAAGGAAATCGGGGGAAGCGGGCTGATCTGTACGTGGGGAGGAAATCCCAGGATCATTTACCTGCTGACAGGGCAGAATGCGCCGAGAAAGATTTTCAGATGTATGCTGGGGGTAGGCTCCGCGGACTTTTCCGATCATTCTGAAAAGCAGGATGATGAAACCTCCTGGGGAACCTTGATAAAGGGGAAGTCTGATCATGAATATAATGGAACACTGAAGGTTCTGGATGCCTATACGGGAGAGGAGACAGGAGTATATCAAGGATGCTGTTACCGTAATGGTTATATTTATCTGTGTACGGGATATAAGGAACCTCATCTCTTGAAGATACAATTGAATGCTGACCATACTTATTCCATTGTACGGAAACTGACTCCTGTCACTTATCATCCTGATGGGAGCATCATTTCCTGTGAACCTGAAGGATTGTGTTTTAAGGATAAGGATACAATGATCGTAGGAAGTACCGGTGGTATTACCGGTTTATTGGAGGTCAGTTCTTTTTAATGATACGGACTCTTCCGGAGACAACGGGTCGTAATCTTATCCGTAAAAACAAGTTGGATTTTTTTTGACTGGTATTAAACTTCTGTTTCGTATTTACATCTAAGAGTACAGTATGACTCGATTTATGATTTTCTTCTTGCTGATGTGCTGTACACTTACGGCCTCGGCACAAGGGCAGGTAAAAGGTAAAGTGCTGGATAAGAAAAATAATGAGCCTGTTGGCTTTGTCACGATCCGTGTTTCCCATCAGGACAGTACGGACCTTGTAAAAGGTTCCGTGACTGATTTGGCCGGAAACTTCAGAATTGACGGGCTCCCGGATGGCCTTTATACTCTTTCTGCAACTTATGTGGGCTATCGTGACTTGAAACGTAATTTTAAGATTACGGACAAGAACCGGAGTGTACGTTTCCCGCTTCTCTATCTTTCTGGGGATTCCAGAATGCTGAAGGAGGTGACGGTCACAGGCCAGAAGGCAACCGTAAAACTGGAAGTGGACCGTAAATCCTTTGATGTGAGTCAGTTGATCTCTAATTCAGGAGAAGCAGCTACGGACGTCCTGGAGAACATCCCTTCCGTGGAAGTGGATAACGATGGCAATATTTCCCTTCGCGGGAATGAGAGCGTGGAGGTCTGGATCAATGGGAAAGCGAGTGGGCTGACCTCTGACAACCGAGCCCAGATCCTTCAGCAGTTACCTGCCGAGAGCATTGATCATATTGAAGTCATTGACAATCCTTCTGCAAAATATTCTGCGGAGGGTTCTGCCGGCATTATCAACATCGTGTTGAAGAAGGACCGGAAAGCGGGCTATTACGGTTCTGTGCAGGGAGGAGTCGATACCCGTGGCGGAGCCAGTAGCAGTTTTAATTTCAATTATAATAATAAGTCTGTTGATGCCTATCTCAATGTAGGTTATCGTCATTTGAAGAATCAGGGACAGGAGAAAAGTGAGCAGAATTTTTTGAAGACGGGGAAATATCAGAATTATGATACCCATGATGATAAAATGGGTAATAACTTGTTCTCACGTGCTGGCATTACCTGGCACGCTACGAGCCATGATGATCTTTCTCTGAGTGGTATGATGATGACCGGAAAATTTAAGGATTGGAGCACTACACCTTATCATAACGGGATTTCAGGAGGAGATGGAGATTCCTATCTCCTTTCGCGGTATTCGCACAGCAACAGTCCTATGGATATGTATTATGGCGAATTCGACTACCGTCACAATTTCTCTGACAAGCACTTCCTGAATCTTACCGTAGATTTCAACAGGTGGAAAGCAGATAATAATAATTATTATCAGGATTCTACGGTCTATTTTACGGAGGCGAAGCCTACAGACTATGAATTTCAATACCGTCCGCAATATATCCGTAACCGTTCACAGGAGGTAAAACTCGACTATGAGAACCAACTGACGAAAGCTTTAAAACTGCAGGCCGGCTATCAGGGCAACTTCTCACATGAGAATACTCCACAGGAATCATACGTGGATAATACTTATTGGGATGGCAGAGACCAGAAAGAAGACCAGACCTATTTTAACCGGTTCATCTATGATCTGGATATTCATGCCTTGTACCTTACCACACAGTACCAACTAGGGAAGTGGGGGATCATGGGCGGATTGAGAGGGGAGTACTGGAAGGTGAATACGGAAAGTTATACCTGGGAACAGGAATATGATCCGTCAAAGCGTGTACCGGCTTTCAGGAAAAATCAGTTTCAGCTCTTCCCGAGTGTGTTCATGAGTTACCAGATGACCAAGAATGATCAGTTGCAGATCAATTACACACGGAGGCTGCGCCGCCCGTGGGGAGGACAGCTTAATTCTTTCAAGAACACGAGTGATGCTTCTATTATCTCTTATGGAAATCCGGAGCTGACACCGGAATACTCACACTCTTTCTCCTTCAACTATCTTCGTACCTGGACGGAACATTCCCTTCTGCTAAGTGCCTATTACCAGCCTACTTCTGACGTTATCCAGCGTATCAACTATCAGAGTAGTGCTGACGGACTGATGTACCAGACAAACCTGAATGTGGCTAGCAGCCTGAGCACTGGCCTTGAGGCAACACTACAAGATAAACTGTTCCGTATCCTTGACCTGACCACGAATGTCAATGCTTATTATTATAAGCTCGATGGGTTCAACTGTAACATGGATGGACAGACGATCGTCGGAGCGGGGGAGCATAACTTTATCTGGAATGCCCGGGTGATGGCCAGTCTTATCCTGCCTTATGGAATCTCCTTGCAGTCCTCTGCACAGTATCGCAGTCGTCAGAGTATCGCACAGGGTTACCGTAAATCGAATGTCAGAATGGATTTCAGCCTGAGAAAGAATTTCTTCGATAAAGCCCTTGTCTTGTCTGTGAGTTGCCATGACTTGCTTAACAGCCGTAAGTTTGAGACCTATACAAGTTCTGAAACTTTCGATCGCTATCAACTGAAACGGCGTGGAGGGAGGAAGGTCAACTTTACCCTTACCTGGAACTTTGGCAATATGAAGGCTAAGCCGAGTAAACCGAAACAGATGCCTGCGGGGGATGAAAACTCAGATGTGGAACAGGGCAGTGATTCTTCTGACATAAACGATAAATAAGGGGCCCTGTCCTCTCCCTTCGCGATGTACTGAAACAGTTGTAATCAATTGACGGGGGACACCCGTGGGGACAAGGGAAGATGGCATGGAATTCCATAACAGTTAAAAATATATAATAATGCAATGTTTTCAATTGTAACTGCCACTTTCCTTATTTTTTATGTTTATCTTTGAACATAATCAGTTAGTCCCGATCATTTTAACCCATTGAGAGCATAACTTCTGATTTTAACATAACTAATATCAATAATATAATCAATAAAAAGGAGGATGATGATGTTGAATAAAGAAATAGAGAAAGCCCTGAATGAGCAGATCAATGTCGAGATGTGGTCAGCTTATTTATATCTGTCAATGGCTGCCTATTGTCACTCCATGCGACAGACAGGTATGGCACGATGGTTTGAAGTCCAGTTCAAAGAGGAGCAGGATCATGCCAAGATCCTGTTCAATTATGTGATCCGCCGTGATGGCAGGGTTATCCTGGGTGCAGTGGAGTCTGTTCCTAAGGAATGGCCATCCGTCCTTGAGGTGTTTGAAAGTACATTGAAGCATGAGCAGGAGATTACGAAAAAGATCAATGAACTTGCTGCTTTGGCAAAAAAGGAAAACGATTATGCAACGGAGAGCATGCTTCAGTGGTTTATCGATGAACAGGTGGAGGAAGAAGATAATGCAAGAGACATTATCGATAAGTTGGAGATGATCAAGGACAACGGTTTTGGCATCTATATGCTGGATAAAGAGCTTGGAGGAAGAGTTTATCGTCAGGCTCCGCCGTTGACTAATTCGGTTTTGTAGGAATATCAGAAATAATTTTGAGCACCTGCCCATAGGACAGGTGTTTTTTTGTGCCGAACAGAAAAAGATCTTTTCCGAATTGACAGGAAAAGATTTAAAAAGCGATGGATTGTTACGTGGATTTATGGAAAAGTCGTATCTTTGTGGATCAGAATAAATTAATAGATAATTGATATGATGGCAAAGAAAGCTTTATTGATGATTCTCGATGGATGGGGAATCGGTAAACACGGTAAGGGTGATGTAATTTATAATACTCCGACTCCTTATCTGGACTATTTGAACGCAATTTCCGCTCATTCCCAGTTGATGGCTTGCGGTGAAGATGTAGGCTTGCCCGAAGGGCAGATGGGCAACTCGGAAGTAGGGCATCTGAACATTGGCGCCGGACGTGTTGTCTATCAGGATCTTGTGAAGATCAATAAGGCTTGTGCCAGTGGTGATATTTTAAAGAACAAGGAGGTGATCAGCGCCTATAGTTATGCCCAGAAGACCGGAAAGAAGTTGCATATCATGGGATTGACTTCGACCGGTGGCGTACACTCTTCCCTGGCTCATCTGGAGAAATTCATCGAGATCGGTAACGCCTATCATCTGAAGAAGGTGTTTGTTCATTGCTTCATGGACGGTCGTGATACAGACCCGAAGAGTGGCAAGGGCTTTATTGCAGAGGTACAGAAGGCCTGTGATGCCAATGGTGCCCATATCGCTGATATTGTCGGTCGTTTCTATGCCATGGACCGGGATAAACGCTGGAATCGTGTCAAGGAGGCCTATGACCTGCTCGTTGAAGGGAAGGGAAAGCAGGCCGGAGATCTGCTGCAAGCCATGCAGGAAAGTTATGATGAGGGGGTGACAGATGAGTTTATCAAACCGATCCATAATGCTCAGGTAGATGGGACGATTGGCGATGGTGATGTGGTCATCTTCATTAATTTCCGTAATGACCGTGCCCGTGAGTTGACACAGGTGTTGACCCAGGCAGATATGCCGGATCAGGGAATGCATACGCTGAAGGATCTCCAGTATTATTGCATGACCCCATACGATGCTAATTTCAAGAACCTGCATGTTCTTTTCCCGAAAGATAATGTCCCTGACACTCTTGCCGAATATCTGAGCAAGCAAGGGCTTCGTCAGTTACATACTGCTGAGACCGAAAAATATGCCCATGTAACCTTCTTCTTTAATGGTGGCCGTGAGGCTCCGTTCCCGGGAGAGGATCGTATCCTGGTGCATTCTCCTAAGGTTGCTACCTACGATCTGAAACCTGAAATGAGTGCGTTTGAAGTGAAGGATAAGTTGGTCGGGGCTATCCAGACTCAGCAGTACGATTTTATTGTCGTCAATTTTGCCAATGGGGATATGGTCGGTCACACGGGTATCTATCATGCGATTGCCAAGGCTGTTGCAGCTGTTGACCATTGCGTCCATGATGTGATCGAGACCGCCAAAGCCAATGATTATGAAGCAATTATCATTGCAGATCACGGTAATGCAGACAATGCCATCAACCCGGATGGAACTCCGAATACCGCGCACTCCCTGAATCCCGTGCCTTTTATCTATGTAACCAACAACAATTCGGCTACGGTGAAAGACGGACGTCTGGCAGATGTAGCACCAAGTATTCTGCATATTATGGGTTTGAAACAACCGGCAGATATGACAGGTGAGAATCTGATCACTGATCATCAATGAAAGATGATCGGACTAAGGGCGTGATCATGAGTGTTAATCGGAAAGAATATGAACGTCAGGATTGAAGAGAGTTGGAAGAAGCGTCTGGGAGGAGAATTTGACCAGCAGTATTTCGTAAACCTTACGAATTATGTTCGTCAGGAATATATGCATCACACTTGCTATCCGCCGGGGAAACTTATTTTCAATGCTTTCAATCTTTGTCCTTTTGATGAGGTGAAGGTCGTCATTATCGGCCAGGACCCTTATCATGAGCCCGGTCAGGCCATGGGATTAAGTTTCTCTGTGCCTGAAGGGGTCATGATGCCTCCGTCGCTGGTGAATATCTTCAAGGAGATTCAAATGGATCTGGGAACACCAATGCCGCAAAACGGCGATTTGACACGCTGGGCTAAGCAGGGGGTGCTCCTGTTGAATGCTACGCTGACCGTACAGGCTCATCTGGCTAACAGCCATCAAAAACTCGGCTGGGACCGTTTTACGGATGCGGCTATCAAGGCGTTGAATGCCGAGCGGGAGCATCTGGTATTTATGTTATGGGGAGGCTATGCTCGTTCCAAAGCTGCCTATATTGATCGTAACAAACACCTGATCCTGGAATCTGTACATCCTTCTCCGCTGTCAGCCAATCGTGGTGGCTGGTTCGGGAACCACCAGTTCTCACGCTGTAATGCGTATCTGGAACAGAATGGGATCCCTCCGGTACAATGGTGACAGGTTATGGTATGAAGGTCCTGGATATATTTACCCCTGATGATCATGCATAAGAACAAACTTCCTCTCTTGCAGGTTGGCAATGTCCTGGTGGATCCTGCTGTCTTCACTGTGCAGTTTTGCTGTGACCTGGCGGTCTGCAAAGGCCGGTGTTGCGTAGAAGGTGAGGCGGGACCACCGGTTACCGACAGAGAGGTAAAAGCCATAGAAGATTGTATTCCGACAGTGGCAGACGATTTATCGGCTGCCGCAAAGGAGGTCATTCAGCAACAGGGTATCTGGTATGTGGATACAGACCGGGATCTTGATCTGAGTATTGTGGGAAGCAAGGATTGTATCTTTACTTGCTATGACAGGCAGGGCATTTGCCTTTGCGCATTGGAAAAGGCTTATCGTGCAGGAAAAACGGAATTTCAGAAACCTATCTCCTGCGCTCTTTATCCCTTGCGGGAAAAAGATTTTCACAATGGCACTTTCGGGCTGGCTTACAGATGGTGGAATGTTTGTGAGGGTGCTTTGGAAAAGGGGCGGAGACAGAATCTGCCTCTGTATCTGTTCTTAAGGGAACCTCTTATCAGGCGTTTCGGTCAGGAATGGTATGATTTACTTTGTGCTGCGGCGGATCAACTGAAAGTCACGAAACGGATGCCTGCCGGGGATAAACAGCATTGAGGGCATTTCCATACAGAAAGACCAATGCTGTTTCTCTGCAGTGTCCCTTACTTGCTTCTTAACTCTTTCTGTATTCAGAAGGAGACATACCTACTTGTTCTTTAAAGTATTTTCCCATAAAACTCTGGTTGGGGAAATGAAGTTCCTCTGAGATCTCTTTGATGCTCTTTGTTGAATTCTTCAATTGTACACGGATTTCCAGTGATACGTAATTGTCAATCCATTCATTGGGCGTGCGGTGGCTTACGGCCTTGACCGTCTCTGAAAGATATTTAGGAGTGATGCATAGTTGGTGCCCGTACCAACTCACCCGTCGTACTTCCTTATAGTTTTGTTCTACCAGTCGGATAAAATCACTGAAGATCGTCTCTGCACGCGTTTGCTTCGTGTTGTTTACGTTTTGTATCTTGTAGATAATGTTACTCACATCACTGATCATAGCAGAAATAAGCAATTTTACGGTTTCTTTACGAAAATGGTGTTCTTTTTCTCCTAATTTTTTCTTGATAATCTTAAGGTAATTGAAAATATTTGACTCTTCTTCTGAGTTCAGTGAAAAAACAGGATGACTTTTGGAAAAAAGGAACAAGGCAGACTGCTCATGACTACCCGCGATGATCTCGTGAAAGAAATTGTAACTGAGCATGAAGGCAATGCCATCACAGTCACGGCTCAGCATGAAATTATCAGTAATCTGCCCTTCGCCGATGATGATGATGTCTCCTGCGGTGCTGCTCCTTTCAGTAGTATCTACCGTATACTGCGCCCTGCCTTTGGTACAAAGGGCGATGAGAAGACAATCCATCCTTCTCGGTTCACTGGGAAGTGGAATATCGGAAACACGGTCGAAGAGTAACAGGTCATCATCGATGTAGTCTTCTGTCTTGTATAGGGTCTTGGCTTCTGAGATGGTGACTTGTTTCATGTCTTTATTGTTCATAATTGCTCTTTTTGGGGGCAAATATAGTCATTATAATTTACATTCGTGTGATAAAACAGGAAAAACAGAAGTACTTTTAATATATACGGACTTTTCGACCTCTATTTTAGGCATTTTTATCAGAATTTTTCTCCAGTCATCATTCTCTTTTTCGGAACAGTAAACTTTTCTATGAATTTTAGACCATTTCTTCTCGTCTTCATGACTTTGAAGCTGAGGAAGTTTTATAATTGATTAATGGTGGGTCAGGCTTTTCTATAGGCTATTCAAAATCCCAACCGGTCACCGGGCAGATTACAAGTCCTTCGATGTTCTGGATTTGTGATTTTCTGAAATACCGGTCACCTTCTATCACGAGATCCTGTTGGGTATCCATAGTGAATCTACGGCAGGCCTGTTCGTCCATTATTCCGTTGCAGATATAGCTGAAGCCATTCATGCGGATAGTTTCGCCCGGGGTTGCATTGCGGATGGTCAGGCGCACCCATCCTGTGAAGCGTCTTGGGAAGCGATAGGTTATACTGTAATTATCAGAGAAAGTTTCTTTTGGATAGAGAATTTTCGTGATTTGTCCTCCCTGTCGGTTATAGGTGTCATCAAGGATGGTATAGAGATGTGAGTCAGTAGAACTCTGCGGAGGTGTCCATCCCTGTGTGTCTATGGTGCAGGCCTTCCAGGAAGGATCGTAAGAATTATTGTCAAGTTGTTCCAGGCTGTCAGAGACAAAGCCACAGGCCCTTTTGCACAGCCAGTCTTCATCTGCCTTGTAGCAGAAGGGCTGGCCGGTGGGAGAGGTGCCATAATAGAATAATGAAAGTTGCTTGTCAGTATGTAAATGGGGATCTGGTGCATACCAGACAGCGATGGTATTTGAATCGCTCCGAAGGATATTGCTGACCACAAAAGTCATTTCATGGATACAACTATCTCTGTTGAAGGCATCAGGCAAGAGCACTTCATGACTGACATTCCTTTCATTGACAAAAAGTTGGAACCGTCCCGTCGTAGCAATCGTAATCTTTGCATCCTGAGGACGATGCCGGGTGATGAAAGTTTTACGGAACCACACCTCCGAGCGGTTATCCGGATTCGGGCACGAGATCCAGTGAGTGCCGAATTCCTGGGCTGATATATTTTCTCCGTAGAGAATCATGCATAGTACAGCAAGGACTTTTCCTGTTAATCTGATGGTTTTCATCTCAGTTTTCTTGTCTGGCCGGCTTTAAAAGTCAAAATTTTATGTTGATTGCCATATCTGACAGTAAGGATTCCTGGACAGGCCGCCGTTATGATGGTTCTTGTTAATTTGCCGTGTTTCCATCTTAAAGTGACCGTATAGTTACCCCGGGCTTTCAGCCCGTCCATTTCCCCCGAAGTCCATGTCTTGGGCAGGGCAGGGAGAAGGTCCATCGTACTTCCGTCACAATCCATGAGCATCTCACAGATTCCGTCAGTTCCAGCGAAGTTGCCATCGATCTGGAAGGGGGGATGAGCGTCAAACAGGTTAGGATAGGTCCCTCCTGCAGGTCTGTGTCTGGGGTCTGTATAGTTGGCCGGCGGCACATAAGTAAGCAAGCGGCGGAGCATCAGGTAGGCTTTGTCCGGGCGGTGGAGTCGGGCCCAGAGGCTGATACGCCATCCTGCACTCCATCCTGTTGTCTGGTCTCCCTTGATCTCAAGAGTGCGTGCTGCAGCCGCAGCCAGTCGTGGCGTCTTAGCCAGAGAGATCTGGGAGAAGGGATATAATCCCAGAAGGTGTGACTGATGCCGGTGATGCCAGTCCTGGTCAGCCCAGTCATAATACCATTCCTGCAGATTACCCCGTTTTCCGATTTTATAAGGTGTCAGTCGTTGTATATCGGATTCGAGTTGAGTGGCAAAGGTACTGTCTACGTGGAGAATGCGGGTTGCCTTGATCGTGTTCCTGAAAAGTTCCCGGATGATGACCATGTCAGAAGTTCCTCCATAGAAGGTACACCCTGTATAGCCCTTATCCGTAATATATTCAGCTTCAGGTGACGTACAAGGAGCGGTGATCAGTTCTCCCGGTTTTTTCGGATTGGGAATGAGCCAGTGGTGCATGAATTCAGCTGCTCCCTTCATTAAAGGGTAAGCCGTGTGGCGGAGGAATGTGGTATCACGTGTATAGTCGTAGTGATCCCACAGAGTCTCCACGAGCCAGGCTCCCCCCATGTTCCAATTGCTCCATTTAGGGCTTTCACGATGGTTGCCGACAGGATTGGTCATCGCCCATGCATCAACATTATGGCCGGCGCACCAGCCGCTGCTGATGCCATAGAAATGCCGTGCTGTATATTTCCCGGTTATGGACATTGCTTTAAGCAAGCCCTCCAGAGGCATGATCATTTCAGGCAGGTTCGTCACCTCAGCCGGCCAGTAGTTTTCTTCCAGATTGATATTGATGGTATAATTTCCCCGCCAAGGGGATATCCTGGCAGGAGCCCACAGGCCTTGCAGATTAGGGGGCAGCCCGGGAGTTCGTGAACTGCTGATGAGGAGGTATCGACCGTATTGGAAATAGAGCATGACCAGATATGGATTTTGTTCCTGATGATCGCTATAGTCCATTAATTGCTGCCGGGTAGTTCTGACCGGGTCCTCTTCAACTTCTCCAAGTTTGAAATAGACCCTGTGGAATAGAGGCATATAATCTTGCAAATGGCGCTGGAGGAGTTGGTCATAGGAGAAGTTGACAAGATGCCAGGCATCATCGGCAGCATTTTCCAGGTAAGGAGCTCCCTGCGTAACCGGGTTCTTGTCAAATCCATTGTAGCTTGTTTCATTGATCAGGAAAATGTCTGCTTCATCCACGTCCTTAAGTCTCAGGGTAGAGTCAGAAGCTGAGATCTGTCCCCCTTGATTCCTGACGGAGAGGATGGTACAGAAATGAGTACTATTGGTCGCGTCTCCCATCACGTGCCCCGTCATAGTAATCTGTTTTTCTGTAGCCTTGGCATCATGTGGAATCAGGGAAGAGAGGGTGATGCTACAATTGATAGCGCCGGGATGAGAGGCTGTCAGGCGGATGGCAATCATCTTGTCAGGGTGGGAAGCAAAGTATTCCCGTGTATAACGAATCCTCCCGCGGGTATACCGGACGGTAGCCACAGCACTGTCGAGACTTAGCTCACGGTTATAGCCGGAGACGGTTCCCTTGTCCGCATCCTTGATCTGGAGGATACCCAGAGGCTGGTAATAAGCTGAGTTATGTCCTTGTACGTGGAGCTGCAGAGAGTCAGCCGCCTTATAATCCTCGTTGAAAAGGGCTTTTCTGATTATCGGTATCCAACGGTAGGCCTGTCCGCCTTCAGCCGTATCTACCGGGCACCCTGTCCACAACGAGAGATCATTGAGGTAGATCGTGTCATTATCTGCATTTCCATAGACGAGTGCTCCGAGTTTGCCATTGCCTATGGGGAGAGCCTCTTCGAAAGCTCTGGCAGGTTCTTTATACCAAAGCCGCATCGGCAGTCGTGCTATCTGGTGCGCGCCAACCGGGAGGGCTGAAAGTGAAAGAAGGAAAAGAAATAGTAGTTTGTGTTTTTTCATTATGCTATTATTCAGAAACAGATTCTGTCTCGACTCTTATGATCATTCTGGAAGCATTGCATTGGCAAGGATATAGAGGAGTTTTTCTGCCTGAGCAAAATCCCTTCAAAGGGATACTTGTCAGTGAGCGGCATGAGAGAAACAAATAAGGGCGAATCCTTTGATCCGCCCTGGTTTTCGTTTAAGGCCGTTATGCGTCAATATTAGCGTATTTGGCATTTTCTTCGATAAACTCACGTCGTGGCGCAACATCGTCGCCCATGAGCATGGAAAAGGTCTCGTCCGCATCAGCAGCATCATCGATGGTGACCTGTTTGAGCAGCCGCCGGTGTGGGTCCATAGTCGTTTCCCAAAGTTGTTCAGGATTCATCTCACCCAATCCTTTGTATCGTTGCGTATGAATTCCCGGTCCCTCTTCACCATTGCCATATTTATCCAGGAATACCTGTCGTTGCTGGTCAGTATAGCAATATTCGCTCACTTTATTCTTATAAGTACATTTATAGAGTGGTGGAGTGGCAATATAAAGATGTCCTTCCTCAATGACTTTCGGCATAAACCGAAAGAAAAGAGTCATGATCAAGGTATCAATATGAGAACCGTCAACATCGGCATCGGTCATAATGATGATCTTGTCATACCGCAGTTTGTCTATGTTCGCTTCCCGGTCATCTTCATCATCCACGCCGAAGCGGACTCCGATACTTTGAATGATATTCATAACCGACTCTGCCTCGAAGACACGATGCCATGGCACTTTCTCTACATTCAGGATCTTTCCGCGCAGAGGAAGGATTGCCTGGGTGTACCGGTCACGGCCCTGTTTGGCAGAGCCACCTGCCGAATCACCTTCGACGAGGAATATTTCACATTCCTTAGGATCTTTATTGGAACAATCCGCAAGTTTGCCAGGCAGTCCGCCGCCGCTCATGACATTTTTCCGCTGTACGGTCTCGCGGGCTTTTCTTGCAGCAACACGGGCTGTAGCTGCGAGGAGTACCTTTTCGCAGATTTTGCGAGCTTCATCCGGATGTTCTTCCAGATAGTTGGTCAGTGCTTCACCCACCGCCTGTTGTACGGCACCGGCAACCTCACTATTGCCAAGTTTGGTCTTTGTCTGTCCTTCGAATTGCGGTTCAGCCACTTTCACGGAGATGACAGCGGTCAAGCCTTCCCGGAAGTCCTCACCTTGGATTTCTATCTTGGCTTTTTCTATCTGTTTGGAGATCACAGGATCATGATCAGCATAGTTTTTCAGCGTCCTGGTGAGCGCTGCCCGAAATCCCTGGAGGTGAGTGCCGCCCTCTACCGTATTGATATTGTTGACATAGGAGTGGATATTCTCACTGTAGTCCGTGTTATACATGATAGCCACCTCTACCGGGACGCCCTCTTTTTCGGTCTTCAGATAGATGACATCATCAAAAAGATGAGTACGGTGACGGTCGATATAACGGACAAATTCTTTCAGTCCGTCCCTGGCATGGAAAATCTCCTGGCGGGTCTTTCCTTCCTCGTTGGGCCGGAGGTCCGTCAAGGTGATTTTCAGACCTGCGTTCAAGTAAGCCAATTCACGCATTCTGCTGGCTACAATGTCCCATTGGAAAATGGTGGTGGTAAAGATGGTAGCGTCAGGCCAGAACTGCTGGAGTGTCCCACGCAGGTCAGTAGTACCTACAACTTTGACTGGATAAAGGGCTTTTCCTTTTTCATACTCCTGCTGGTAAATTTTCCCGTCGCGGAATACTTGTGATTTCATGTGAGAAGACAGCGCATTGACACAACTTACACCCACTCCATGGAGCCCACCGGAAACCTTATAGGAAGACTTGTTGAATTTGCCACCGGCGTGGAGTACCGTCATGACGACTTCCAGCGCGGACTTATGCAACTTTGGCTGCTCGTCAACCGGAATACCCCGGCCATCATCCTGAACGGTGACGGAGCCATCCGTGTTGATGGTTACTTCTATTTCCGTACAGAAACCGGCCATAGCCTCGTCTATAGAGTTATCCACGGTTTCGTTGATCAGATGGTGAAGCCCTTTTACGGAAATATCACCGATATACATCGCAGGACGTTTCCGCACCGCTTCGAGTCCTTCCAGAACCTGAATATTTTTCCCTGAGTAATTCTCCTCAGGATCTTGATTTTCTGTCATTTGTTGGTATCGTAATATGTATGTGCAAAGATACTAAAAATATGCGATATATAAAAGTCTTACGTCATTAAAAGTTGATGCTAAAAAGTTAAAAGAAGTGCATCTTCCGGACGGTAATTCACCTACCCTTGATGGGAAACAATTAAGGCTGCTTCTTGTGCCTGTCAGCCTGAAGGAAAAGGGCAGAAAAGGACATAAAAAAAGCTGCAATTCATTTTGAATGGCAGCTTAATATAATTAAATAGAATATTTATCCTAATTTGGCGATATGAACACTAAGACTTGATTTTAAGTTAGCAGCTTTGTTCTTATGGATAATTTTCTTGTTGGCTAACTTATCCAGAAGTTTCTGTACGGTAGGATACAACTTAAGAGCCTCGTCCTTGTTGGTTTCTGCGCGCAACTTACGGACGGCATTACGCATCGTTTTAGCGTAGTACTTGTTGTGCAGAGTCCGAGTTTTCGTCTGGCGGATCCGCTTGATGTTAGATTTGTGATTTGCCATCTTTTTTTCTGTTCTTTGTTTTGTAGTCCCGAGCAGAATCGAACTGCTCTTTAGAGAATGAAAATCTCTCGTCCTAACCTATAGACGACGGGACCATTAGCGGTTTTGCGAGTGCAAAGTTACCTCTTTTTCTTGATGTCTGCAAATTTTAACTGGAATTTTTTCTCCAAACAGGTGTTTTTTAGTATTTTTGCCAGTAATGGATGTGAAAACGAAAGCGATTATGCTTCATTCCTTGAAGTACGGTGATCAGCAGTTTATTACGAATTTCTTTACGAAAGAACAAGGGCGGCTGTCATGTATCTGTCGTATTGCCAGGTCGGGTAAGGGACAGATCAAGAAGCAGTTTTTCCAGCCGCTGACCTTGTTGGACCTGGGGTATGATTACAGGAGTAATGCTCATTTGCAGCATCTCCGCAATATCCGCATTTACCGGCCCTATCTCAGTATTCCCTTTGATCCTTACAAGCTCTCCCTGGCTCTTTTTGTGTCTGATTTTCTCTATTATGCTATTCGTAATGAACAACAGAATGTACCCTTATTTGAGTTTGTTGAAAAAAGTCTGGAATGGCTTGATGACAAACCCGGTTCCTTTGCTAATTTTCATCTCATTTTCATGTTGCATCTGACACGTTTCCTGGGTTTTTATCCGAATACGGAAAATGAAAGAGAAGGCTCTTATTTTGATCTCCGGGAGGGATGCTTCGTATCTTCTTCTCCTCTTCATCCCGATTTTCTTCCTCCGCGGGAAGCCGCTTATGTCAGCCGGCTTCTCCGTCTGGACTATTCCTCCATGTCTTCTCTCCTGGTCTCTCATGAAGAACGGGATGATATTACGGGGATCATCCTTCGATATTATCGTTTGCATGTCCCGGATTTTCCAGAGCTTAAATCTTTTGATGTTCTCAAGCAATTATTTTCCTGAGTTCCTTTGCTTTCTGGGTTCATATTAAAAAACAAGGACTCTTCAGGGGGTAAAGAACAAAGAGTCCGGACTGTTCCTAAAGAGAGGTATTCATCCATCTCTTGAGCAGACCGGACTCCTGTAGGAATCTTTTCAGATCCTCTGTCCTGTAATTTTCTTTCAAGCCAGGAGTTTTCTGACTATTCCAGAGATCACACGTCCTTCAGCTTGTCCAGCCATCTCCTGGTTAGCCTCTTTCATTACCTTTCCCATATCCTTCATGGAAGAAGCACCCAGGCGGGTCATGATCTCTTTTACTTTCTCTTCAATAGCACTTTCAGACATTTGTTTCGGCAGGTATTCTTCCATGACCTTTACCTGAGTCATGGATTCGTCAGCCAGTGATTGCCGGTTATGGTCCTGGAAGAGTTGGGCATCATCTTTACCTTGTTTTACCAGTTTTTGTATGATTTTCAAGCCTTTGGCATCTGAGAGGGTTCCATCTGATCCTGGCGCAGTCTTAGCTTCTAGGAATTCTTTCTTGATGTTGCGCAATGTTTCCAGACGAACTTTGTCCTTAGCTTTCATTGCCTTTTGGATGTCTAAACTAATTTGATCAAATAATGTCATAATGCGATAAATTAGAATGTATGATATAAGTTATTCAAAGGTAATCGTACCCTGAATGTCTTGTTTATCCTCTGCCTTTTCTTCAGCATTTTCCGTAGTGTCCGAGGCCTGATTGCGGATATTTTCCAACATTCGGGCAGTTCTTTTATAGGTAGGGGTATTTTCTACAGCCAGAATGATGTCTTCATTATCAAGGTCTTCGGGTCTGAAGTGGAAAATATGCGGGCGTCGCTTGTACAGATTGCTCTTACCATCTTTGCCATAATAACGGTTTCTGCGATCCTGTCGTTCTGCTGCCTTTTCTTTCTGCTCGGCGATCCGGGAGGCTTCCTCCTGGCTATGCTTCTTGTCCAGATGGTTATTCATGCCATCTACATCCTCAATGCCGAAACCTGTAGCCAGAATAGTGACCTTGACTTTATTGCCCAGATCCGGGTCAATAGCCAGTCCCCATTTGATCTCAAAATCATCCTTGAACTGATGCATAAAGTCATTTACATCATTCATCTCTTCCATCTTGAGTCCTGATTTGCTGTTTTTCTCATCACAGAAGTTGATGCTCAGCAGGATTTTCTTGGAATGAAAGATGTCATTATCATTGAGCAGTGGAGAATTTAATGCATCATCAATGGCTTTTTTCACTCTGCCTTCTCCTTCTCCATAACCCGTACTCATGATAGCCACTCCGCCATCTTTAAGTACCGTCTTGACATCGTTGAAGTCGAGGTTGATGACCCCGTGGGTGGTAATAATCTCCGCGATACTTTTGGCAGCAACACTCAAGGTGTCGTCGGCTTTTCCAAAAGCGTCGAGGACGGTGAGTTCCGGATAGATTTCCCTCAGCCGCTCGTTGTTGATGACCAAAAGGGCATCTACATGCTTGGACATCTCTTCGACACCATCCAGGGCCTGATCGATCTTACGATCCCCTTCGAAACTGAAAGGTATTGTGACGATTCCGACCGTCAAGATGCCCAGTTCTTTACTGACACGGGCGATGACAGGAGCAGCTCCCGTTCCGGTGCCGCCTCCCATTCCTGCTGTGATGAAGGCCATTTTAGTACCATCATTGAGCATGTTCTTGATGTCCTTGATCGTATCTTCTGCTGCCTGGTGGGCTTTTTCCGGTTTGTTGCCGGCTCCCAGTCCTTCTTTGCCTAATTGAAGATGGACAGGTACCGGAGAGTCATTCAATGCCTGATTATCCGTATTGCATACCACGAAGTTTACATCATGAATGCCTTCCCGATACATGTGATTGACGGCGTTGCCACCTCCGCCACCTACGCCGATAACCTTAATGATACTTTTATGTGGTTCAGGTTCGTCGAAGTCTAATATATTCGTTTTTGTATCTGTATCTGCCATGTTCGTCGTGTTAAAATTGTGGTCTACTATAGAATCTGGTGATAAGCCTTGGAATTATTCGTCTTCGGAAATCATGTTCTGACCAAATTTCTTCAACTTTTTCAGAAATTTATGTCCCCAACTGTTTTCTTTCCGTTCTTCAGCCCTTTGCCGTTCCTCCTCTTCAGCAGCTTCCCGTGCAGCCTCTTCTTCAGCTTCTTTTTTCCTGCGGGCTTCTTCCATTTCCTGTTTTTCTGCCGCAGTGAGCACGATCCCAGAGCCAGTTGTAACTTTAGGATCCCGGAATTTCTGCCGTCGGTCGGCAGATATGCCCTGTTTGTTTTCGGTGTTCGAAGAGTTGTTGAAGAGATCATTCCTGAGTTCTTCTCCGGCACAGTTCATGTCACCTTTAGCCAGCAGACTGAGAATGGTATTCATGGTTCCATCATGGGCATTGATCTTGAGGTCATTGGAATGGATGGTGGGGATGACAAACTTAGCGATGCGGATTTTATCAATATGAGTAAATTGCCGGAAGGCTGTTTCAATGTTCGGCATATTACTACCTCCACCCGTCAGGATCATTCCTCCCAGGAGTTTATCGGTGTACTCATTAGGGATCTGGAACCATACATTTTCGACGATCTCTTCTACGCGGGCCTCGACGATTTCTATGAACTTACGGGAGTCGACTTTCCGGTCTTTATCAATCTGATAGAAGGCACCGTCCTTGATGTCCTTATTGTCCGTATAGGCACAAGCATACTTCAATTTCAGCTTTTCTGCCTGTGATTCTTCAATCTGGAGAGACGTAAGGTCTTTTGTAATATTGTTGCATCCCAGGGGGATGACCGTGAGAAAGCGGAGCAGTCCCTTAAAATAGATAGAGACGGTAGTCGTTTCAGCACCAAGATCAATCAGGACGCAGCCCGAGCGTTTCTCCGTTTCGGTGAGCACGTTGTCGGCAAGAGCTAATGGAGCCAGGTACATCTCTGCGATGGCAATGCCAGCATTGTCAAAGCAAGTGTTAAGACTGTTATAGAACTTCTTTCGCCAAAGGATATTCAGAAAATTACCTTCGAGGCGGTTGCACTGGATGCCGACAGGATCCAACTGGAATTGATTGTCGACTTTATATTCCTGTGTGATGGCGTCTAAAATCTCCTGTTCAGGATAGGACATGTTACGGTTTTCATCCATTTTCTCATTGATCATCTCCTGGGTTACCTGAGTGTTTTCGGGTAGATCCTTGATGATCACATTCTTTTCACTATGGATGGATTGTCCACCTACACCGACATAGACATGTGTAATTTCCTGTTTAAGATTAGATCTTAAGTTCTTGATGATGTTGGTTAATGCTTGACCGGTTTTCTCCATATTATAGACCACACCCTTACGAATGCAAGACTCCGACTTCTCCTCGACTACAGAGAGCACCGTAATGCTGCCGTCGAGATTCTTCTGCCCTGCAATACCGGTCATCTTTGATGAGCCCAGTTCTATGGCTACGATAAATTCTTTTGGCATATATGTATATCTATGTTGATTTTATAATTTTATGGCACCCGGAGGCTGACGGATCTCCCTTATCTTATCCGGTTTATATCCGTAGTCTGAGTGGTGTCTACAGATCCTGACTTTCGCCGCTTTCCTTTTCTGTCTTACGTTTCTTGCAGATAATCTGATTATCAAATTCAAGATTAATGTAAGAATATTTGTTCCATCCTGCCTGAGAGAGCCCATACATATAGAACTCTTTCAGTCGTTTCAGCTTTTTCTGTACGTATGCGGTTACCATCAACTGTCGTTCACCAGGGTTGTTGCATTCCGGAAGATTACCGATATAAATGATCTGGTTGCCCACTCGTGGTACTAATTCTATCCCCTTATCCGGAAGGACATTGATCTGTTCAATCTGATTCTTCCATAAGTCGTCTGACATAATCGTCTTGCTCAAGATAGAGATATATCTTTCCGCGAACCATTTTGAAAGACTTCCTGTGACGATGATAAGATTGCTGACATATTTCGTGTTAGGCATGATGGCATCGTTGTCATCCAGGTAATAGTCATCACCATTATTACTTTTTATTCTGACCAGAGGCATACGTTGTGTGATGTTAATACACAGTTCCCCGTCCTCTGTCTTATAGCATTGTGCCGTCTTGACAAATGCACTTTTCCTGAGCATGTCCTCAATCTGCCTGCTGTTGATGGTCTGCATCAATTTTCCTAAAGGGTACAGGTGATGATGGACCAGACGCTTCTTTATTTCTTTTGCATCAATGAAGCCATTTGTCATCTTGTCCTGGATATTGATCTGTACTTTAGTGCATATTCTGTTACTTTCATCAGACAGGTGAAAGTCTGTGAAGGCAAACAGGAGGTATACAGCCAGTATGACATCCAGTAAGACAATGATTGTTTTCTTCCACTTGATGCACCGCATTATTTTTCTTCCAGGATTTTCTTAATCTGTGGAGAGTAGTTGTCCAGATCACCGGCGCCGAGTACTACCAGAACGTCGAAGTCATGATTTCTGACGAAATCCAGTACCTCGTTCTTCTTGATCATCGTCTTCTCGATACCTTCTTTCAGGTTGTCATAGATGAGTTTACTGGTAACTCCAGGGATAGGTTGTTCTCTCGCCGGATAAATCTCAGTGAGGATCACTTCATCAAAATGGCTTAGGGATGTTGCAAAGTCTTTGTAGAAATCCCTTGTCCTGGTATAGAGATGCGGTTGAAAGATCACTGAGATCTTCCGTCCCTGGAACAGTTCTCTAAGACTTTTTGCACATTGCAGTATTTCTTTAGGATGATGGCCATAATCAGAGAGAAACACCTGATGGTCATTTTTGATCTTGAAATCAAAGCGCCGATCAACGCCGCTGTAAGTTTTCATGCCATAGCGTAGTTCATCCGCCGTGCAGCCGTTGAGTTGTGACATGGCCATGGCGGCAACTCCATTTTCTATATTGATAGGAACAGGTTGTCCCAATACGATATGAGGGACGTTTTCTACAGGAGAGATAAAGTCAAAAGAGATGTTGCCATTGTCGATTTTTATGTTTTCTGCATGGAAATCACCCTTGTCACGGCTGTAGGTATAAGTAGTGACGCCAGTCTGGACATTTGGGCGCATTTCCAGATCGGTATGGATGATCAGAGCCCCACCGGGTTGGATGAGTTCTGTATAATGCCGGAAACTTTCCAGATAGGCCTCTTTGGTGCCATAGATGTCGAGATGATCCGGATCGGTAGCCGTAATCACGCTCATCCAGGGGCGGAGCCAGTGGAAAGAACGGTCAAATTCATCTGCCTCGATAACCACAAAATCACTCTTGTCAGAAAGGATATAGTTGGTACCGTAGTTTTTAGATATTCCACCGAGGAAAGCATTGCAGTCTACATGGCTCTGGTGCATGATATGTGCACACATCGTAGAAGTTGTTGTCTTGCCATGGGTACCCGCCACGCAAAGGCCTTTATGTGTCCGCGTCAGCAAACCTAGTACCTGAGCACGCTTCTGTACCTCAAAGTTGTTCGTTCTGAAATAGACCAGTTCTTCCTGGGTAGCAGGAATAGCAGGGGTATAGACGACCAATGTGGATTTCGGGTCTTTACAAGCGTGTGGGATATCGTCTGTATTGGCCTCATAGTGAATCAGCATTCCCTCTTTTTCCAACTGGCGGGTGAGGGTCGATGGCGTTCGGTCATAACCGGCAACCACCAGACCCCTGTAAATAAAGAATCGGGCGATAGCGCTCATCCCAATGCCGCCGGCACCTATGAAATATACAGCTTTAATATCTTTCAGTTCCATGTTCTTATTTGTATTTTACTTATTTCTTATTGTTATTTCGGAGTTTTTCCGGTATATGGATTTTCTAAATGCCTGGAAGAACTCCCTGCCATGCAGTGGAGGAGCTACTGTTCCGGCTGCTGAGAGTCTGGCTATTTACCTGATGCCAGTTGGATGACTTCGTCAGCTATGACATTAGCTGAATCCTTCAATCCCAGTTTTTTAATATTCTCGCTCAGAGAAAGAAGTTTACGGTCATCCTGGACCAGTTCGAGAGCTTCTTTAAGCAAGACCTGAGAGGCTTCTAGGTCTTTGACATAGACAGCAGCATCCTTATTGACCAGTGCCATGGCATTTTTAGTCTGATGATCCTCAGCCACGTTAGGGCTGGGGACAAGGATCACCGGTTTTCCGATAAGACAGAACTCGCTGATGCTGCTGGCTCCGGCACGGCTGATCACCAGGTCAGCTGCTTTATATGCTGCCCCCATATCACTGATGAAGTCAGTGGTGACGAGATTGTCAAGTTTGCCGAAGGCCTTTACGGCAGCCTCCATCTCTTTGAAGTAATATTTTCCCGTCTGCCAGATCAGTTGCACCTTACTGTTCTTCACCAGGTCAAGGTGTTCCTTTACGCTCTCGTTGATGGTTCTTGCTCCGAGGCTTCCCCCTACAAGCAAGATGGTTTTCTTTTCCGGATCCAGTCCGAATCTTTTCCGGGCCTCTTCTTGTGTTATCTTTACGTCCACAACGTTTTGGCGGACCGGATTGCCCGTCATGATGATTTTGTCCTGAGGGAAAAACCGTCCCATTCCTTCATAAGCCACACAGATTTTCGAGGCTTTCTTTGCCAATAGTTTATTGGTTACTCCGGCGTATGAATTTTGCTCCTGGATCAGACATGGAATTCCCTTTTCCGCACATACATTCAAGGTAGGGCCGCTGGCATAACCACCTACTCCTACTGCCACCATGGGCTTGAACTTACGGATAATACGTTTAGCCAACTGCTGGCTCTTGAAGATTTTGTAAAGGACAACAAGGTTCTTCAATAAATGTTTGCGGTCAAAACCGCAGATTGGAAGTCCCTTGATCTCATATCCTGCTGCTGGGACGCGTTGCATTTCCATTCGTCCCTCAGCTCCTACAAAGAGAATCTTGGCATCGGGGCGTTTAGCCTTTATCGCATTAGCGATTGATATGGCCGGGAAAATGTGTCCTCCCGTTCCGCCGCCGCTGATGATAATCCTGAGTTCTTTGTCCATTGTTTTCTGTTGTTTATTTCGCAAAATTAAGCAAAAAAAAATTGTTTTGGTAATTTTTGTGCATTTATTTGACGCCTTTGCAGATGATAGGAACAGATTTATGTCGTTTCTTTTCGGATTTTCCCGATAAGAAGGACGATTTGATGAGTTTTTACTTCCATCGGTCTTACTTGAAGGTGGATCATCGTGCATGGTCATCAAGTAGAAGTCTTATCTTTTTCGAATTCCTGTTTTTCAAATGACGGCTCCAGAGTTATCTGTTTTCAGTTTCTGCGGAGATGCGGTATCTGCCTCTATGGGTTTTTTCTTTTTTGCAAAGCGGCTGATACTCAGGATGACACCTACATAAATGCAATTGATTACCGTTGATGTGCCCCCTTTGCTGATAAGAGGCAGAGGCTGCCCGGTAACCGGTGCAAGGCCTACGGCTACAAGCATGTTGAATAAAGCCTGTATGACGAGCAGCAGCGCCAGCCCCATAGCCAGGAATGCCGGGAAATTGTGTTCGCACCGGTTTGCAATCTTTCCTGTCCGGAAGATAAGGATCAGATAAAGGAGCACTACAAAGATAGCACCTTCTATTCCCATCTCCTCAATGATGATTGCAAAGATGAAATCGGAGAAGGCCTGGGACAGGAAATCCCTTTCGACAGAATTTCCGGGACCTTTCCCGATGATGTTTGATGAGGCAATTGCGATATTGGCATGTGCTTTCTGGCCATCTTTATCCAGATCTACCTTGTCCGGTGGCACTTCTTTGCTATTGAAAAATCCGTTGATGCGTGATTTCCACGTGTCAGCACGGTGAAATATTCGGCCGAAGAGTCCCGGACTTTCAGGCTTTTCGGTTACATTTTCGGTCAGACTCTTATTTCCCGGAGCGGAAGGGTTATCTTTCCCCATAATCATGATTGCCCCGAAAAAAACAAAAACAGCCAGCATAACGATTCCAACCAGTTTCCCGATCTGAGACATCGGAATGCGCCCGATGACCATCATCCCGAGAATGGTAGCAGACAGGAGCACTGCGGTAGACAGGTTTTCCATCATGATGAGTGGAATAATGAATGCACATACGATCAGGATATATTTCATTGCCCTTCGATCCGCCCCCTTGTCTGTCTGCATGGCACTCAGGATCTGAGCTACCGCCAGGACCATAGTTCCCTTAGCGACTTCAGAAGGCTGGAATTCTATGCCGATAAAGTTGATCCAGCGCTGGGCACCATTGGTAGCGTGTCCTGCCAGCAAAACCCATATCAGAGTAATGAAAGAGAAAACCAACAGAAAGGGTGTAAAGATCTTAAAGTATTTGCAGGGTATATTGAGGGTTACCACCATGAAAAATAATCCGATGATGAGTGTGCCGACATGTTTCAGAACAGGACTCCAGTAGTTTCCCCCCCTATAGCTCAGAGAACTTGAGGCCGAATAGACTTCGGTGATACTGATCAGGCAGAGGAAAAAAAATACCATCCAGATCACCTTGTCTCCTTTGAAGATATTGGTTATTTTACTTGTTAAATTCTTGCTGTTGGTTGGCATGAAATTTGTGTTGTTTTCAATTTTTTCTTTTATAAAGATTGAACCATTGGAAGGTGTAGATGACTTTACAAACTCCTGACGAGGGCTTTAAACTGGTCACCACGGTCTTCCATGCAGGTAAACAGGTCAAAACTGGCGCAGCACGGGCTGAGCAGAACGGTCTCTCCCGGTTTAGCCATTTCGTAACAAGCCTGCACACAGTCTTTCATGTTATGGGTATCGCGGACCGGCAGGCCCAGTGAGTCAAAGTTCTTATGAAGTTTAGTATTATCTTTGCCAAGATAGACCAGTGCAACACATTTCTGTTTGACCAGATCCATGATATGATGATAGTCGTTCCCCTTATCCTTGCCTCCGAGAATCAGGATCGTCGGGGTTTTCATGCTTTCCAGTGCATACCAGCAGGCATCCACATTCGTGGCCTTTGAGTCGTTGATATATTGTACTCCGGCAACCTTGCAGACCTTTTCAAGTCGATGAGGAACACCTGGAAAGTCACTCAGACTCTTACGGATAACCTCCTTTTTGATTCCCGCAATATTGGAAGCCAGACCGGCAGCCAGGCTGTTATAGATGTTGTGTTTACCTGTCAGACTCAGTTCTTCCTGTTCCATATTGAATGGAGTGGGGTATTCGAGTCGGTATTGGCCGTCCTCGATGTAACCTATCGATCCTTTTTCCTTAAGTTCTGAAAACGGGCAGGGCACGGCCTTGATGTCATATTTCTTCAGTTCTTTCGCAATGACAGGGTCATCGTTCCAAAAGATGAAGTGATCGTCATGTGTCTGGTTCTGCGTAATACGCATTTTTGCCGATGCGTAGTTCTCAAACTTGAAGTCGTAGCGGTCAAGGTGGTCCGGGGTAATATTCAGCAGAATAGCAATATTGGCATGGAAATCATACATGTTATCCAGTTGGAAACTGCTGAGCTCAATGATATAATATTCATGTGGATCCTCAGCCACCTGGAGAGCCAGGCTCCTGCCGATGTTACCGGCGAGGCCGACATCATAACCGGCTTTTTTGAAGATATGATAGATGAGCGAGGTGGTCGTTGTCTTGCCATTGCTGCCGGTAATACAAATCATCTTAGAATGGGTATAACGGCCGGCGAACTCGATCTCGCTGATGATATGTGTACCCTGCTTGATCAGCATCTGTACGATAGGAGCTTCTTTAGGGATACCCGGACTCTTGATGACCTCATCAGCGTTGAGAATTTTCTCTTTGGAGTTCTGCCCTTCTTCCCAGGCGATGCCATGATCATTCATCAGTTCCTTGTACTTATCTTTTATTTTGCCACTGTCAGAGACAAATGTGTCAAAACCTTCCTTCTTGGCCAGGACAGCAGCGCCACTGCCACTTTCTCCTGCACCTAATATAACAATTCTGCTCATAACTGCAACGTTTATTTGTTCTTTACTATTTTACCACGATTTTCACGTGTATCTAAACACTTCCTTCCTGATTTCTGGAGAAGTTCTTCAACCTTTAGCTGAGGCTTCCGCTATCCTTCCTGGAAAGATATGCTTTTGTTCTTTTACCGGATCTTCAGGGTGATGATGGTCAAAGCTGCAAGGATGATGGAGATGATCCAGAAGCGGACCGTGATTTTTGCCTCATGGTAGACGGCCGTCGGTTTTTTAATTAAATAGTGAGTGTCTGGGGCCAACTGGTCCTGCTGCGTCCTGTAATGGTCATGGAGAGGAGCGCGTTTCAGGATACGTTGCTTGATGCCTCTCCTGGATCCCACCTTGGCATAGTAGACCTGGACGATCACACTCAAGCTCTCTATGAGGAAGATCCCACACAGGATAGGAAGTAAGAGCTCCTTTTTGATAAGGACAGCCCCGACACCGATAATTCCCCCGATGGTGAGTGATCCGGTATCTCCCATGAAGATCTGTGCAGGATAAGCATTATACCATAGGAATCCGATGAGAGCGCCGACGAAAGCACAGAAAAATACGACCAGCTCCTGTGCCCCCGGAATATACATAATGTTGAGGTAGGCAGCCAGATTAATGTGAGAGCTCACGTATGCAAGAATACCCAGTGTGACCCCGATGATGGCTGAATTACCTGCACACATACCATCCATCCCGTCATTCAGGTTTGCTCCATTGGATACAGCTGTGACGATAAATATCGTGACAAAGACAAAGAGTACCCAGCCTGCTGCAACCTTGTGTTTTCCGCAAAAACTCATAACCCTGGAATAGTCAAGGTTATGTCCCTTTACAAAAGGAATAGTTGTTTTTAGTGATTTTCGGGCTTTTGCTCTGTGCTTGATGACGACTTCCTGTCCGTTTTGCTTTTCGATAGCCAGGTTTTCATTGATCTTGACATCTGGAGAAGCCCAGAGGACAAGTCCTACGATCAGACCGATACTGACCTGACCGAAGATCTTGTATTTTCCCTTCAGACCCTCTTTATTCTTTCTGAATATCTTGATGAAGTCATCCATTCCACCAAGGAATCCCAGCCAGACGGTTGTGATGATCATCAATAACAGATAGATGTTCCGCAAGCGTCCCAGCAGCAGAACCGGTATCAGGATGGCGACAATGATGATGATCCCGCCCATGGAGGGGACACCGACTTTTTTGACTCCAAAGGGATCGATGCTGGCATCACGCTGAGTTTCTGTAATTTGCTTACGTTTCAGGAATTTGATGAATTTTTCTCCGAACCATGCTGAGATGACCAATGACAGAATTAAGGCTAACAAGGCCCTGAAGGAGATATACCCCCATAGACGAGAACCGGAAATCCCAAACTGATCCAAAAATCTGAATAGATAGTATAGCATTTTTTCTTTGTTAGAGATTTTTAATTATTTGTTGGGAATACCGAAGATGTCCCTCAGAATTTCCCTGTCGTCAAAATGATGCTTGATACCCTTGACATCCTGATAAGTTTCATGGCCCTTGCCGGCAACGAGGACCACGTCCCCTTTTCTGGCCATGGCGCATGCTGTCTTAATGGCTTCTTTCCGGTCAACGATTGTGATGACCTTTTTCTTTTGTTGCTCATTCAGGCCAGCGATCATGTCGTTGATAATATCCTGTGGTTCCTCGAAACGAGGATTATCCGTCGTGATAATGACCTGATCACTTTGTCTGACCGCTTCTTGGGCCATCATCGGGCGCTTGCCCTTGTCCCGGTTACCACCGGCACCGCATACGGTAATGACCCTTCCCTTTCCATTCAGCACTTCGTGAATGGCATTGAGAACATTTTCAATGGCATCAGGTGTATGAGCATAATCGACGATCGCCGTAAATCCTTCTGGGGAATGGACGGGTTCCAGGCGGCCGCGGACACTGTGCAGCGTGCTCATCGCAACGAGGACGTCTTCAGGCTTCTTGCCCAGCATGACCGCTGCACCATAGACGGCCAACAGGTTGCTGACATTGAATTTGCCGATAAATTGTACGGCTACTTCCTTCCCGTTAATTTCCAGAAGCATGCCTTCGAAATGAAACTCCAGAATCTTAGCTCTGAAATCAGCCATCTTGCAGATAGAGTAGGTCTTAATGGTCGCTTTTGTGTTCTGGACCATGATCATGCCATTTTTATCATCTGCATTGGTGATAGCGAAAGCATCCTTTGACAACCCGTCGAAGAAAGCTTTTTTAGCATTACGGTAATTCTCAAAAGTCTTATGGTAATCGAGATGGTCACGGGTGAGATTCGTGAAGAGTGCTCCTTTGAATTTCAGTCCGCCGATCCTTTTCTGATGAATAGCATGAGAAGAACATTCCATAAAAGCATATTGGCAGCCAGCCTTGACCATCTCACTGAGAAGTTCATTCAGTTCGATAGGGTCAGGCGTCGTATGGTCAGCGGGATAAGGTTTGTCATCAACATAATTGATGACCGTGGATAACAGACCGCATTTATAGCCGAATTTCCGGAACAGATGATAGAGTAAGGTAGCTACGGTAGTCTTGCCATTGGTCCCGGTGACGCCTACCAGGGTCAGATGTCTGGAAGGATCACCATAGAATAAGGTAGTCACCTTTCCTACTGCATCTTCTGTGTCAGCAACTTGTACGAAGGTTATTCCGTCAGGAATCTGATCCGGCAGATCAATGCAGAGGATAGCGGTTGCTCCTGCATTTATGGCAGTAGATATAAACCGATGGCCGTCCACTTGAGTGCCTCTTTCTGCTATGAACAGGAACCCTTTCTTTACTTTCCGGGAGTCTATCTGGACACCTTGAATCTCAATGTCAGCATCACCGATGATTTGAGTCGGTCTGATGTTTTTTAATAGTTCTGATAATTTCATAATTATGATGCTTCTTTATTTTCAGATTAATCCGTTTGGTTTTATTTATTTTCCAAGATTAAATCACAACTTTCACCTTTTCGTATTTTATGTCCCGGGGGCAGACTCTGACTGACGACTTCTCCACATCCGTGGATCCTGACTTTTACGCCTCTGCTTTCAATCAGATAGACAGCGTCTCTGGCTCCCATATCACTTACATCCGGTATCTCGGATTTACTATATGATGGGGTACGATAAAGGGTGAGTTTACGATGGTTAATGTCTTTGGCTCTCCCCCAGATCGGATTTCCATCAGCATAGTTTCCATCCCAGTCTGAATTGGTGGGAATGCCGATATGTGAAAGAACGTAATCAGCTGCCAGAATATTGCCCGATTTCACCTCTGGGACAAAAACTGAAGCAGAATCACGGGCAGCACTGACGGATAGTTTCAAGTTTTGGGACATGATTCCTTCGGCAATATTGTGGAAGACAACACCACTCATTCCTCCTCCGGATGCCGGTGAGCCTGATTTCTGAATACACACAATACAACTGTATTTTGGATCATTGGAAGGGAAATACCCCGCAAAACTCAGCAGATAGTTGACCCCACCAGTTTTATAACCGTTTGCTCCTTTTGATATCTGTGCTGTTCCTGTCTTTCCGGAAACTTCAAATGATTTTGAGCCGGCTTTCTTCCCAAGTCCTACACTGACGACCTGCCTGAGAATAGTTTGTATTTCGTGCAGTGTCTTATCCTTACAGATATGCTGCCTCATCACTTCCGGTGGAAGTTCCATAATGGTTTTCCCGTCCTTGACCACTCGTTGTACAAACCTCGGCCGCATCATGACGCCATTGTTGGCAATCGTGTTATAGAAGGTCAGCATTGAGATGGGCGGGACCTCTGTCTCGTATCCTATACTCATCCATGGCAGAGCCGTGCGGCTCCAGTTATCATATTCTCCGTGATGGTTCTTATGCGGCATTCGTATACGGGCAGGGGTTGCCCCTACCAATGGAATCCCCAAATTGTCAGCGAGACCAGTGCGGTAAAGACCTCTGACGAATTTTTCAGGATCATTCCGATAGTGGTCATCAATGATTCTGCTTACACCGACATTAGAACTGTACCATAATGTCTGGGGTAGGGTCAGGATGCCATAGCCCCCTCGCCGCCAGTTGTGATCTTTCATCAGTCTTCCATACATGTTCCATACTCCGTCACCGGTGTTGACTTGATAGGTCGTGTCCACCACGCCGTCATCCAACGCAACCATTATGCTGGCGGGTTTGAACACGGATCCAGGTTCCAGCAGGTCACTAACGGCATGGTTGTGAATCTCCCGATATTTTCCGTCAAAACATTTATCCATGTTGACGATGGCCTTAATGTCACCCGTCTTTACTTCCATGACGATAGCGACTCCAACATTGCCGTTGATCTTTTCCAGTTCATTTACTACAGCCCGTTCAGCAATGTCCTGCATATTGACATCCAGCGTAGTGACGATATCTGCTCCGTCGATAGGAGGGGTATCCGTGATGTTCAGGAATCGGTTACGTACCTTTCTGCGGTGGACGATACCGTTCTGTCCTCTAAGAATAGAATCATAGGAAAGCTCCAGTCCGAAGCGGGCCGTATCCTTTGCGCCGAACATAGCTCCGATCGTGCGGCTGGCCAGCGATCCATAAGATCGTTTACGGGAATCAAATTCTTCCCAGTGGAATCCGCTCTTATCCGGAGGAAGGCGGAATACCGGAAAACTTGCGATCTGTGTAAAGGTATCATAATCAATCCGCTTGTCCCAGATAGGCCAGTGACGGCTTTTCCGGGCACGCCCCTCATTAAGATGGAGTTTAAAATATCCAGCCCCCTTCTCCGGAAAGATCCTGTGTAGTTCCATACAGATGGAATCTTCCTTTTCGTCCCAGAGCGTGTCATTTTCAGCCTGATGCAAGGCTACAAAATCCATATAGATCTTGAATTCCGGAAGACTGCTGGCAAGCAGTTTTCCATTACAACTCAGGATATTACCGCGGTTAGGTTTTACGCATACCGAATCTCTCTTGACCCGGTCAGCTACCTTCATCCAATAGTCATGTTTGGCGGTCATCAGATAAACGGTTTTACCAAGTATGACAAGGGCTAGAAGAGATAGCAGGATGGCAATGGCCCTGTAACGTGGTACGACCTTTTTAGAATCAAAATTATTCATCTTTATCAGGAACGTTGATGATATAAGGAGGCTGGCTTGCAATGTGCAGAGCGCTGTCCTTATTGTTTTTCAAGAGATCCAGGACCTGACTCTCACGGCTTTTCTCCGTAAGTTGACTGCTGCTGGAAAGTGCCTGGTATTTTGCATTTTGGAGTTCTGTTTGCAAATTGCTGATTTCTATGAGATCTTTTTGGATACCGTATCGGTTAGAAATATAGACGATAATGAAAACTACGATGAGCACGATGAGCCCCATCTGATTACGGATAAACCTGGCATTGAGAATATCTCCACCGAGGATTTTCTTAAGAGTGAAATTGGAAGAATGGGGGGCTTCATATTCTGTGGCTTCTTGGGCGATAGCTTCTTTGAAAGTCTTTTCGTTATCCACATCATTCCGGGAGGTATCATGATCGTCCATTGACGATTTGTCAGCATCCGCCTTTTCCGTAGGATGTGACTGCCCGGAAGACTGTCCGATCATAGCCTTTTTCAAGGATTGGTCTTTCTTCTTATGAGGATCAATATGTGAATTTTCTTTCATTTCTTTTCTGCTATTCTGAGTTTTGCGCTTCTGCTTCTCGGATTTCTTTCCTGTTCTTCTTCACTGGGAGTAATGACTTTACTGTTGAGCAGTTTAAAGGGAGTATCTGTCTTTCCATAGAAATCGGTTTTGATCTGTCCTTTGAGATTACCTGATTTCATGATATCCTTGACAATGCGGTCTTCCAGTGACTGGTAGGTGATGACGACCAGCCGCCCTCCCGGTTTAAGCAGTTTTTCTGCTGAAAGAAGCATATCTGAAAGTACTGTCATCTCATGGTTGACCTCTATCCGGAGAGCCTGGAAGAGTTTTGCAAGATCCTTTTTCTCCCGGTTTCTTCTAAAAAGAGGACTGACATCCTGGATCAGATCTTGGGTTGTTGAAATCCGTTTCTGAGCACGTGCTTTTATCAGGGATGCTGCAATTCTGCGGGCATTTTTCAACTCTCCATAGAAGCGGAAAATCGTGGCCAGTCTTTCTTCATCATAGTTGTTGATAATATCAGCTGCGGTGATACTTGCTTTTGTATTCATTCTCATGTCCAGCGGTCCGTCAAAACGAAAAGAGAAGCCTCTCTCACGGTCGTCGAAATGATGGCTGGAAACGCCTAAATCAGCCAGGAGGCCATCAATGCCATCCACGTGGTAATAGCGCATCCAGTTTTTCAAATATCTGAAATTGGAATGGATAAAGGTGAAGCATCTCTCTTCTTTATCAGCATCCGCATCACCGAGTTTGTGGATATTCGCTTCCGCCTCTTCATCCTGATCGAAACTGTAGAGATGGCCTCTTCCACTGATCCTGGACAGGATCTCACGGCTATGTCCTCCGCCCCCGAAAGTTGCATCTACATAGATGCCGTCCGGGCGGATGTTAAGGCCATTAATGCTTTCTTCCAAAAGAACCGGTATATGATATGGAGTTGACATTTGCATGATCTGTCCTCTTTTGAATTTTCTAGATTGTTTTTATTCGCCCTTTAAAATCAGGTCTTTATCTGGCTGGGATGTTCTTTCCTTTTCAGAAGGTATGCCAGTATTGTCTGCTCTGTTTTTATCCTCAGACATAATCTCCTGCAAGTCTTTGACAAATTCGGTAGCCTCCATGAATGGCGGGTCCTCTTGGGAATGACACCATATTTCTATCGTATCATCCATTCCGATGAAACGAACTTCTTGCTGGATGCCGGCCATCTTCAGATAGCGTTTGGGGATCAGAAATCTACCGTTTCCATCAAGAGTGACAGGTTCTACGTCTGAAATGAACATGCGAAAGATCTGCTGATGTTTCTTGTTCCACCGATTGAGATGGTTGCGCAGGGTGTCCAACTGCTGATTCCAGACGGATTCTGGATAGAGAACCAGACAAGGCTCAAAAACGTCTTTACGCAATATCAGCCGTTCTTCACCTGCTTCCTGCATCTCCCTACGGAATACAGCAGGTAGGAAAACCCGGCCTTTCTTGTCGGCTTTGGCCTCAATATGTCCTAAAAACCTCATCTCTACCTCTTTATATGATATCAGGGTTCAAAGTTACATAAATTTCCCCACATTCCTCCACTTCCCACCACAAATTTTATAAAACTTAATAGAAATAAACTGCAGAAGGTTCAAAAAATAACGACAGGATGATTGAAATCAATTTTGGAAAGGTTTCGAAACCGTCCTGAATGGCAGTGGTCTTTCTTCTCCGGTCAGGTCATTATCTGTCCGTGTTGCTGGTTTCACACCTGCGGCTTTTCAGGGGAATCAGAGGCATTTGTTTTTGGAAGGAAGGATATACTTGTTCGGATAAAGAAAATTATTTTAGCACTTTTTTAGGGTAAAAAGTTACGTATTTAAAAAACAAGTGCTACTTTTGCACTGTATTAGCTTATCAAGAAAGATATGGATGAGGCGGTGAAGAAAACGATTGATTTGGATGTGATTATCAAGCAGAAGATGGGAAAGAACGCTAAATTCATTCCCCGTGCCTTTGTATCGTGGCTCAAGCATATTGTTCATCTGGATGAAGTGAATCGTTTCCTTTGGGAAAATCGAGATAAGGAGGGAACCCCATGGCTGAAAGCGTGTGTCCGCTATTTGGAAATGACGCTGGAAATAGAAGGAGAAGAGAACTTGCCGGATAAGAATGACGGTAAAGTTTATACTTTTGTTTCTAATCATCCTTTGGGGGGCGAGGATGGTGTGGCATTGGGATCAATCATCGGGGATCATTATGATGGAGACTTTCGCTATCTGGTCAATGATCTTCTCCTGTATTTGCCAGGCCTGAGACCAGTTTGTATAGGCATTAACAAGACAGGTGCACAGGGACGAAGTTTTCCGGTGATGGTTGAAAAGGGTTTTCAAAGTAATTGCCACATGCTGATGTTCCCTGCCGGCCTCTGTTCTCGAAAAATCAAGGGGCAGATTCATGATGTTCCGTGGCGGAAGACATTTGTTACGAAACGTACATGATTGTCTTTCGCCAAAGGGAATGAAAAGGGATTTTTTGTATCTTTGCCACAGTATAAATCCTTTAATCCTTTAGATATGGCGAATCAGAAGCAAGAAGTCTCCTTTTCAGAAGTG
>NZ_BAACAN010000008.1:0-177631 GCF_054687055.1 Segatella asaccharophila | reverse complement strand
AAACCTGGTTGTTTCTAGATGAGATTCAGAACTTAAAGGGATGGGAGAAGATAGTTGATTCTTTGTCACAGGATCCGAGTCTGGACTGCGAGGTGTTTTTGACAGGTAGTAACAGTAAACTGTTGTCAGGAGAACTTGCCACTTTGCTGTCGGCTCGTTACGTGGAATTTGAAGTCCAGCCGTTCAGTTATAAAGAGCATCTCCGGGCCTTGAATGAATCCGTGGTCTCCCGTCAGTCAATGATCAGATATCTTACTACCGGCGGACTTCCGGAATTTCTTAATTTAAAAGGTGAGGAAACCCGGCGGCATTATGTAGAATCAGTCAAGAATACGATTTTATTGAAAGATATCGTGGAGCGTTATAATATCAAGGACGCAACATTACTGGACAGGATATTCTCTTATTTGACCAATAATTCTTCGTCTCTTGTTTCAATTGGCAATATTGTGAACGATCTGAATAATGAACAGAAAAGGAAAGATGTTAAAGCCCGTAAACAAAACTATGATACGGTATCCAGTTATATAGGGTATCTAGAAGATTCTTTTCTCATCCTGAAGGCTGTGAGATATGATCTTAAGGGAAGGGAGATTCTAAAAGGTGCGGCAAAGTATTACGTGAATGATAATTGCTATCACAATTATCTTTATGATGGCTATGGTTATGGTCAGGGCTCATTGCTTGAAAATTATGTCTATCAGGCATTGCGGCGTGCCGGCTTTATCATTTATATAGGGAAGATGCTGAATCGGGAGGTGGATTTTATCGCTAAGAAACAGGATCGTATATTGTATGTCCAGTCCTCGTGGACTATAGATGACGATATAACGGCTGCACGAGAATATCGGTCTCTTGAAGCTATAACGGACAATTATTCTAAAATCATTGTCTCAATGGATGACATTGCGAAAAAAAACCGCAATGGAATTGAAAATGTCCAGGCTTGGAAATTGGAAGATTACCTCGGAATAGAATGACTATTACTTTCACAGTGGTAATGTGGGGGAGCTGGCATCAAAATTGCAACAGGTAATAGCGCATCCGCTGGAACACGTGGAGTATGACATGAGCAAGTATATTTACGTTCCAACTGCGAATGCGTGGTACCGTATCCTGCCTGGCGACAGTCTGGCCGGAGAACGTCCGCGCTCGCTGTTTATCATGAAGAAGGATGGCAGCGAGGCGGTATACAGGATGACGGCTGCGCAGGGAAAGGACATGATTTTTACTTTATTGTAACGGTACGATACAGAGGAAAAACACAAATATTTTTTGATTTATATAATTGATGTCATCTCAAGTTAATGAAATGAGCAACCGGAACGGCAGCCTGCTGAGAGGCCTGGCAATCGTGTCGGATCTGTTGCTCCTGAATGTTTATACGTGGGTTTATACGGAGGTCATCGGATCTCCATTTACGAGGATCAAGGGTTTCTGGCTGGCAATCTGTTTTGCTTATCTGATCAGCATTCACTTCTTTCCGCCGGTTTTCCATTTGCGCCAGTCTACAAGGCTGTTCGTGATCGGCAGGGTGATCAAAACCTGGACCTTCTTCCTGATCATGTCTTTGTGCTTTTTGTTCTTCCTGCACTGTGTAGTCCTTCTGAAGTGGCGATACTGGCTGGTATATTATGGTTTGTTTTTCATACTGCTCTGTACTGGCCATCTGTTGGGCCGCAAGTTGCTGCTAGACTACCGTAAGCGGAAAGGACTGTGGCATGAGGTGCTGTTCGTAGGGCAGAGTTCTAGCCTTGAGGACCTGTATGCGGCGATGCGGGATGACGCGTCATACGGCTATCGTTTGAAAGGCTATTTCGCCGATGCTCCTAAGGATGACTTCCTGGAAGGGATTCCTTATCTCGGAAGAGTTTCAGAGGTGAATTCATGGATGGACGGTTATCCCGGCAGTATCTCTGCCGTGTACTGCAGCCTGTCCTCGGAGAGGGCGGATGAGATCCGGCAGTTGATGGAATGCTGCACGCGCCATGTGGCACTGTTCTACAGTGTGCCGAACGTGCGCAATTATCTGAAACGGAAGATGAATATGGCAATCTATGGTGATGTGCCTGTGCTGTATATCAGTGAGATTCCGCTGAACCGTCCGGGTAATAAACTTCTTAAGCGTGTGTTTGATATAGTGGTGTCGGTGATATTCCTGGTGTTCTTCTTTCCGTGGATCTATCTGATTGTAGGTGCGATTATCAAATTGACAATGCCGGGTCCGGTGTTTTTCAAACAGAAGCGGACCGGTCTGGACGGCAGGGAATTCTGGTGCTATAAGTTCCGCAGTATGAAGGTGAATGATGAGGCGGACAGTGTTCAGGCGACAAAGGATGATCCGAGAAAGACGAAGTTCGGTAATTTCATGCGGCATACGAATATCGATGAACTGCCACAGTTCTGGAATGTTCTTATGGGTACGATGTCAATCGTAGGGCCCCGGCCGCACATGCTTAAGCATACGGAAATTTACTCCCAACTTATTTCCAAATATATGGTGCGCCATTTCGTAAAACCGGGGATCACCGGCTGGGCGCAGGTGACAGGATGCCGTGGGGAGACTCATGAACTGTGGCAGATGGAAAGACGCGTGAGAAAGGATATCTGGTATATCGAGAACTGGTCGTTTCTCCTGGATTTGAAGATTATCTGGCTGACAATCTGGGATGTGATCACTGGAAAGAATGATGAAGCCTACTAAAGGAACGGGATATACCTTGGCTTTCGGTTTATGTTCTATTCCAATGACAACGAGCCAATCCATGTGCGTATGATCAAGGGTAATTCGTTAAATGTTACCGTAATGCTCTTAAGATATTTGATGAACAGGAGTATGTGATGAATTGATAAAAAAATATTAAAAATGAAGAGAGAATAGATGGTTCTTGTTTTTAATATGTATCTTTAAAAACTTAATAAAGGAGGGAACGATGAGTTCAGATTTACATTATATCAAAAGTGGACCTGCCCTATATGGAAAAAGGCCTATGATATTTTTGTTTCTAAAGGTGAGGCCGTAGTTATTGTGCCCTGACTTTGCTTGATTCCGATGGATACGGGTAACTGTGTCCTTCGTGACGAACTATTTAGTGAAATCCGGCCTGATTTTTCAGGTGCAGCTGCAATTTCCTTTGAAGCCGGGATTTGATAGGCTATGGTAATAGCATATTTTGGCCCGTCAAGGAAGTTTTCCCAAAAACATCAGTACTTGTAGGACTGAATAACCAAGATTGAACCTTAGAAAACTATATACAAGAAGATGAAAGTATACTACTCTCCACAATATTCGGGTTTCACCTTTACCAATCTCAAGGGCAAAGGCGGAATACTCTTTGATACTTCCATAGTTGACACAGGCGGGCTGATTGACCTGCTTTGTCTCCACGGCGTACTGCATTTTGAAACCCATGACGGCACGAAGCGAATGATAGCCTATTACAAGGCAATGAGGCGATACTCCAAAGACAATCCTGGTCATGTGCTGGCACAGTCATTCGGGACTGATGGATTGGATACTGCCAAGATCTGCCTGTCATGGCGCGATGCTCTTATCCTTGCTGGCTGGACGGCTGAAAAAGACGTCCCAAGTAAAAGGATGGCCGTACTCCAAGGTGTGGAGAAATATTTCGACTGCCCAGGCACGGTGGATATTATACCTCTTGTCATCAAGGCTGTCAATGGCGGCTGCACATTGCCGGAAAATCTTGAGATTGTCACTCCCTGCGACTATCACTTGCTGCAGCCAGTTATTGTACGGTTACTTGACGCACTGAAAAAACAGGAAGTCTGCCTGTCCACACTGAAAAGTGCCGCGCAAGATAGGGAAGGCAACCTTCATACCGTTGTACGGGTACTGGAAGGCAATGCCGGCAAAGAGGTGAAGTTGAAGAAAGACGACCCCTCTCTGAGAATTGTGAGCTTCAGCGAAAGGGATGACTCGCTCCGCTGGCTCTCCTTGCAAGCGGACAATGCCTTCGATGTCTGGATTGACGGTGACTCAAAGCCTCTTGACAACTATCTCCGTCTTGAGGGTAAAGCCACTACAGGCAGCACGGTTGCACAGTGCATGCCGCAAATCAGTCAGTTATTCATCATCGGGCTCAGCCTGTTCTCTAGGCCACTAAACGTGAACATGCTGCTCGAATGGCTCTATGCCCCTATGACGCCGCTAGGACATCAACTGGCAGGAAGGCTCGCCAGTGAGATTGTCAATCAAGGTGGTTATTTCAATCCCGAATGCCAAAAGATAATCGACAACTACTTGGACGGTAAATATGACAGGTTCAAAGATGGCGTTACTGACGAGCAAAGGAATGACCTGATTAAGAGGCGCCGCACGGCAAGAGAGAAATCAATACACATTTTTCTGCCTTCCATCAAAGACCACAAAGGCTACACGGAGGCTGACAACAAGGTTGACGCAAAACGGCTCTATGAATTCAGTGAAGCCTTAAATACATGGGCCAGGCAGCAGATGACCATTATCAATGATGATGACCATCAGTCTCAGCTCGGCAAGGTGAAGACAGAGACAGAGGCCGTTATGCTCCTTTTGGATGACTATACCGACAAGAGGATACCGTTTGCTACCATTGAGAACTGGATGGGGAGTCTTTACAAATATGCCGATTACCGTCAGTACAGTGCACAGCGTGGCTGCCGTAACGTCATTGCCTCACCAGGGAATATCGCAGGACAGACAGAGCGCACGGTCTGGTGCGACTTTATGGGATATGTGTCAGAGAAACTGACATACAGTTTTCTGACTCCAATGGAGAAAAGGGCGTTCAAGAAGGAATTGTCCTTGTGGGACGAGAGTAAGGAACTGCAATACCGCCGTGAGACCCTGCTGTTGCCGTTAAAGATGACATCCTTGCAACTGACGCTTGTTACTTACGACCGAAACGAGAGGGAGCCGGTGGAGAAGCATCCGTTGATGATACGGCTGATGCAGTCAATAGAGAACCTGGATGTTATTATTGACCATCCGCAGCTTGACAACAGTCTCTATGAGGATGCTAAAGTCATCGACAACAAGAACCGTAACAATGACACCGATGAGTTCGTGCACCTGCCACATCCTGAACTTGTTATCTTCCCCGACTGCGAAAGCTACAGCTCGCTAAGCAACATGTTCCAGAGTCCGGTTGACTATACTTTCCAGTTCATCGCAGACATTTATCAGTCCGGACTATCAGCCATGGCACCGATGAGGACAACGAAAGGAAATGTGGCTCATGCCGTCATACAGACACTGTTCTTTAATAAGGACGTTGAAGGCAGCGGTTGTGTTCCTTATATTGAGAAGAATCTCAAGGACAATTATGACCGTGTATTTGTAGAAACCGTCGATGCATACGGCTCCATCATGCTCCTGCAGGAAAACCGGATTGACACCCGGACCTATAAGGAACAACTCCGCCAGTGCGCTGAGAGGCTGTTGGGCATCATCAAGGCTAATAGTTTTCACGTCACCGGTATAGAGACTTCTGTAAAGAACAAGCTGGGCTTTGCCCACGACATAGACCTGCTCGGCTATATAGACATGTACCTTGCCAATGATGACGGTATGCCTTTTATTTTCGATTTCAAGTGGAGTGACAACCATAAATGGTTTGACGGACTGTTACGGGAGAACAAGTCGTTACAACTCTCGCTCTACCGGGCGCTGGTCAACTCCAGGGAAGAGAAGAAGGTTGGCGGGGTAGGCTATTTTCTTATGCCCGAAGGACGCATGGCCACTACTGGCGGTATCGCAGGCGACCTCGTCTCGACAATTGCGTTAGACGAAGACCGCAAGGGTAAAGACCTCATGACCGAGATGCGCAACTCATATGCCTACCGCCGCAATCAAATTGAACGAGGACTTATTGAACTTGGCGAAGGAGAGGGGGTTGGAGCTCTCCAATACGGAAAGGACGAGACGGAAAAAGATCTTGTACCGCTTGACACCGACGAGGATGGCAACAAGGCGACCTGCCCATTCAGTATTTATGAATGTTTCAAAAGAAAGTAAATAATGAGGAACATACAATATATCAGCGCAAGTGCGGGCAGCGGCAAGACCTATACGCTGACCCACAAACTGGCGGATGCCGTCCGCGGCTATTCCCTTGATGATAAAGGTGGCAAGACTCCCTGCGTGAAGGTTGAGCCTGAACAGGTAATCCTCACTACCTATACCGTGAAGGCGGCAACGGAATTCCGCGAGAAGGCGAAAGCTGCGATGCACGAAGCTGGACTCCACGATGAGGCAGAGCGTCTTGACCAGGCAATGATAGGCACCGTCCACAGTGTCGCTGATGGATTCATCCATAAATATTGGTATCGGCTCGGCATCAGTCCGGAGCTTAACGTGATGACTGATGAGGACAAGGATTTCTTCATCAATCAGTCGCTCGCGTCCTTGCCGTCTGGGGATGAACTGAGGTTCCTCAGCCAGTTCAGCTACCAGTTCGCCGTAGGCTACAAGTACGGCAGCGGCAAGTATGACGTGAACGATAAGCACTGGCAGGAGGACTTGAAAAGCATCGTTGACTACACGACCAACTATGGCATTACCGACTACACTCACAGTGAGGAATACTCCGAGAATGTCATTAAAAATTTCTGCCGTGAAGGAGCGCATGTAAACTTTGACAGGACCACTGCCGGAAAAGTCTTGGATGAACTCGGTTCCATCAACCGTACGGAAAGCGAGAGCGGCGCGTCCAGTAAGCGTAAAAATAACATTGAGGAGTTCGGTCGAAAACTGAAGTTCATAAACTATGCCGACATGGTCAGACTGCGTGACTTTATCTACGGCCTGCCAAAGAAATCCTGCTGTCCGGCAGCACTTGATTTTGCCTCTACCCTTGACAATATTTGGGTGTCGGAGGAAGTCCGCGATATGCAACTGCGCTATATCCGTCTGCTGTTCAAGTATGCCAAAAAGTGGCGTACGGTATTCGTCGATTACAAGCGTACCAAGCACCTTATCGACTATAACGACATGGAGGCACTCTTTCTTGACTTGTTAGGCATGCCCGATGTGGCCGCTGATATCCGGGAAGAATACAAATACCTGTTTGTAGACGAGTTTCAGGACTCCTCTCCCATACAGGTTCACATCTTCGACCGTCTCTCGGAAATCGTGGACCATTCGGTGTGGGTAGGTGACTACAAGCAGGCCATCTACGGCTTCCGTGGCGCAGACACTGATCTTGTCAAGGCCGTTACCGACATCATAGCCAAAGGTGATAATGGATGCACTACCGATACCCTTGGCACAAGCCACCGCTCCTATCCTGAAATAGTGGAGACCTGCAACAAAGTCTTCATACCGGCTTTCAGTGGCATTCTCCAACTTGAGCAAGTGGAGTTGAAGCCGTATAAGAAGAACAAGGAAAATCTGAGAAACCTCCGTGTATGGCCGCTTGAAGGCAGAAGCAAAGACGAGCGTATGGGCCATCTGGCATATAACATAGCCTGTGAGATAAAGGGCGGTAAACAGCCTAAGGATATTGCAGTCCTTGCGTTGGCCAATGCGGACCTTGACTCTCTTGCCGATAAGTTGCGTCCTTATGGTATTCCCATCTGCCGGGATGATGCTAACGTCGCTACAAGAGACGAGACCTTGCTGCTCACGGCATTGCTGTCGCTTCTTGTCAACCCAAATGATGAGCTCTCAAGGGCACAGATTGCTCTGCTCACGGTCCAAGGCTACGGTACTGCGAGAATTCTTGACGAAAAACTCGTTGTTAACGCTAGTGACGGCAAGACCAAGCGCTATCTTGACGACATACCGCTGGTCAGGGAGTTGCTCTCAAAGCTAAATACCTTTCGCTTACAGTCTGTGCGTGCCGTGGTGGAGAGTATCATCATCGAACTTGACCTTGACAATGTAGTCGCGCACTGGGAAAATCCTCAACAGAGCCGTTCCACACTCCAGGCACTGGCGGAGACTGCGGCAGTGTATGAGGATCATTGCCTCCAGATGACTCTTCCTGCTACAGTATCCGGCTTCATTGCCTATGTCAGCCAAAACGGAGTCATCGCCCTTGGAGCCCCTGATGGTATACGTCTGTCCACCTACCATAGTGCCAAGGGACTTGAATGGGATACCGTCATCCTACTGTCCCTTGACGACAATCCTGCAGACATCAACAAACTGACAACACGTTATTACTACGGGGTTCAGGTTTTTCACGAAACTATGCCGAGTGCCAGCAACCTGTATCCCGACATGACCATCAGCCTGCTGCCGTGGATTTACGGTTCACAGAAAAGTGCGCCTGAAGAGGTGGCGGAACAGCTGATAGACTCTGAAAGATTCAAAAGTATCCGTACTCAGAGACTGTCTGAAAGCAAGCGGTTGCTATATGTGGGCATGACACGCCCGTCAAAAGAGTTGATACTCGCCCCCTCAACCTCCTCAAATGGCCTGCGTATCTTCGACACTATCTATGACGGCACTTCGTTGAAGACCGGCAATTATACGAAGTCCGGACTTTGTGACCCGTTGGGTATCGGCGTCAACTTCCTGTCTGAGACACCATGCGATAATGTGTTGGAGAATGGTGACTGGAATTACCAGACCGTTACAAATAAGATTCTCCGTCTTCACGGGGAGCCTTGCAATGAGCCGCCACGCGATATACAACCGAGCGGAACGGAGTCTTCGGAAATGGAAATAGAGAAGGAACTGGACAGTGACGGAAGACTGCTCACAATAACAGGTCATCCAGACATGGCGGGCATTGGTTCCTGCATCCATGACATCTTCTGTGCCCTTGATAGGAACAAGAACGAAGACTATGTGAAAAATATCATAGACGGTTATGGACTGTCGGACCATCTTACTGATCCATTACAGGTAATAAAGGCTTGGAACAGGTTGGAACAATATCTTACCGGACATTTCGGCAAGTCGATCCGCCGGTATCATGAGTTGCCTTTCAAACAACTGGTAGATGGTCAAATTGTCACGGGTAACATGGACTTGGTGTGGAAAACCGACAAGGGATGTGTTCTTATCGATTACAAGACTTTCCCGGGTAACGAGCAGCTGGTTCTCTCTCCCGGTGACCACTATGCTGGCAACTACAATGGCCAGTTCGACTATTATACGAATGCGTTGAAGGCTGCGGGTGAAAATGTAATTGCAAGATTTGTTTACTATCCTGTAACGGGGATGCTTGTGAAAATATAACGGACAATGGATGCAATTGAGATAAAAACGGGAACGGATATATGCATGTCGACATACCCTTGTCAGCAGATGACAGGCCTGCCATACTGAAAGACAAGAACATTCAACAAAATTTCATTGATATTTTGCGGAAGTTTCTATTACGAGCCGAGACATGAGGCGACCTGTAAACCAAGCGGCCAGTGACTATGGCATGTCCTTTACAGTTCAATGGACATCCTCTGACTTGATGAAGAAAGTGGGTGCATTGTTTTCCAATGCAATATATACTATTCAAAGTTGGATCTTATGGCGAAGGCAAAAGATGCAGGATTTGGACCGTAAAGAGTTGTTAACTTAGCTGGTAAAACTCCATGATGTCCAGCATAATGAATAATGTTCCGTTGATAGAACTGCGCCAGCTTTGATGGAAATGCCCATAACACCAGTACTTTATATGGTGATTATGCTGTTGCAGATAGTTATAGATTTTATCCATTATTGTACGCTCCAAAGAGACATCAGCAAGCAAAGCAGAGTCTCTTTTACCCCATGCCTTTAACCCGTCCTTTGAATGTAATTCACAAAAGGCAGGAGCTGTATGCGTGATTACTGTGTCAACGGTAAATCCTTCACTGATAACATCCATTTTCTTCGAATCATATACAGGTGCTTCAGCTTGCCAGTAGATATTTCTGCCAAGCTCTTGTCTGAATGGATTTACCGTAATTCTTTATCTGTTCACTCATAGCTTTATCTCAAGATATTTGCTGAGAATATTGGCAACGCGCATCGTTTGCGCGTAATCCATCAGAAGGGAGAGGTTCCTCTCCGGGCGGTCAAGGTAGCTGTTAACGACCTCGGAGCATATATCCATACCGACCTTATTACGGAATTTTACAGCGTCGCATACACTTCTCTCTGCATTGTAGACTTTCACTTCATATCCACTGACAATCTTTTGTTCTATTCCGATTTCAAGAAGATCCTCAGAAATATGGTACAACTCTATTCCTGGATATTCAGGCAGCACGATCTTCCGTCCCCTTTTTATAGCGACATGATAGGCTTGTGGCATAGAGGTGGTCAGACCGTGAATACTCCATGCCGAATAAAGACATAGAATACCCTTTGGAATTACAACTTCAAGGTCTATCATGGTATCAGCCAGTTGCTCCTTGCTGGCGTATACTCCCCGACGGATACGGACAAGTTCACCTTTGTGAACTTCGGTCAGCATCCTGTAATATGCTGTCCTTCCCTTTTCCTTGTATCGTGAAGAAGAAAGAAACTGATTAACATTGTTGTTATTCTCCATATCATTTCTGTTTTCGGTACAAATATACTACAATTATTTAAATATGTAGTTGATTCGTACGGATTATTCCCTATGAAAGAGCTGGATTTAACACTTTTAAATTATAGAGGTGGAATATCCTTTCTATAAATAGAGTTGTCAGAAATGAATATAACCCCTGCAAATATTGCCATTTTCTTTCTGATCAGCAAGGATTCCATTGATTTTTGCCGGCCATATCTGAAATCCCTGAGTTGTTAATGCTATGATGAAAGGTAAAGGTATCCGGCATACCCTTCCAGAACTGGTGCATTAAGGCCGATGATAATATCTGTACCATCTATACCTGTACTTGAAAGACAAACCTTACTACTCATTTAAAATAAAGCAGCGAATGATGATTTCAGTTATTTCCTGGTGAAAATTGAATTGATCCGGGGCAGAGGCGGGGACTTTCCGGACATGAGGATTACACAGTATCCGGGAGAAGGCCTGAAATGCAGTTATGTGAAATCCCGTAAGGATATGATCAATCATAGTGAAATTCAAAGGATAGGACCTTTCAAATATTGAAAGGAGATAGCCGGTATCGAAAGGACTTTCCAAAAAGTTAATACGTGCACTGATGATGGATTATTCAACCGTAAGATTGTAAAAAAGAGGAATGAGAGATTTGAATTTCATTCCTCTTTTTTTTTATTTTCGGTGAAATATAAGAAGCAGAAAGCGGTTTTGATCTTACTGTCAACCAATTGTGTGGTTCTTGAAATTCCGGTTATTGCTTTATGTGGCATCTGGTGATGTTATCAGAAGTATCTTCTATATATCAGCAATACTACTTGAGACTTATTATAGAATATGCGATATTCTGCTGGTAAAATGAACGGTAATTTCCATTATTTATAATGACATTTGTGCTGTTTACAGATTCTGCAATGACCTTTAATTATGGTTGAATAGTTACTTTCAATATAGATAAATCCTGAAAAATTAAATTTTTCTCTCTTTTTGGGATGACAAATATGATATTAACAGTATAATATTTAGAAAGTATAGAGATTGAGATGAAAAGATATGTCCGATAATTCTGTACTTTAAACTAAAATTAAAAATAAGTTCTTATGAAAAAAATTAAGAAAGTCAATACTCCTAAGACTATAAAAAGGGAGCGGAAAATCGCAGTCCATACAAATTGTGCTGTGTGGGTAAATAATATCTTGTGCCGGATTATGGCTGAAACAAGTCTTGGCCTTCACAAGAACCTCCATTCAAAAAAGATTGAGACTGCTAGGATGCAGATGTCAATGAATACCTGCCATGATATTTTTACCGACATGAAGCGAACAGAAAATTTTTACATGAAAGGGATTAGAATATGAATATTGGTGAATTAATGAATAACGGGCAAAATGCCTTGCTTGTAGTATCTATGTCAGATTTAAAGGAATTTGCTATGGAGATTATCAATGAAGTAAATCAGTCTAAGGTTCTTGACAATACAGCCTATACTGCACAGGAATTTGCGGATAAGCATCATGTAGATGTATCAACTTTGTGGAGATGGAAAAAGCAAGGGATTCTCAAGCCGACTAGGATTGGTGGGCGCGTGTTTTACCATGAAAGTGATTTGTTGAAAATGACTGAATCATGAAGTAGAAATGAGAAATTAGGTAGACTCATCAACCGAAAATTCAAATACAAGTTTATCTGTTTTTAAGTTATAGACCAGTTCTATGTATTGCTATTCACCCTAATAACCAAGGGGCAAAGCAGGTATGGATCATAGGGTAGGATTGTTCGTCTCATTCGACGGACAGTCCTTTTTGATTTATAGACCGGAAGGGAAATCTTCCCCCGAGAACTTTCAAACCGGTTTGTAGGTAAAGGAAATAGTTGCTACCTTTACATTTGTCGTTAACAACTTAATTCATTTTGGGGTGTAATACTGGGATAGCCGTGTGTTCATCTTTCTGTACCATTAATGGTATCAAAACACGACAAAGTCAAAATAAGTCGCCAAAATGTCGCCAAAATATTATTTTCAAAAAGCGTAATCGCTTGTAAATGAGATAGTTATGCTTATACTGATGTGCGCCTGACAGGACTCGAACCTGCACAGCGTAAACTACTAGATCCTAAGTCTAGCGCGTCTACCAATTCCGCCACAGGCGCATTAATCGTGTGCAAAAGTACAAATAAAATTTGAATTCAGGGATATGAAGTTCAAATAATTTGTCTTTCATTCGGATTTAAGTGAAACGATTATTCCATTGGCTCAGTTGCTGATGAGGATAGAGGCTGATCCTGCTTCCTCCTCAATGGCGAGGAGGCTTATTCCTTATTCTTCAAGTCTGTGTCTTTTGCTGCCGAGTCTTTTCCCTTTTGCTCCTTTTCCGAGAACAAACTTAACTGACCGGTCATCTCATCGATGACCTCCTGTTGACTCTTGTCTTTATCTGGATCAAGATCTTCTTCGGTTTCCTCAATATCTGCGTCGTTTCCGTCAAGATCAGATACAGGAGAAGGAGAGTCCGGCTCTGCTGACTCCTGCTGTTCTTCCTGCGGGAGTTCTTCTATTTTATCAACGGTCCAGGTCGTGAGCCGTTTGCCCTTGGCCTTGAATCCTTTTACTGTAATAAACTCGTCAGCCTTGATTTCTTCCGCATTTCGGACTGCATCGACTCCTCCATAAGTGATCTTGATAACCGGATGTATCGTGTCCGTAAGCAGGATCAACCTGGAATTCGGATTATCCCCCATGAAGGTCTGATGACTTTTGGTAGCTTCCATCATAAATCGCTTGATGTAGGGATAATCATGATTATCTGCATCATAGAGCACGGCAGTCCATATCTTGCCCCGATCCCATTTCTCCAGTCGGAGGATATTGTCTTCATAATGGTTGTTGGCATCGAAAGAAGTAATGTAGAATTCGTTGTTCTTCAGAATGACCAGCACGGCATCATTGTCATAGAATTCTCCCAGATATTTTCCATGTTCGTCATAGTTGAGTCGCAGAACATCCGGATCGAACCATACTTTTCTTCCTCCGAGGGTAGAATGTCCCCGGCTCTTCAATCCGATACGATGGACACTCTCTTTGGTCAGAATATTTCCTCTTGCAGAACGTCCCTTGATCATCACTTCAGCAAAATCCTTATAGAGGAAGATATTTCTCTTTTTGGGGCTTGGGTTCAGGGTCACCTTGATGACTTCCGCTTCCCCGTTGGGGTTAGCAGAGAAATAAAGAATCCTGGAGTCCGGTTTGCCTTGTGTTACGTCGTAATCACGGTCATGGATGATAGCCGGGATATAGAACCTCTTGATATAAGTATATCCTTTTGATCCATCACGGTAAACGACATTATAGATCGTCCGCTTGTCATTTTTCTTGAACACTTGTACCCACAGGATATTCTTGCCTGCAAAGTACTTGTCAGCCACTTTAATGACCTTGTATCTGCCGTTCTTGTAGAAGATAATGATGTCATCCAGGTCAGAGCAGTTGCAGACAAATTCATCCTTTTTGAGTCCCGTTCCGATGAATCCTTCCTGGCGGTTGATATAGAGTTTCTGGTTAGCGTCTACGACCTTTGTCACCTCGATGGTATCGAAGTTGCGGATTTCAGTTCTGCGAGGATGATCTTTGCCATATTTTTGCTTGAGATATTCATACCAGTCAATAGTGACCCTTGTCATCTGGCTCAGGTCCTTATTGATGTCAGCAATTTCAGCTTTGATCTTTGCAATCAGTTCGTCAGCTTTATCCTTATTGAATTTCAAAATGCGCTGCATTTTGATTTCCATCAGTTTGAGAATATCCTCCCGGGTCACGGGGCGAATGAATTGTTCTGTAAACGGCCGGAGTTTCAAATCTACGAAAGCCACGGCTTCATCCATATCATTTGCCTGTTCAAATCGTTTCTCCTTATAGATTCGCTGCTCGATGAAGATCCTCTCCAGAGAGGCAAAGAAGAGTTGTTCTTCCAACTCCTTTTTCCGGATCATCAGTTCTTTACGCAAGAGTCTCTCTGTGCGGTCCACGGAATAACGGAGGACATCGCTGACCGTAAGGAAGCAAGGTCTGTCATCCATGATGACACAACAGTTTGGATTAATGTTTGTCTCGCAATCTGTAAAAGCATAAAGAGCATCGATGGTCTTGTCAGAGGATGTTCCTGGTGTGAGATGGACCTGTATTTCCACTTCTCGTGCGGTCATATCATCAACACGTCTTATCTTGAGTTTGCCCTTTTCTACAGCCTTGGTAATTGAATCCTGGATGGTCGCAGCTGTCTTTCCGTATGGGATTTCGCGGATGACGAGAGTTCTGCTGTCCATTTTCTCTATTTTTGCCCTTATCCGGAGGACACCTCCCCGCTGGCCATCATTATATTTGCTGACATCAATAGCGCCGCCTGTAGGGAAGTCCGGATAGAGGTGGAACGCCTCTCCCTTGAGATATTTGACCGCTGCATCACAGAGTTCGTTGAAATTATGGGGCAGTACTTTAGAAGCCAGTCCTACGGCGATGCCTTCGGCCCCCTGAGCCAGCAATAAAGGAAATTTTACAGGTAAGGTGATCGGCTCCTTATTACGTCCGTCATAAGAGAGTTGCCAATCAGTCGTCTTTGGGTTAAAGACAGTTTCCAGAGCAAATTTAGACAGGCGTGCTTCAATATATCGAGGGGCAGCAGCCCGGTCACCAGTAAGGATATTCCCCCAGTTTCCCTGAGTGTCTATCAACAGTTCTTTCTGTCCCAACTGCACGAGGGCGTCACCGATGGAAGCATCTCCATGAGGATGGAACTGCATCGTGTGTCCTACGATGTTAGCGACCTTGTTATATCTGCCGTCGTCCATCCTTTTCATGGAGTGGAGGATACGCCGCTGGACAGGTTTCAGGCCGTCTTCGATACTTGGGACAGCACGTTGCAGGATGACATAAGAGGCATAGTCAAGAAACCAGTTCTTATACATTCCGGACAGATGGTGCACGGCAGAGGCATCAAACCTTTCTACTGGTTTGTAGTCAGAGTGCAGGTCGGGAGTTAACGCTTCGTTTTTATCTTCAGACCCTTTTGCATGGTTATTGTCTTCCGTGTGGTTCTTGTTGTTTTCGTCGTCCATAAAAGTATCTTGGTTTTATCCTTGCAAATATAGTAAAATATTTTGGATTGCCAAAATTCAGAATCGTTTTCATATTCAGTAGCCATCGGACTTTGCTGGTCAGTGGAGAAACAGAAAACAGGCGATGGCCTGAATTAGCCAGAGGGCGGAAGCGGGAAGCCTGTTACTGTTCAAATTGCAAGGATAGCATCTTTGCTGTTGCTAATTGTTGTTAACTTGCCTTGAAAGAAGAACATAATTTGCATATTACAGAAAAAAAGATGTATCTTTGCAACAACTAATTAAAATTAAAAAAGAGAGCAAGAGAAGATGGCACAAGAAGACGTTTTCAAGAAGATAGTCAGTCATTGTAAAGAATATGGCTTTGTCTTCCCGAGTAGTGAGATTTATGATGGCCTCGCAGCGGTCTATGACTATGGTCAGAATGGTGTTGAACTGAAGAATAACATCAAGAAATACTGGTGGCAGAGTATGATCCTGCTCCATCCGAATATCGTTGGAATTGATGCTTCTATTTTCATGCACCCAACGGTTTGGAAAGCGTCAGGTCATGTGGATGCCTTCAATGACCCTCTGATTGATAACCGCGATTCCAAGAAGCGCTATCGTGCTGACAATTTGATTGAAGACCAGATTGCCAAGTATGATGAAAAGATTGATAAAGAGGTGAAGAAAGCGGCCAAGAAGTTCGGTGATTCTTTTGACGAGAAGAAATTTCGTGAGACGAATGCCCGTGTCCTGGAGCATCAGCAAAAGCGTGATGCCCTTCATGCGCGCTATACTGCGGCCATGCAGGGTCCTGATCTGAAGGAATTGAAACAGATTATTCTGGATGAAGGAATAGCTGATCCTGTCTCCGGAACAAAAAACTGGACGGATGTGCGCCAGTTCAACCTGATGTTCTCCACTCAGGTGGGATCAACTACGGATGCTACGAACCGGATATATCTGCGTCCGGAGACTGCGCAGGGAATTTTTGTCAATTTCCTGAATGTCCAGCGTTCCAGCCGCCAGAAGCTACCTTTTGGAATTGCCCAGATCGGTAAAGCTTTCCGGAATGAAATTGTGGCCCGTCAGTTTATTTTCCGTATGCGTGAGTTTGAACAGATGGAGATGCAGTTCTTCTGCCAGCCTGGTACCGAGAAGCGCTGGTTTGAATACTGGAAGAAAGCTCGTCTGGCCTGGCATGAGACTTTGGGCATGGGAGCAGAAAACTACCGTTTTCATGATCACGAGAAACTGGCCCATTATGCAAATGCGGCTACCGATATAGAATTCAAGATGCCTTTTGGCTTTAAGGAAGTGGAGGGTATCCATTCCCGTACGGACTATGATCTTTCCCAGCATGAGAAATTCTCCGGCCGTCAGATTAAATACTATGATTCTGACCTGCAGAAGAATTATACTCCTTATGACGTGGAGACATCCATTGGTCTGGATCGGATGTTCTTGAGCATTATGTGTCATTCTTATACGGAGGAGAAGTTGGACAACGGCGAAAGCCGAGTGGTCTTAAAGTTGCCGGAAGCTCTGGCCCCTGTAAAATGTGCCGTGTTCCCCCTTGACCGTAAAGACGGTCTCGAAGAGATTGCCCGGCAAATCGTAGACGATCTTAAATTCCATTTCTACACCCAGTATGGTGATCCGAAGGATTCCATCGGGAAACGTTACCGTCGTCAGGATGCCATAGGTACTCCGTTTTGTGTAACCGTAGATCATGATACCCCTAAGGATCATAAAGTGACCATTCGTTTCCGTGATACGATGGAGCAAGAGCGCGTAGACATTGATCGTTTACGTACTATCATCGAGGATCGCGTCAGCATTACAAGTTTATTGAAAAAACTGGCCAATGTTATCAAAGACTATTAAATATTGCACATCTGCACTGCTTTTAGGTCTGCTTATGCTGACTTCGTGCAGTCAAGAGAGTGGAACGGTAGACGAATATGCCAATTGGCATAGCCGTAATGATAAAGCTTTCAGCGACACGCTGGCGTATGCACATGATCGTATTGCCCTGGGGGATTCTACCTGGAAGGTGTTCTGTGACTGGTCTCTGGCCGGGCAGATCCAGTATGGCAATACGGTATTGACACATACAGGTGTTGACAGTATCATTGTTCATGTCGTTCAAAAAGGGACGGGAAGCGGGTGCCCTTTTCTTACGGATAGCGTACGTGTACATTATGCGGCTTATCTGATTAACGGACATTGCTTTGACTGTTCGTGGACCGGGGATGAACTTGATCCTTCTACGGCTGTACCGGCAGGTTTCAACGTCAAGGAGGTGATAGATGGATTTGCTACAGCACTGATGAAAATGCACATAGGTGACCGGTGGACGATCTATATTCCTTATCATTTAGGTTATGGTTCTTCCTCTAATGGTACGAGTGGCACAACATCTTATATTCCTGCCTATTCAATGTTGAAATTTGATGTGACCCTTCATAGCTATTATCGTAATTCAATAAATTCTGAAACAGAGGAAAATGAAAATGATAATTAGGTGTCATCCTTGCAAAGCACAGTTTGAAGATATGCACGGAATGGCGGTCAGAAGTTAAGATGTGTACGTAGTGCGAGAAATAAAAATTGAGAGAGGATGCAGCCATCTTTTCAGGCAGAAGAGATGATACTGCCATCCGGTCTAATAACAACAAATATGAATTATAAAATCTTATTATTCGCTTCTTTGCTTTGCTCTTCAGCACCGGCATTGGCGCAGAATAGTCAGTCAACGGGTTATGACCGGTCCAATCTGGATACATCCGTAAGACCTGGTGACAATTTTTATGAGTTTGCCGTCGGAGGATGGCTGAAATCGCATCCTTTGGATGCTCAGCATACGGAAAACGGTGCGTTTATCGATTTGTATGAACTGAACCAGACACGGATCCGTAATTTGATTCTGGAATATGCCAGCAAGCCTCAGAAGAAAGGTTCACTGGGACAGAAAATCGGAGATCTTTATAATCTTGCCATGGACAGTGTCCGCTTGAATAAAGAGGGCTGGGATCCGTTGAAACCCGATCTCACCCGGATCAATAATATCAAGGACCGCAGAGAATACCAGTTAGTCATGGCTCAACTGGACCGTTGTGGCGCAGGGACCCTGATGTTCGGCATCGGAGCAGATGCAGACCTTCGCAATGCTTCTATGAACCTCGTATCCATCGGTCAGGGAGGACTTGGACTGGGAATCCGTGATTATTATTTCAAGCAGGATGAACAGAGCAAGAAGATCAGGGCTGCATATAAGGCTTATCTGAAAAAACTCTTCATGATGACGGGGGATGATGAGGCCGCCGCCCAGAAGAAAGTTGATGCGGTATGGAACATCGAAATGCAAATTGCCAAGGTGAGCTATGACCGTGTGAAATTGCGTGATATTGATGCAAATTATCATAAACTGTCCTATGATCAGCTGGTGACAGATTATCCTGGGATCGACTGGGGTAATACTTTCCTGGCTGAAGGCTTTCCTCCTTTCGAATCCGTTTGTGTAGGTGAGCCGGAGCCGATTCATGAGGTAGAGAAGATCCTGACGGATACTCCGTTGGATGATCTGAAGGCTTATGCCGAAGCTAAGGTGATCTCGAATGCTGCCAGTCATCTGAGCGATGATTTCCGGAAGGCAGATTTTGACTTCAGCAGAGTGATGACCGGCGTTAAGGAAGACCGTCCTCGCTGGAAACGGGCCGTAAGTCTGGTCAGTGGTACTCTGGGTGAGGCTATCGGCAAACTTTACGTAGAGAAATATTTTCCGGCAAGCAGTAAGCAGATGATGCTTGACCTGGTCCATAATCTCCAGACAGCCCTTTCAGAACGCATCAATGAGGCCACGTGGATGGGTGCTGCTACGAAAGCAAAGGCACAGGACAAACTGAAGAATTATATTATCAAGATCGGTTATCCAGACAAATGGAAAGACTATAGTGGCCTGCAGGTCAATGACAGTTTATCCCTTTATGATAATCTTGCAGCCATCAGCCGTTGGGCCAGTGATGACTATATTGCGCGTCATGTGAATAAACCGGTGGACAAGTCAGAGTGGGGGATGACTCCGCAGACGATTAATGCTTATTATAATCCGACAACAAATGAAATCTGCTTCCCGGCTGCCATCCTTCAGCCGCCGTTCTTTGATCCTAAGGCGGATGCAGCAGCTAACTATGGAGCTATTGGCGGTGTGATAGGCCATGAGATGAGTCATGGATTTGATGACCAGGGTTCGCAGTTTGACAAGAATGGCAATGAGAAGAACTGGTGGACAAAGGCTGACAAGGCAAATTTTGATAAGAGAACAAAGGTGCTGGCCGATTATTTCAGTAATTTCGAAGTCCTTCCGGGTGTAAAAATCAATGGTAAGCAGACGTTAGGAGAGAATATTGGAGATAATGGCGGATTGAACATCTCCTATCGTGCTTTTCAGAACGAGATGAAGAAAGCACCGTTGAAGACCGTAGACGGATTTACTCCTGACCAGCGTTTCTTCCTTTCCTGGGCTCGTGTATGGGCATCCAATATGACACCACAGTTTATCCAACTGCTGATTACCTCTGATGTCCATTCTCCGAATATGGCACGAGTTAATGGAGCTCTGCCTCAGATTGACGGATGGTATGATGCTTTTCATATCAAGAGAGGCGATAAAATGTATTTACCGAAGAGCAAGCGTGCCCATATCTGGTAATTAAATTTATAGATCAGACCAGTCATTGGACATCGGGAATATTTCCCCGAAATCTAATGACTGGTTTCGGTTTTTACCAATATACCTGTTTTATAAGACTGAAATAACAGTATAACACTGAGATAACAGTCTGATCAAAATTCAAATTTTCGATATGAACATGAAAATCAAACAAATTTTAGTGTCTGGCCTGTTACTGTTGACGGGGATGTTATCCGTTTGTGCACAGGTCTCCCAGATGCCGAAGATACCGGTTGATCCAAAAGTGAGGATCGGGCATCTTAGCAATGGACTGACTTATTACATCCACCACAATGACTATCCGGCTCACGTAGCTAGTTTTTATATTGCCCAGAAGGTCGGTTCCATTAATGAGAATGATGACCAGCGTGGCCTGGCTCATTTGCTGGAGCACATGGCTTTCAATGGCACAGATCATTTTAAAGACAATGATCTGCAGGAATATCTGCAGAGCATCGGCGTGGAGTATGGACGTAACTTGAATGCTTATACGGGCATAGACCAGACCGTGTATTACTTTACGGATGTTCCTACCACCCGCATCTCTGCCGTGGATTCATGTATGCTGATTCTAAAGGACTGGTCACATGGTATCACCCTTTCCAAGAAAGCAATAGACAATGAGCGGGATGTGGTACACAATGAGTATCGGATGCGGATGACCGCCCAGCAGCGTATGTTTGAGCGTGATCTTCCTGCACTTTATCCTGGCAGCAAGTATGGCTACCGTATGCCAATCGGACTGATGAGCGTGGTGGACAAGTGTGACCCGAATACGTTGAGAGCTTACTATCATAAGTGGTACCGTCCTGATAATCAAGCTATTATTGTCGTCGGGGATGTGGATGTGAACCATATTGAAGGAGAGATCAAGAAACTCTTCAGTGATATTAAAGTGCCTGCAGGTGCACCGAAGGTTATCCCGGAAAAAGTTCCTGACAATGATACCCCTATTTACATTGTGGATAAAGATAAGGAGCAACAGGTGAATGTCATCTTTGCCATGATGAAGCATGAGGCAACGCCAGACTCCTTGAAGAACAATATGCTCTATCTGGTCCAAGGATTTATTAAAGGTGCAGTCAGTTCCATGCTGGGTTCACGTTATGATGAGAAGTCCCTGGATCCCGCCTGTCCTTATTTACAGGCAGGGGCAAGTGATGGCGAGTATCTGATGTCGCGTACGAAAGATGCATTTTCTATCGCGGTCGTTCCTAAACCCGGTAAACTTCTGGAAGCCTATCAGGCTGCTCTTGAGGAAGCTGAACGAGTTCGTCAATTTGGTTTTACCTCTACGGAGTATGAACGCTACAAGGCAAACTTCATGAGCAGTATCGAGAAAGCCTATTCCAACCGGAATAAAATGAAAAATGACCAGTTTACGGATCAGTATGTGGATCATTTTATTTCCAATGAACCGATTCCTTCTGTAGAGCAGGAATATCAAATGGATAAGATGTTCGTTCCTCATATCCCTCTGGAAGTCGTGAATGAGATGGCCCGGAAATTGATTAATCCTACTGATACTAATTTTGTTACTCTGGTGATGATGCAGCAGAAGCCGGATGCCGTTTATCCTACAGCCCAGCAGTTGAAGGACGTGGTGGCGAAGGTCCGTAGTGCAAAGTTGACGGCTTATGTAGATCATGTCAAGAATGAGCCTCTGATTGCCCAGCTTCCGAAAGCCGGGAAGATCATGAAGGAGACGGAGAACAAGAAACTAGGTTTTCAGGAACTGACGCTTTCCAATGGCGCTCATGTCTATCTGAAGAAGACAGATTTCAAGGATAATGAGGTTCGTTTCTTTGCAAAAGCCCAGGGAGGGCAATATGCGTTTCCTGAATCCCAGTACCTGAACATCAGTTTAGCATCAGAAATTCTTAGTGCCAGCGGACTGGGAGATTTCTCAAATACAGAGCTCAGCAAGGCTCTTGCCGGCAAGGAAGCAAGCACAGGTTTCTATATCAATACTTATCATCATGGTCTCAGTGGCTCTTCAACACCCAAGGATTTGGAAACATTGATGCAACTTATTTATCTGGATATGACAAAAGTGTCTAAGGATGAGAAGTCGGTGAACAATCTTAAAGATTCTTATGCCACCCAACTTCAGAACCAGAGCCAAAATCCTCAGATTGTGTTCTCAGACTCTTTGTCCAGCACGCTTTATTGCCATAATCCATTGTTCCTGACGCCTAAATCTTCCCAGATAGCGGGAGTGAACTATGACTGGATTCTGAAGACGGCAAAAGACCTCTATGGGAATGCAGGTGATTTTAATTTCTATTTTGTAGGAAATTTTGATGAGGAGAAGATACGTCCTTTGATAGAGCAGTATATAGCCTCTCTTCCCGGATATGAAGAAAATAAGACTGCTTATAGAGAGGTTCCTCATTATGTGGGGGAAGTAAAGAATGTGTTCGTTCAGAAGATGGAGAATCCTCAAAACATGGTTGTAGAAAACTGGCGTTCAAAGAAGGTCAGGAACAATCTGCAAGACCAGGTGTGGGTAGACATTGCTGCCCGTCTGTTAAACATGAAGTATGACCGGAGCATCCGTGAGACACTGAGTGCAGCTTACTCTGCAGGCGCAGAGAGTGGGGTGGCCGTTAATCCTGACAGGACCATCAGTCTGTCCATCAATGGTGTAGCTATGTTAAATCCGGCGAAGTCAGCCAAAGCTATTCCTTATTTCTTTTCCGGTCTGAAGGAGACGGTTGCCAAGCCTGATCCTGCGGATTTGGAAAAGGTAAAGGCAATTCTGCTGAAGAATGCTGATGTTGAAGCGAAAACGAATGGCTACTGGATAGGTGTCCTGGATGACTATGTAGATCATGACATGGATATGTACACCGGTTACAAGGATATTGTCCGTAATACGACCGCTAAGGAAATTTCAGCCTTCTTGAAAGATGTTATCCTGAAGAGCGGTAACCATGCAGAAGTGATCATGAATGCCGCTAAAGATTAAGCGCGTCCGGTTTTTCTTCCTGTCATAAATCCGTTTGGACAGGATGGAGATGACAGGCCTCTTTTAGAGGTCCATGGATGATAAGGAGAAAAGTCTGATACATTTTCTGATGTATCAGACTTTTTTTAATGGATTTTTTCTATCTTTGTCCGACAAACTAAACTGCTTGAACAAATCATGAAAATCCGAAAATTGCCTTTAGTTTTCTTTTTATTGTTGATGCTGAGACCAGTCTTTGCAGGTCCTGTCAACCATTATCAAGTTGTGGAACGTAATTGTCCGATCGTGACGAAAGTCGATTCCCTTCAGTCGCTGACCGTGGGTAACGGCCACTTTGCCTTCACCGTGGATGCCACTGGTCTGCAATCCTTCCCGGAGAGATATGCCCATGGAGTATGCCTGGGAACCATGAGTGACTGGGGATGGCACAGTTTTCCGAATCCTTGCCACTATCGTCCTGAGGATGCCTTTGTAACCCGGAATTTTGGCCGGGGACATCCGGAAATCTATTCTGCCCAGTTTAAACTGCCTGGCAGGCAACGTGATGCGAGCATCTGGCTGAGAAAGAATCCGCATCGTCTCCATCTCGGAATGATCGGTCTTGATCTTGCCGATCCCTTGAAATTAACATCAGTCCATGAGAAGTTATGTCTGTGGACGGGAATGGTAAGGAGTCGTTTCCTCTATGATGGAAAGCATTATGATGTACAGACGGTCTGTTCACCTGTTGCTGATGAGATTGCCTCAAAAATCATAGCAGAGGAGAATCCCAGGGTCATCCTCCGCTTCCCCTATCCCTCAGGAGGACACAGTGATGATGCCTGTGATTGGCATGCGGACGGAAAACATTCTGTTACGATGCAGAAAAAGTTATCCCATGGGGTTATCTTGCGACATACGATTGGCAGTACTGTGTATGGTGTACGGATAACCTGGAAGGGAGAGGCTGGTTTTAAAGCCACCGGCAGAAACCGTTTCCTGTTGTCAGCTACAGGGAAAAAGCTGGATTTTACCGTTACCTTTTTCCCTGAATCCGAAGGTCAGAAGTTTAACCAGCGGAATGCAGGCGATTTTCGCTCCGTTTCCCATGACGCTGCCTTGCACTGGAAGGGCTACTGGCAGAGAGGAGCGATAGTTGATTTTTCCCATGTCGCCGATCCTCGTGCCCGTGAGTTGGAACGCCGTGTAGTACTCTCCCAGTATTTGCTTGCGGTCAATGATGCCGGGGATACACCGCCTCAGGAGACCGGGTTGACCTATAATTCCTGGTATGGAAAGTTCCATCTTGAGATGGTGTGGTGGCACGATGCACAGTTTGCCCTCTGGGGGCATCCTGAATTTCTGGTTCCCGTGCTTGACTGGTACCTCCATGTAGAACCTGTGGCACGTTTGATAGCACAGCGGCAGGGATTCAGGGGTATACGCTGGATGAAGATGACGGATCCTTCCGGACGTGAAGCTCCTTCTAATGTAGGGTCCTATCTGATCTGGCAGCAGCCTCATCCTATCTACCTGGCGGAGCTGCTATACCGTGCCGTCCCTGCCAGGTCAGGGGAGATTCTGGCCCGTTATGGAAAGATGGTGGACGAGACGGCAACGTTTATGGCTGATTTTGTGACCTGTGACAGCGTCAGGCATCGTTATATTCTGAAGGGGTGCATTCCGGCTCAGGAGACATTAAGAGCAGATTCTACGGTGAATCCTCCTTTCGAACTTTCCTATTGGTATTTCGCCTTGAGCACAGCTCAGAAATGGAGAGAGCGCCGGAGATTGCCTCGGGTTCCCCTTTGGGACCGGATTCTCTCACGGCTCTCGCCTTTGGCAATGAATTCAGATAGTCTTTATCTGTCTGCGGAATCAGCCGTGAACACATACAAAGACATTCGTTTTACCAGTGATCATCCTGCTGTTCTCGGAGCATTGGGCATGCTCCCCAAATGTCCGCTGGTGAAGTCGGACGTCATGCGTAAAACGCTTCAGTGGGTATGGAACCACTGGAACTGGCCTACGACCTGGGGCTGGGATTATCCTATGATAGCCATGTGTGCAACCCGTTTGGGGGAACCGGAGCGGGCCGTTCAGGCATTGTTGATGCCCAGACAGAAAAACACCTATCTTATCAATGGACATAATTATCAAGACGACAGATTAAGAATTTATCTGCCCGGCAATGGAGGCCTTCTCACTGCCGTGGCCATGATGTGTGCAGGATGGGATGGCTGTACGACGCCTCATCCAGGTTTCCCTGCCGGTTGGGATGTAAGATGGGATGGACTTCGGCCTTTACCCTGAGAGAGCGTACAGAAAAGTTCTTATCCGTTTGCAGAAAAGGAAAGGGCCTGGAAAACTAAATCGCTTTCCAGGCCCTTTACATCTTATCTGAAAGAGGAATCTTTATTTTCTGTTCCACCAGTGTTTATGCTGCGGAACCTCCGTTTCTTCACCCATGCTTTCACGAATGATATCCCTATAGGTTTTGCCTTCGTGAATAATCCTGTAAATTTCTCCCCAGTCAGGAAGTCCGCCTATCTGGCGATCATCAATGAATATGTCCGCTTTAATCTTCCGGCTGAAATGATTATTATTTAGGGTACCATTTTCTTCCGGGTAATCGCGGTTGACAGCCCAGAATTCCACCCCACGCTCTCTGCACCAGTCGATAGCATCCTGAAGAAGTTGGCCTTCCCGTACGCTCCACAGGATAAGGCGGTGATGTTCTTGTATCAACATGCGGAGCGTCTGAGTAGCAAAAGGTATTTCCGGTCCTATTTCCGGATAACGGTGTTCTACAATCGTTCCGTCAAAATCTACAGCAATTGTCATTTCTTGTTTCTTTCTTATGTATGATCCGGTAAGAGGATTAAGTCCTACCGGATACCACTTATTTCTTTACTGAATCATCATCCTTCTTGCCATAGTGACTGTTGGCATAGCTGCCGTAGCTGCCGTAGGAACCATAATTCCCATAGTGCCCGTATTTGCCATAGCTGCCATAATGACCATAATTTCCATAATGTCCGTACTTTCCATATTTCCCATATTTGCCATAACCGTAATAGTAACCGTATTTCTTCTTGCTCAAGTCAATACCGTTAATGACAATGGACATATTCGGTAATTTCTTCTGGTCAGACAAACTGTTGATCAGTCCGAAACTCTCCTTCGGAGTATAATCAGCCCTGCATACGATGACGGTCGCATCACATACACGACCAACTTGAAGGGTATCTGTAACCAATCCTACAGGAGCGGAGTCAATGATGATATAGTCATAATCTTTGCGCAGGATAGCTATGATCTTGTCCAGACTGCTGCGCGTAAGCAGTTCGGCCGGATTTGGCGGAGTAGGACCAGCCATCAATAAGTCGAGGTTCTTGTTTACGCCGGAAGGTAATATCTGACCCTCTATTTCCTCCTTTGACGGGTTATCATTGACGAGTAGAGGAGTGATGCCATGATGGTGATCACGAATTTGGAAAAGTTCGGCCAGACGAGGTTTGCGAATATCCAGTCCCAGAAGGATGACTTTCTTGCCTAAGAGAGCAAAACTGACGGCCAGGTTAGCAGCGTTGAAGGTTTTACCTTCCCCTGAGGTAGAGGAGGTGAACAGGATCACCTGCTGATCCTTCTTCATCAGGAATTGCAGGTTGGTACGCATGCTTCTGAAGATTTCCTCCATCTGGTTGTTCTGATTCTCGCTCACGACGATGTCAGCTTTTGCCTTGGTCTTATCGTTAGCTACAGCTACATCAGCAATAATAGGTAATTTCGTAAGTTTTGCGACATCTTCATGGCCTTCAATCTTATAATGGAAGAACTGGAGGATGAAGAGGATGAGTGCCGGGATACCCAATCCGAGGATGAGCGCCAATAAAAAGACCAAAGGTTTTTTAGGGCTTACGATACCTTCCACATCCGGAATATCAATTAATTTTCCCTTGTCGACTGTAGCGGCAAGATTAATAGAATTCTCTTCACGTTTCTGAAGCAAAGTAAGGTAGAGACCTGACTTGACATCCTGCTGGCGTCCGATCTGGTTCAGCATACGTTCCTGTGCAGGTGTTTCTCCTACCTGGTTCTGATATTTTCCATAGAGTTCGGCTACTGAATTGCGTTGGATATTCAATCCTTCGATAGCCTGGTTTACAGCATGGCGGATAGAGTTGGTGAGGTCATTAAGCTGGGCAGTCAGAGGGATCACGCTTGGAGAACTCTCGCTGGCACTACGCATCAATTTGTTACGTTGCAGCACGATCTCATTATATTTGTTAATCAGTTCGGTGGCACTCTGGTCTGTCAGGCCTACATTGGAGGGTAAAGTCTGGTACCGGTTTGTCGGCCGTCGCATATAATCCCGCAGGGAACTCAGAAGAGCGATCTGAGTGTTGGCGTCAGATAATTTCTGGCTGTAAGTATCTGCATCCTGTACAGTCTGGGCAGAGTTTAATTTCATCTCTACCATATTATTGCGCTTTTTATAGTTTTCTAACTGCCCTTCAGTGTTGCCGAGTTCAGCATTAATTTTCTCAAGACGATTATTGATGAAATTTTCCGTCCGCACAGCTACTTCATTCTTGTCCTCATTAGCCTGGCGGTTATAAACTTGTATTAAGTCAGTGAGGTAGTCCGTAGCCCGGTCCGGTATCTCGTCATGCAATACAAGTTGGGCAATGCTTGTGTTTTTGCTGGTCTGGCTTACGGTAAGGTTTTCTACATATTTCTTGGACATCATCTTTAAGGAATAGATAGTCACCTTTTCAGTCATTCCATTCATGGGAGTGTCTGTTTTGCGGAAAGTCAGTACTCCGACATGTGTAACGATTCCTATTGGGAGAGAAGGGAAAGTGCTGTCAATGATATATGGAATGATTTTACTATGTATCTTGTCTATGACAGCATATTTTCCGGTGACGTGGTACCCCTTGGCACTCTGCTCAATGATGAGTTTGATTGGATAGTTGAGTTTGTCCAGATGGGTAGGATCTATATCCACGGATATAGGTTCGTCTTTATAGAGAAGATAGTCCTTGATATGCCCTTTTGCACTATAATTGACGTACAGTTTCAGATCATTGATGGCTCCTTCTGCTAAAAGGTGTGACGAAAGGATTTCCATTTCATTATCAATTCCGTTGGAACCACTGATCAGTCCAAGGGTGGAACTGCTCTGCAGGAGGTCATTGTTCCGTCCTCCTGAGGAGGAGTTGCTATCATCGTCTTTGATCAATAATTTGGCGTCTGCCTGCCAGACAGGCGTGCTGTAGCGGATATAGATGAAAGCTAAGCCCAGGCAGACAATGAGCGAAAGGACAAACCATTTCCAATTCAGGACGACGGTGGCATAAAGGGTGGCAAAATCAAAAGATGATTCTTTCTCGTTTTCTTCTTGCTGCTCATCAGCTGTGTTTGCCGATTCTGTATTCTTGTATTCTTCCATTATTTTCTTTTACTATTTTTTCTTTGAGTATAGCCGGATAGAGTTATTCCCTATTTTCACGGGTAATCTTTTATGCTATTATGGTAGATATTGTTTTCCCTCAGCTAAGTCAAAGAGGTATTTCCCATAGTTGTTTTTTAACATGGGCTGTGCCAGGACCTTTAATTGTCCTGCGTTGATCCAGCCCTGCTGGAAGGCAATCTCTTCGAGACAGGCGATCTTCAGGCCTTGTCTCTTTTCGATCACTTCTATGAAAGTGCTGGCTTCTGACAGACTGTCATGAGTGCCGGTATCCAGCCATGCAAAGCCGCGTGGCAAGGTGCGAACCTTTAAAGCATGATGCCGCAGATATTCCTGATTGACACTTGTGATTTCCAATTCTCCGCGCGCGCTGGGCTTTATGTGTTCAGCAATATTAACTACAGAATTAGGATAAAAGTAAAGTCCTGTCACCGCATAATGACTCTTAGGATGCTCAGGTTTTTCTTCAATGCTCAGGCAGTTGCCTGCAGAGTCAAACTCAGCCACTCCATAACGCTCCGGATCATTTACATAGTAGCCGAAGACGCTGGCCTTGTCTTGGTCACAGGCTTTTACACTTTCCTGCAGCAGGCCCGTAAACCCTGCCCCATAAAAGATGTTATCTCCCAGTACGAGACAGACACTATCTGAACCTATGAAAGTCTTGCCGAGAATGAAGGCTTGCGCAAGACCATCAGGATGAGGCTGCTCCACATATTCGAAATGCATGCCCAGATCCTTTCCATCACCTAAAAGACGTCTGAAGGCAGGCAGGTCGTAGGGAGTGGAGATGATCAGAATGTCGCGTATTCCAGCCAGCATCAGTACTGAAATAGGATAATAAATCATAGGTTTGTCAAAGATGGGAATGAGTTGCTTGCTGATTCCCTTCGTAATAGGATAAAGGCGTGTTCCTGAACCGCCAGCTAAAACGATACCTCTCATGTTGAAAAATAGAATGTTTCTTGATTCTTTATAATTCTGCGTACGCCTTTTCCTTTATTATTGAACTATTGCTCAAATCGGTCGTGAAACCTTGATGACGTTCGGTGACGCTATGGGTGCAAAGTTAATCAATTTTTTTGAATCTGTTCTTTTATTAGTATAAAAATCCTTTTGAAAGTGTTGAAAGACAGGTATTCGTTGATTGTAAAATAGGTTTTCAATCGAAAATTTTGCTTTTCGCGATATTTCTGCTATCTTTGCACATACTTATTATATTGTTTCAATTTTTTATCAATCGATAGAATAACATTATGGGAATATTGGAAAAATGGTTTGGGCGGAAAACGGCACCGAAGGAGAAAGTCGGTGGGATGGAAGATTATATGACCCTCGTGAGGGTGTATCTCCAGGCTGCCCTGGCTGCAAAGTTAGGCATCACTAATCTGAATATGCTGCCTGATCTCCGTGTCTTCAAACAGACTCTTCATGTGGCTACTGTTCATAACAAACTCGGAGTGGGGGAAAAGTCGGCAGCGAAGAAAATGATGAAGAATCTGTATAAGACCGATGAAGATTTCTTTGATGAGATCGATCAGACGATCAAGAAGAATTGCCGTAATATCCAGCAGGTAAATCCTTTCCTTGTCCAGTTTCAAGGTTTTACCCAGGAATTGATGATGCTTATGGGTAATCTGATGAAGTTTAAACTCCGTATCCCTGGTATTTTTAAGAAAACCCTCTATGCCTTAACTCAAAAACAGGTGGAGGATGTTTTTACTAAAAACAGTTTTAAAGATCCGAGCGTAGTGAAGGCAGTCATGGCTGTAAGAAAATATAATCTCCGGTTAAATTTCAGTCAGAAATGGATGACGGATTTTGTTTATCAAGTTGTCATGCTGGCCAAAAAAGAGCCTCGTCCTTCAAAAGAGCAAGTTAAAGAGGCCAAGGCAAAAATGGGGAAATGAAAATTTGCAGGGAAGACGAAATATCCGCAGACCTGTTGACAGATAACAGATCGGAAGAATTGACAACTGCAAATTAGAAAAATGGAGTAAAATTTGGCATTACCGATTAATTATATTAAATTTGTGACCTAAAAGTAGTCTGTATGGATGCCAATGAGAAGATTTTGAACACGTTTACTACCCGGGTAAGGCAAATGATTCTCCGCTTTGATGATCTTAAAAAAGAGATTCTTGACTTGCAGATGAAGTTAGAAGAGCGTGACAATCGGATTAGAGATCTGCAGGAGAAGTTGGCTCAGACCCAGAGAGACTATGAGAATCTCAAGATGGCCAAGATGATCGAGGTGAGCGATAGTGATCTCGAGGGGGCGAAGAAAAAAGTAGCCAGGCTCATCAGAGACGTTAACAAATGCATCACACTACTGAATGAGCAATCCATACAGTAGGAAAATGACTGCGTGACAGACATCTCAAAAGGAAAATTAACAGGGTCAGGATTTCCTTTCGGGGCGTATGAAATGTGCAGCAAGAATTGAATCGATGGCAGAAGAAGACAAAGAGAAACTAACCATAAGGCTGAACCTGCATGATACGATGCTTTCGGTAAGGATTCCCCGCGATGATCAGACCGAGGAAGAGTACTATCGAAAGGCGGCAAAATTAATCAATGAGGTCGTAAATACTTATTCGTCTCACTACAAAGAAGTGAAGAGTGATAAGGAAATTTTGTATATGTGCCTGGTTGACATCGCTATGCGCTATGAAAAGCAGAAAGGACAAAACGATACAGCTCCTTATAATACTGTTCTCTCCCAGTTGACTTCGGAAATTGAGGAGGTTCTGAGGAAAGAATAGTATCATCATTAAACAATTTTATAAATGTCAATAATCATAATCGCCGTTATGGCACTCGTCGTTGGAGGTGCTATAGGCTATTCTATTTTCCGTTATATCGTCAAAGGAAAATATAATGAGTTAATGGAGACTGCCAAGAAGGATGCGGAAGTCGTAAAGGAAAAAAAGCTCCTTGAAGTGAAAGAAACATTCTTGAACAAGAAGGCTGAACTGGAGACGGAAGTACGCCAGCGTAATGCAAAAATTCAGCAGTGTGAGAATCATTTGAAACAGCGTGACCTGTCACTGAATCAGCGTCAGGAGGATCTGGGGCGGCGCAAGCAGGATTTGGATCTCCAGCAGCAGCGTATTGCCAATGAGCAGAAACTTCTCGAGAGCCGTCAGCAGGAACTTGACAAGATGCAGAAGCAGGAACAGGAGAAGTTGGAAGAACTGTCCGGGTTGAAAGCTGAAGAGGCAAAGAACCGACTCGTTGAGAGTTTGAAGGGACAGGCTAAACTTGATGCGGCAAGTTATGTGAACGAGGCCATGGATGAGGCCAGGCTGAATGCAGAGAAAGAAGCAAAGAAAATAGTCATTACGACCATCCAGAGGGTAGCAACAGAGACGGCCATCGAGAATTCCGTAAGTGTGTTCCATATTGATAATGATGAAGTGAAGGGGCGTATTATTGGCCGTGAAGGACGCAATATCCGTGCCCTGGAGGCTGCAACAGGTGTCGAAATTGTCGTGGATGATACTCCTGATGCTGTAGTCATTTCAGCCTTTGATCCGGTTCGCCGTGAAGTCTGCCGGCTCGCTTTACATCAGTTGGTCGCTGATGGTCGTATCCACCCGGCTCGTATAGAAGAGGTGGTCGCAAAAGTGAAGAAACAACTGGATAATGAAATTATTGAAACGGGTAAGCGTACTGCCATAGACCTTGGAATCCATGGCTTGCATCCTGAATTGATCCGTATTATCGGAAAAATGAAATACCGTTCTTCCTACGGCCAGAATCTACTGCAACACGCTCGCGAAACAGCGAATCTTTGTGCAGTGATGGCTTCTGAGTTAGGCTTGAATCCTAAGAAGGCTAAGCGCGCCGGACTGCTCCATGACATCGGAAAGGTGCCGGATGAAGAGAGTGAACTCCCACATGCTCTCTATGGCGCGAAGATAGCAGAGAAGTATAAGGAAAAACCGGATATTGTCAATGCCATTGCTGCCCATCATGATGAAGTGGAGATGAAGACTTTGCTTGCTCCTATCGTACAGGTATGTGATGCCATTTCCGGTGCTCGTCCTGGTGCCCGTAGAGAGGTGGTGGAGGCTTATATCAAGCGCTTGAACGACCTTGAGGCTATTGCGATGAGTTATCCTGGCGTTACCAAAACTTATGCCATTCAGGCTGGTCGTGAACTTCGTGTGATCGTGGGGGCTGATAAGATGACGGATGATGAAAGTGCAAAACTCAGTGATGAGATCGCATCGAAGGTCCAGAGTGAGATGACCTATCCGGGACAGGTGAAGATCACCGTGATCAGGGAAACGCGGAGTGTCGCCTACGCGAAATGAAGATTTTTCCGATCTATGATCGGTAATCTGTTTCATAAAAAGTTGATGAAGGCTGCCATTCATGGCAGCCTTCATTGTGTTCTGTGGGTTGGGATCACTTGAGATATTGACAGACCTGGTCTTTTTCTTATTAAAACCATCATCATTATTTTTAGGTATTGTGTAGTTGGATAAAAATACTTATATTTGTACTCTGAAAATATCAAAGCAAAGGATGATGAAAAACCTGAAGATGTATGAAGCTAATGATAAGATGATTTCTATTATCAGTGACAATTACAATATCTTGCAGAGCCTTGGCTCTTTCGGGATCAATTTGGGCTTTGGTGATAAGACCGTCCAGGAAGTTTGCGAAGAGCAGAAAGTAGATACTTATACTTTTCTGGCTGTCGTGAATTTTACGATTAACGGTTATCTGGACCGGGACGGCCTTGACCGGTTGTCTATTCCTACGCTATTGCAATATCTTACGGCTTCACATGCTTATTTCATAGATTTTCAACTTCCTTTTATCCGCAAGGAACTTCTTGAGGCCCTTGACGAAAGCAATGAACTCGCAAAACTTATCCTTCAGCTCTATGACGATTATGCTCATAGCGTGATCAATCACATGAAATATGAGGAGAGGACTGCCTTTCCTTACGTACATAGTCTTCTGGAAGGGAACCCGACCGCTGATTATAATATTGAAACTTTCTCAAGACATCATAATCAGATAGATCAGAAACTGAAGGAACTGAAGAATATTATTATAAAATATCTGCCTTCGGATGGCTTGCATAATAATATTCTGAGTGCTACTCTATATGATATCTATAATAATGAGGAATGGCTGAGTCAGCATGCCCGGGTTGAAGACAATATGTTCATTCCGGCTATCCATAACCTGGAACTGAAGAGCAGGAATGATGATGTGAGCGCGAATATCTCGAAAATGCTCCATACAAATGTGGGGAATAATGAGACCTTGAGTGATAGAGAGAAGGATGTTATCGTATCTTTGGTCCAGGGGATGACTAACAAGGAGATAGCTGAGCATCTTTTCATTTCTGTCAATACGGTTATTACTCACCGCAGGAATATAGCTAAGAAATTACAGATTCATTCTCCTGCCGGACTGACGATCTATGCTATTGTCAATCATCTGGTAGATATTTCAACTGTAAAATTCTGATTTTGTCCTTTTCTCTTTTTCGGCAAAGACGATCGGTCTTGTTCGATGCCTTGTTGTTTTCGTAATCTTCATGACAAATATCCTTTAGCATTTTTAGTTTTATATTCGGATAGGATGAAGGTTCTCTTGTGATCTTGTTGCTGTGGCTTTATTCATGGAAAATGGATTGGCTTATTGATGGAATGAAATAAATATGATTTATCTGTTTCAATAATATGCTTTTTCTGTAAATTATATGAAGATTTATTTTTAGAAGTTTTCAAATAAGTCATAGATAAGATTTATTTATGTTGGAAATGTTTGAACTTCCTGACCTTTAATAGTCTTTTCTCTTGTAATACTTCGGCCCAGGGTGCTAAAGTATTATTATCCGTATAGTTACCGGTTATAAATGATAAATGGCATAATTTGAATGCTTAAATAATTAAAATATGGAACAAAAAATGACCTTTAGAAGGTCTTTCTTCAGATTTTTTATTCTATCTTTGCATTTGTGAAGTTTGATAAAATGGAGAACTTTTTATAAAATGAATAATGAAAAGTTATCTGAAAATATAATTCTTTAGATTAAAATAGGCACGAAGTTGTTAGAAGGTCTGACCTGTCAATCGTTTTAATTTTATACTCATTGAGATTATGGAAATGCAAAGTTTTACCATTACGAAGCGCGATGGAAAAAAAGAGCGCTTCTCGCTGGACAAAATTATGAATGCAATCATTAAGGCATTTGATTCTGTAAACGAGCCTGTGGATTTGGGAGCTGTATCCAAGATCATCAGTCATCTGGATATTCAGGAAGGAATTAAAGTTGAAGATATTCAGAATGAGGTTGAAGAGTCTTTAATGCGTGAAGGATATTATAAGGTGGCCAAGAGTTTTATGCTTTACCGCCAGCAGCATGCTGAAGACCGTGAGACGTTGAGAAAGTTGAAGTTCCTGACGGATTATTGTGAGGCTTCCAATGCTGCTACGGGTTCAAAGTATGATGCCAATGCTAATGTAGAGCACAAAAATATAGCTACACTGATCGGCGAACTCCCTAAGGCAGGGTTTATCCGCCTGAACCGTCGTCTGCTGACAGACCGCATTAAGGCTATGTACGGGAAGGAACTTGCCGATCAGTACCTCGATCTTCTCACCCATCATTTTATCTATAAAAACGATGAGACATCACTGGCAAACTATTGTGCCAGTATTACTATGTATCCATGGTTGTTGGGTGGGACAACTTCCATAGGAGGCAATTCTTCCGCCCCGACTAATCTGAAGAGTTTTTGCGGAGGTTTTATCAATATGGTCTTTATGGTCAGTTCAATGCTTTCCGGTGCCTGTGCTACCCCTGAATTCCTGATGTATATGAATTATTTCGTCGAAAAGGAATATGGGAAAGATTATTACAAGCGGGCAGACGAGGTCGTCGATCTGAGTTTGAAAAAGCGTACCCTTGATAAGGTCATTACAGATTGTTTTGAACAGATCGTATATTCGCTCAACCAGCCTACGGGTGCCCGTAATTATCAGGCCGTATTCTGGAACATCTCCTATTATGACAAATACTATTTTGAAAGTCTGTTTGATAATTTCTATTTTCCTGATGGCAGCCGTCCAGATTGGAAGGGGGTTGACTGGCTGCAAAAGCGTTTCATGAAATGGTTCAACCAGGAGCGGACAAAGACAGTTTTGACCTTTCCCGTGGAAACCATGGCTATGCTGACAGCGAACGGGGATTGCAAGGATAAAGAATGGGCGGACTTCTCTTCAGAGATGTATGCCGAAGGACATAGTTTCTTTACTTACTTAAGTGACAAACCTGATTCCTTGAGCAGTTGTTGCCGTTTGAGAAATGAGATACAGGACAATGGCTTTAGCTATACCTTGGGAGCAGGCGGCGTCAGCACAGGTTCCAAGAGCGTACTGACCATCAATCTGAACCGTACCATCCAGTTTGCTGTCAATCATAAAATGGATTACAAAAAGGTCCTCAGTGAAGTGGTAGAACTCTGCCATAAGGTTCAACTGGCTTATAATGAGAATTTGAAAGAATTGCAAAGGCACGGAATGCTGCCGCTTTTTGATGCAGGTTACATTAACATTAAGCGTCAGTATTTGACCATCGGAGTTAACGGACTGGTTGAAGCCGCTGAATTCCTGGGTCTGAAGATCAATGATAATCCAGACTATCTGCACTTTGTCCAGGGAGTATTGGGTATTGTAGAAGCTTGTAATAAGAAATACCGTTCCAAGGACGTCATGTTCAACTGCGAGATGATCCCTGCTGAGAATGTAGGAGTCAAACATGCCAAATGGGATCGCGAAGACGGCTATTTCGTCCCGCGTGATTGTTATAACAGTTATTTTTACGTTGTGGAGGATGACAGTCTGAGTGTTATAGATAAATTCAAACTGCATGGTGCGCCCTATATAGAGCATCTTACCGGGGGATCGGCCCTGCATCTGAATCTGGAAGAGCATCTGAGCAAGGCTCAGTATCGACAGCTTTTTAAGGTGGCTGCCAAGGAAGGCTGCAACTATTTTACCTACAATATTCCGAATACGGTCTGTAACGACTGCGGACATATTGACAAGCGCTATCTTCATGAGTGTCCGGTCTGCCATTCTAAGAATGTAGACTATCTGACTCGTGTCATCGGTTATCTGAAACGGGTGAGTAATTTCTCTCAGGCACGCCAGCAAGAGGCTCATCGCCGCTTCTATATTTCACCAGACCATATCGGACCGGTCAACAAGGAACTGGATACGGTGAAATCCGGGGAGACAGAGAAATGCTGAAATATGTGAATACGGGCATCGTTTTCCAGGAGATCCCGGATGAAGTTACTCTGGCTGTAAACATTTCCAATTGTCCTATCAGGTGTCCGGGATGTCATAGCTCTTATCTATGGAAGGATATTGGTGAAGAACTTACCCCCGGGGTGATTGATCTGTGGGCTAAGAAACTGGGACCGGATATTACCTGTATCAGTTTTATGGGCGGTGACAGTGATCCTGCCGAGGTTGACAGACTTGCTGCTTACGTTCATAAGACTTATCCTGAATATAAGGTAGGGTGGTACAGTGGAAGGCAGAAACTGTCCGTGGCAATTAATAAAGAGAACTTTGATTTTATTAAGTTGGGCCCGTATGAAAGTCAACTTGGTGGATTAAAGGAAAAGACCACCAACCAGAGACTGTACAAAAAAACTGATGGAGAATTTCGGGATGTGACTTCCCGGTTCTGGAAAAAGTGATATGTCGCGTTTCTGGTTAGGGACCATTCATGGGATGATTTTCTGCAAGTAGAAGGGATATAGTCCGTAAGGGCAGGTGAATGGACAGGTCAGAATCTTGGTCTGTTGATAGAATAGAAGGTATGGAGATAATCAAGAGAAATGGGACGGCGGAAACTTTTGATGGACAGAAGATTTCGGCAGCCATCAGAAAGAGTTTTGCAAGTACAAGTCGGTTCATTACAGACAATGAATTGAAAGGTATTGTACTTGAGGTGGAACGATATATAGCGGACCATCCGTCGAAAAGGGATGTGGAGAGCATTCAGGATAAGGTGGAAAAATGCCTGATGACGCATGGCTTTTATGATGAGGCTAAGAGTTATATCCTTTTTCGCGGAAGCCGTAGCGAGGAGCGGCAGGCTATTGTCCATATTACTGACAGGATAGGGGTCCCAGATCTGGATGAAGTGCTGAAGTCCGTATCCCATGCGTTCCGGGCTAAGGAATATGGTATGGTGATCCTGGACGATAAATTTTCTGGTTTTTATCATCCACAGATGAAAAGCGAGGAAGGGCTCTTGGCTTTGATCAAGGCTTCTGTAGAACTGACTACACCTAAAGCTCCTGCCTGGGAGATGATCTCAGCACGTATTCTCAACTTCATGCTGAACCGGAACATTGGAAAACGGGAAGCAGAATTGAATCTTCATTCCTTTTATGAGAAAGTAGCTTATCTTACGGCTGAAGGACTTTATGGTGATTACATCCTCAAGTCTTATACCCGGGAAGAGATAGAGCAGTCGGCTGTTTTCATGAAGGCAGAGCGAGATCATCTACTGAACTATTCAGGTCTGGACCTGTTGGTAAAACGTTATCTGATCCGGACCTTTGATGGACAGCCTGTGGAGAGAGTCCAGGAAATGTTCCTGGGGATTGCTTTACATCTGGCTATGCCTGAAAAGAAAAACCGCCTTCAGTGGGTGCAGAAGATCTATGATCTGCTGAGCTGCCTGGAAGTGACGATGGCTACCCCGACGATGTCTAATGCCCGTAAACCTTGTCATCAGCTCTCCAGTTGTTTCATTGATACGGTTCCGGATAGTCTGGAGGGCATCTACCGCAGTGTGGATAATTTCTCTCAAGTCAGCAAGTTCGGTGGCGGGATGGGCTTGTATTTTGGTAAGGTGCGCGCTACAGGGGGTACTATCCGGGGCTTTAAGGGGGTTGCAGGCGGAGTGATCAGATGGATCAAGTTGGTGAATGATACTGCTGTAGCCGTGGACCAGTTGGGCGTCCGCCAGGGTGCTGTAGCGGTATATCTTGATGTATGGCACAAGGATCTGCCTGAATTTCTTCAACTTCGTACCAATAATGGTGATGACCGTATGAAGGCACATGATGTCTTTCCGGCGGTATGTTATCCTGATTTGTTCTGGAGAATGGCAGAGGAGGATATTAATCAGAGTTGGTCCCTCTTTTGTCCCAATGAGATCATGCGTGTGAAAGGTTACTGCCTGGAGGACTATTATGGCGAAGAGTGGGAGAAACGCTATAAGGAATGTGTTTCAGACCGGCGCTTGTCACGCCGGGTAATCAGCATCAAGGATGTGGTGCGACTCATCTTGCGGTCGGCGGTGGAAACCGGTACGCCTTTTACCTTTAACAGGGATGCGGTCAACAGGGCTAATCCCAATCCTCATAAGGGCATGATCTATTGTTCTAATCTTTGCACTGAGATCGCTCAGAACATGGCTCCTATTGAAAGTGTTTCCAGGGAGATAAAAACAGTGGATGGTGATACGGTGGTCGTCAGCACGGTTAAGGCTGGTGATTTTGTAGTCTGTAATCTTGCCAGTCTGACTCTTGGCAGGTTGCCTCTGGAGGATAAGAGGGCCATGAAAGATAAGATCGCAACGGTGGTCAGGGCGTTGGATAATGTAATAGACCTTAATTTCTATCCTGTGCCTTTTGCTGAGATAACCAATCACAGGTATCGTAGCATCGGCTTGGGAGTCAGCGGCTATCACCATGCACTGGCTAAAAGAAAAATCAGATGGGAGAGTGAAGAGCACTTGAGATTTGCTGATGAAATTTTTGAAACCATCAATTATGCGGCGATAGAGGCCAGTTGTGAGCTGGCACAGGAAAAGGGCGCTTATGCGTATTTCAAGGGCAGTGACTGGCAGACGGGAGCTTATTTCCGGAAACGTGGCTACACTTCTGAAAGATGGGGGAAATTGGCCGGAAAGGTCTCTGCCTACGGTATGCGCAATGCCTATCTTCTGGCAGTGGCTCCTACCAGCAGCACCAGCATTATTTCCGGTACTACGGCAGGACTGGATCCTATTATGAAGCATTTCTTCCTGGAGGAAAAAAGAGGTGCCATGCTTCCCCGTGTAGCTCCTGAATTGTCAGATGCGACTTATTGGATGTATAAAAGTGCTTATCTGATCGACCAGCAGTGGAGCATCAGGGCTGCCGGAATCAGGCAAAGGCATATTGACCAGTCACAAAGCGTGAACCTTTATATTACAAATCATTATACGATGCGGCAGGTACTTAATCTTTATCTGCTGGCGTGGAAGTGTGGAGTCAAGACGCTTTATTATGTGCGCAGCAAGTCGCTTGAGATAGAAGAATGTGATAGTTGCTCGGCTTGAAGGGTATGTAATGGAAAAATAGAATGATAATGGAAACAGGACAATTGAGAAGGAATACGCTCTTTAATCCCAATGGAGACACTGACCTGAGATTGAGGAGAATGATAGGGGGAAACAGTACCAACCTGAATGATTTCAATAATATCAGATATGAGTGGGTAAACGATTGGTATCGTCAGGCGATGAATAATTTCTGGATACCGGAAGAGATAAATCTGTCTCAGGATGTAAAGGATTATCCGTTGCTGGAAAAGAGTGAACGTACGGCTTATGATAAGATATTGAGTTTCCTGGTGTTCCTGGATTCTCTTCAGAGTAATAATCTGCCGACGATTAGTGAGTATATTACTGCCAATGAAGTGAATCTATGCCTTCATATCCAGACTTTTCAGGAATGTGTTCACAGCCAGAGTTACAGTTACATGCTGGATACGATATGTAGTCCGGAAGAACGGAATGACATTTTGTATCAGTGGAAGACGGATGAGCATCTGCTCCGGAGAAATCAGTTTATCGGTGACTGTTACAATGAGTTTCATGAATGTCGTGACAAATTCAGACTGATGAAGGTATTGGTTGCTAATTTCATCCTGGAGGGTATTTATTTTTATAGCGGTTTTATGTTCTTCTATAACCTGAGCCGTAACGGGAAGATGTCAGGTTCTGCTCAGGAGATCAGATATATCAACAGGGATGAGAATAACCATCTGTGGCTGTTTCGTAATATCATTCTGGAACTGAAGAAAGAGGAACCGGATCTCTTTACGGATGACAGGATAGAGGAATATAAAAAGATGATGCTTGAAGGCGTCCGTCAGGAGATTGCCTGGGGGCAGTATGTGATAGGTGATGAGATTCCGGGACTGAATACGAAAACGGTGTCTGACTATATCCGTTATCTTGGTAACCTGCGCTGGTCCAGTCTGGGACTGGGATACCTTTTTGAAGATAATCGGAAGGAACCGGAGAACATGCACTGGGTGTCACTGTATTCTAATGCCAATATGGTGAAAACTGATTTTTTTGAAGCGAAGAGTACTGCTTATGCTAAAAGCACGGCTTTGCTGGATGATTTGTAGATTATCGGATATGTCTGATGAATAGCAGCTTAAGCGCAGGAATGGAGCCCTGCTTTCCTGTCTTTGTCATATTCCTGCAAGATTATTTGGGTCGTATAGGAATTAATTTGTAACTTTGCGGGCGAAAAGAATGCTTTAGGTGCTCTTCATCCGATCTATATACGATGTGCAGGAAGGGGGCATTTTCAGCGTATAAAGTAAAAAATAATGGATCTATTAGAAAAAGACAGGGCTGATTTCCTTCGTTATCAGCGGGGGGAGTTGACAGCATCTTATGTTTATCAGAAACTGGCATCGGTGGAAAAGAATGAAGCAAACAAGAACATTCTGATCCGTATTACTCATGAGGAGCAAAAACACTACAATATCCTGCGGCATTACACTCAGACAGATGTGAAGCCGGACATGTTAACCGTGAATACTTTTTACTGGATGGCAAAGATTCTTGGGAATACTTTTGCCATTAAGAAGATGGAGGCATCAGAAATCGATTCACAGACGGCGTATCGGGTGTATACCGATTACCCGGATGTTCATGATATGACCATTGACGAGAACCGGCATGAAGATGAACTTATCGCGATGATCAATGAGGAGCGGTTAAACTATATGGGGTCTGTTGTTCTGGGGTTGAATGATGCTCTGGTAGAATTTACCGGTGCACTCGCCGGATATACGCTGGCTCTTAACAATAGTACCCTGATTGCCCTTACGGGGAGCATTACCGGTGTTGCCGCAGCCTTGTCCATGGCCTCCTCTGAATATCTATCGACAAAATCAGATGGTGAAGATCATAAAAAACCGGTAAAGGCGGCCGTTTATACCGGGTTTGCTTATCTTGTAACAGTCGTTGCGCTGATAGCGCCTTTCATGATATTCAACAATGTTATCGTTGCCCTTGTGATCATGCTGGCGATGGCCCTGCTGATCATTGCAGCCTTCAACTATTATTATTCCGTAGCTCGAGGGGAGAATTTCCGGAAGCGTTTTTCGGGGATGGCTGTTCTCAGTTTCAGCGTGGCTGGTCTTAGTTTCGTCATTGGGTATCTTCTCAAGTTGATCGTAGGCGTCGGGTGATCCGTCCTCGTGCTTGTTTCTTAGATCTTATTGATGTCGACATATCCGTGCATGACGGCATAAATGGTAAGGGCAGCAACACTTTTCTTGCCTAATTTCTCCTGGATGTTTTTCCTGTGGGTGATCACGGTTGTCAGGCAAATATTCAGTTTGTCTGCTATCTCCTTGTTCAGGTAACCTTGGGCAATAAGGGACAGGACTTCAACTTCCCGGTCAGTGAGGACTTTTGATTCTACTGCTTTGGGCATGGGGGGAAGGTTCTTGCCATGGGGATGCCCGAACTGTTCCAGACGCAACAGGGATTTGACCAGTTGTTTTTCAGGTACATTGACACAGATATAATGGAAATCTTTCATCCATGTGTTCGGATCAGCGGAGTTGGTCAACACGATAGTCTTGTGCTGTCTTTTCAGAAAAAAGAGGCGATGGGTTAGGACTATGTCGTTGGTTACAAAATAGTGGAAGAAGGTGTCGGGATGATGTCCTTTCAGGTCATCAAAAGAGTAGAAGGTCTCAATATCCATGAAAGGTATGACATCATGCAGCATCTGTTTCAAGCCGATTTCTGCCAGGGTATTGGAATCAATGATGGCGAGTTTGGGACGTCCTCTCATCATGGATACCGGATTTGGATTTTTCTTGTCTTCCATTTCTTTTCTGTTTATATGTTAATGCTCCCTTCAAAAAGTTTTTTATCTTTCAGGGAGAATATTCCTGACTGCCCTTTTCTCTTGTCCTTGATCAAAGGAAAGGGGAGAGCATCTTGGCGAAAGTCCCGCGGAAGCGCTGCCACGGCGTCCGCCATTCTTTCCACTTCTTTTCAGTGAGCAGGAAACTCTGTTTCTTTTCTCGGTCAAAAAGGTCGCAGAGCTGCTGAGTCGTATATTTGTCCAGTATGACGGCATTGTCTTCATAGTCCCAGCGGAGACTCCGTGAGTCCAGGTTGGCTGATCCTACCGTACAGATCCGTCCATCCACCATGATGATCTTAGTATGATGGAATCCTGCCGTGAACATCCATATCTTACAGCCGTGTTCCATCAGCAGGTGGGCATTATAGAGTCCACAGTCTGGTGTCAGGGGCACGTCACATTTTGTGGAGAGCATGATCTCTACCTTTACACCTCTCCTGACAGCTTTCTCCAGCGCCTTCATCAGTTTGTGGCTCAAGGTGAAGTATGGGTTGATGATTTCAATACTGTCGTGAGCATCATTGATGGCATTGAGATAGAACAGGCGGATAATGTCATTGCTTGTATGCGGCTCACGGTTGATGATCCCTACCATCTTCTGGTAGCGTGTGGGCGTGGTGTCCGGTTTGAGGTCCGTAAAATAATCTGCCGGTACACCTCCACGGTAGTATTTCCAGCCATGCACGTCCTGGTGGCTCACTTTCTTCCACATTCTCAGGAAGATCGACTGTAATGTGTTCACGGCGTCACCGTCTATACGGCAATGCATGTCATGCCATGGCCCGATCTTCGGCTTGCCCGTGATATAATAGTCGGCTACATTCATTCCGCCTGTATAGGCTATCTTTCCATCGATGACGACGATTTTACGGTGATCACGATTGAAGAAGTCATCTATCCAGGGGAAGCGTACAGGTTTATATTCATAGATCTCGATTCCCGACTGACGGATCGAATCAATGTTTGTTTTCTTCAAGGGTTTATTGTTGGAACAGTTTCCGAATCCGTCGAACAGGAGCCGTACCTCTACTCCTTGTTTTACTTTCTTCGCCAGCAACTTGATGAGCTTATGGGTGATGGAGTCATTGCGGAAATTGAAATATTCCATGTGTATGCTGCTCCTGGCATCACGGATGGCCTTGAAAAGATCTTTGAATTTTTGCCTTCCGGTTTCGAGGAGGACGACGGAATTATTATGTGTGAATTTTATGCCATGTAATCGCAGCGTTCTTGCAAGCATGGAATCTGCTGTCTGTACAGTGTAAGAGGAATCTGTATTGTACTCGTTAAAAGACTCTTTCCGTTCGGCACTGGTTGTCAGGCACAGCAAGGAGAAGAGGAAGAGAAGAAAAAACTTAGGATATTTCATTGTTGGATGATGCGTGTGTGAGTATAAATTCTGATGAGTTGTTCTGTTTGTTTTGGATATGACTTTAAATCATGCAGGCATAATGGTCTACTACTCCCAGCAGATGTTTATCCTTGTCAACGACTAGTACCGTATGGATTTTGTTGTGATTCATGATTCCCTGTATTTCTACCACCTTTGTTGTAGGGGAAACCATCTTCGGCTCCCGGGTCATAATATCGCTCACGGTGTGATCGAAAAACTTTGCCTGCCAGCGTTCCATCGCCCGGCGTATGTCTCCATCCGTAATCAGTCCGATGACAGCTCCCTCCTTGTTGACGGAGACACCTAAGCCCAGTTTGCCTTTGCTGACATGAATGATCGCTTCTCCCAGGTGCATTTCTTGTGGGATGACAGGCATCTCTGTTGTCCTCATCACATCTTCAGCAGTTGTTAGCAACCGTTTGCCCAGTTCTCCCCCCGGGTGGAATTGTGCGAAGTCATGTGGCTTGAAATCCCTGACCTCCATCAATGCGACAGCCAGTGCATCCCCCATCGCCAGTGCGGCTGTGGTGCTGCTGGTCGGGACAAGGTTCAGTGGGCAGGCCTCTTTCTTCACGCTGACCAGTATGTGGATGGTGGAATATTTTGCCAGAAGGGAATTGACATTTCCGCTCATGGCGATGATCGGAATATTCATGTGCAGGACTATTGGTATGAAACGTAATAGTTCATCGGTCTGTCCGCTGTTGGATAAAGCCAGCACAATGTCGCCTTCCGTCATCACGCCGAGATCTCCATGGTACATATCCAACGGATTGATAAAGAATGCGGGCGTTCCTGTAGAAGCGAGAGTAGCTGCTATCTTTGCACCTATATTGCCACTTTTTCCTACACCTGTGACGATAACCTTTCCTTTACAGTGGTACATCATGTCTACGGCTTTGTCGAAATTACTATCCATGTGCGGGATCATATCCAGTATGGCTTGTGCCTCATCTCGCAGGCATTGTTCTCCGACTTGCCGGACTTTTGACATTTTTTCTTCTAGGGTTGTTGTGGTCATGATTTTCTGATCTTATCAGAGGGGTTGGAATTGAGTGGATGATTGAAATTTTAATGCGTTGAGGAGAGTACTCACAATAGGAGTTGACGGATAATCCCTTCCAGTTTGTTCAGCTCCAGCATGTTGGCGGCATCACTGAGCCCCCTGTCCGGGTCAGGATGTACTTCAAAGAAGTAACCGGTGGCTCCGAAAGCCTTTGCTGCAAATGCCATGCAAGGGACAAACTTCCGGTCGCCTACTGTTTTGGCATTCCCTGCTCCCGGGCGTTGTACGCTGTGTGTGCAGTCCATGATTACGGTCGGCACAATCTCTTTCATGTCGGGGATATTACGGAAGTCCACCACCAGATTGTTGTATCCGAAACTGTTGCCCCTTTCGGTGAGCCATACTTCACGGGCTCCGCTGTCCTGGGCCTTTTCTACTGCATAACGCATATCTCTGCCGCTCAGGAACTGTGCCTTCTTGATGTTTACGGTCTTTCCTGTATGTGCTGCAGCTGACAGAAGATCGGTTTGCCGGCATAAAAAGGCTGGTATCTGAATCACATCGCACACCTCGCCTGCAGGCGCAGCCTGATAACTTTCGTGAATATCTGTGGTGATCCGGAGCCCGTACTTTTCCTTGATGTCTGAAAGCATCTGCAATCCGTGGTCAAGTCCGGGACCTCGGAAGGAATGAATAGAGGTACGGTTGGCCTTATCAAAGGAGGCCTTGAAAATGATGTCTGTACCTAATTGCCGGTTGATTCTCACGAGTTCCTGTGCTACAGTTTCCAGGAGTTCCATGGACTCAATAACGCAGGGACCGGCGATGAATACTGTTTTCATATCTTTTTCCGTAAGTTTTGCAAAGTTAATTAAATCTAACTGAAGAGCCAAATCTTTAACTTTCGTTTGTATTTTTATCCGTAAATCTTTTTTGCCTGGAATTCTATCCTTTCCAGCTTCTGATAGGACACCCTGTCTGCTTGCTTCTTTTTCAGGTAAACCTATTATATATTATCGTAAAAGTCTTTGCAGACATTAATGGGAGTTTTACCAATGGGGCTTGTCCAACGGCAAAAGTAATAAAAAATTAGTGTTTTCAGTAGGGACTTTCAACTTTTATTGATTTTTAAGTCAAAATAGAATGCCAGGTCTCTTAAATGATCTGGCAGGTGTGCAGGTTGCTGCTTTCAGAATAAGATCATGGATTGGTGGAATCATGGATTCTTTTGAATTGATCATTACCGGTCTTTTCTTTGACAGGAATGGTTAACTAACCTTATTTTGGGAGCTTTCTATTGATTTAAATCAAAATCAAGATTTATTTATGCAAAAAATACTGAAAATATTTGGTGTGTCCGTACACAATGATTATCTTTGCATCGTCAATAGGTAATTAGAAGGTTTAGAGATTGGTAATCAGGTAAGAGTTTGAAGTAAGGTATTAGTTTAAGGTAATCAAGAAGATTGAAGATTCAGGATGTGAAAAAGGTATTAGATTAAGGTAAAGGTAAAAAAGATTGTTTCGAGAGGTGTTAGTTAAGGTAAAGATAAAGATTGGAATGTAAGGATAATGAATAGGTATTAAGTGAAAGATTGTTAGAATTTCAGGATTATCAAAAAAGAGTTTATGTTAAAGGTGAACGCCGTGAGGCGGAAACCTGAGTGTCGGAGGGGAGTGATCCTTGTCCGATTTTTTGTTTTAGGACGATCTTGGCTCAAATAATATTGTTGTTTTGTTAACGATAAGAATGGATCATAGTCACTGATTCTCACGGTGATAGTCAATTGTGACCGATATGGTGCATTTCGCTCCACCAAAATGGTGCATTATGGTACCCCGAAATGGTGCATTTTGCTCCTCAATGACTATACCTCCCAGAATCAGGCGTCAGACTGACTTTAAGACCATAAAAATCATAGATATACTGCTGCTTATTTGTATAGCCAATTAGACGACTATAATTATTCTGAAAATAAAAGGAGCCCTTTAATCTGTGATATGACTTGGGATAGGATAAAGTTGGGCTCCCGAGAATTTATCTTTCCAGATTCCGGCAGTAACTGGGATTACAGGCAGCCGCTGCCTGATCGTTTTATTTTGTCAGATATTTTTCCGTTTGAAAATAAAATGCTATATTTGTAGAATAATCTCTTAAAGGTTAAAACATGGAACAGATCAGAAATGACAAACTTACGTTGTGTGTGTCTTCCCTGGGAGCTGAACTTCAGAGCATCAGGGACGTAAACGGTGTGGAGTATCTATGGGATGGTGACCAGGACTACTGGAACCGCCATTCTCCGATCCTTTTTCCAATCGTCTGCGGATTGTGGAAGGATACTTATCGACTGGATGGTATACCTTATCATTTGACACGCCACGGTTTTGCTCGTGATAATGAATTTACGGTAATTAGAAAGGGTGAGAATCATATTACCTTCGCTTTTCACGAGAATGAGGAGACCTTGAAAGTATATCCCTTTCACTTTAATCTGGCCGTTACTTATCGCCTTGACGGTAATCATATTCATGTGGTCTGGCATGTGGAAAATACGGATCATAAGATCCTTTATTTCCAGATCGGCGGTCATCCTGCATTCCGGGTGCCCGGTGCAGTAAAGGGTGAGCCTCTGGCCGGAACACTGAATTTAGGCAAGACCCAACTTGAACGTCTGTACGGGAATGTCGGTGGATGTATTACCAAAAGCCGGCATCCGTTGAAAACGGATCATGGACTGTTACATTTTACCGAGGAGGATTTTGCTGATGATGCCTTGATCTTTGACCGTAGTCAGTTACAGCATATTGAACTCCTGGATAAAACGAGGCACACTGTCATCGCGCTGGACACAAAGGCACCTGCTTTGGGGATCTGGAGCCCTGCCGGAAAGCATGCTCCTTTCGTCTGTATCGAACCTTGGTATGGCATCCATGATGAGGTGGGCTATGAGGGAGATTTCCGGAACAAATATCTGATGAACCAACTCCTGCCCGGTTCGAGTTTCATGAGTGAATATATTATTACGGTGGGATCATAGATCTTGGCCATGGAATAATTAAACTATATTTGCCAGTCGGGTGGCTTGCTTGATTCGATCGGCAAGGCCTATGCCATCCCGCAGGCCTCCTGCCAGGATGAGTCCTTTGTACTGTCTCTGTAACTCTTCCACAATTTTGATGCGTCGTTCACTGTCTGCTTCATATTGCGGTATTGCCTTGGAATGCCGGAAAACGTGGAATTTATCCGGTCGCGTACCTTTGGGGTATGACAACATCCTGTGCAGGGCATCTGTGACCAGAGAGTATAATTCCTGATCGGACAGATCCAGCATTTCCTGATGTTTCATCCCCCCGAAGAAAAAGGACAACGAGGCAGCTCCTGAGGGGGCTCTGTCATTATAGCATGAAGAATTGAAAAGGATACCCAGCACTTTTTCCTTTTCAATAGATGGAACCAGTCCGCCGAAAGCTTTTGGAACAAGGCTGCCATCTTTGAGTCCTACTCCTATCTGAATAATAGGGGCATAGTCCAGTGATGCAATAGGTCGCATGTCCTTCTCCGTTATAAAGGGGAGCATGGCAGGCAGGGCATAGGCGGGCACTGTGGTGATGACATATTTGGAATGGATCTTTTTCCCTTGGTCCGTGAGGGTGGTCAGCCAACCGCCTGCAACGGGTTCAGTGGTGATCTTTCCTGTCCGGGTCTTGATGGTGTCGCCGGGTATTTGCCTGCCGATGGCCTTTACTAATTGTTCAAAGCCTCCCTTCACGGAAAAAACTGCTTTGCTGATGCCTTGTCTTTTCTCCTCGGCCAAGGCCTTATGACGCTTGATGGATCCTCGTATAAAACTCCCGTATTCGTGTTCCAGCATATAAAGTTTGGGTAGGGCGAACCGTGTGACCAGCCGATCCGGATCACCGGCGTATACTCCTGAAATAAAGGGATCGACGGCATAGTTGAGATAAGATTTTCCCAAGCGGCGTTTGACCAGTGATGCGATACTTTCAAACGGATCATTTCCTTGTTCGCGGAAAGGTTCAAAAAGTATGTTCACTTTATCATGCCACGAGAACAATTGGGTGGAGAGGGCTGTGGACAGGTTGCTGGGTAATGGGCAGAAACTCCCGTCTTTCCAGATCAGCCTGACCTTGGATTCCTGTTGCGCAATCTGCGGGGAACAGTCACCGTGGAGCTTTTCAAACAGTTTTACAACTTCGCAGTTGGAAAGGACTCCGGTATTTGGTCCTGATTCGAATAAATACCCCTCATCACTGAGAGTATGCAACTGTCCGCCTATGCGGTCTGCCTTTTCCAATAGTAAAACCCTTATTCCTTTTTCCTGTAACAGGAAGGTGGTAACTAGTCCTGTAATTCCTGCACCGATAACGACTACATCAACTTCTTCGTCCATAATGATTTGTCATTTTTTATTCTCGTTTATTCTCAAAAACGGGTTCCTGTGAGATCTATACCGGTTTAGAGAATTTCTTTGCTTTCCCGTTACGCATGAGGGGATCGAATACGGCAGCTACATTGCGCAGAAAGACATTCTTTCCTCGGTTCACCTTAATCTCGTCTGGTGAATAGAGAATGATTCCGTCCTCTGCCATTTCTTTCAGTTTGCTCTCATCGTATGCCAGGCGGCGCTTGATTTCCTCTGCAGGAATGCCGATATGTCCTGAGAGTTCTTTCCAGTTTAACCGTTCATTGCACATCAGGGTGGTGATGACTTCACGTACCAACTGTTCTTCCTTGTTCAGAGCATATCCCCTCATTACCGGCAGATGTCCCTCATTGACAAGTTTAATATATTCCGGGATGCTGCGTAAGTTCTGACAATATGCTGCTGTCAACTGGCTGATACCGGTCACCCCGAAGGCATATACCTGGCCTGTTGTCGCCCGTGTGCAATAGCCTTGGAAATTGCGGCTCAGCAGCCCGTTTTGCAGGGCCTTGTTCAGAGTATCCTCTGGCCGTACGAAGTGATCCAGGCCGATGGGCACATATCCGTTGGCGGTCATGATTTCTGCGGCCCGGCGGTACATCTGACTTTTTTCCTCTGTCGGTGGCAGTCCTGCCTTTTCAAGAATCAACTGGTTTTTGTTTACCCAGGGTACATGGGCGTAAGAGAAGGTAACGAGACGGTCCGGCTTGAGTTGCGCAGCCTTGTTGATGGCTCTTCCAAAACTTTTTGCCGTTTGTCCGGGAAGACCATAGATGAAATCCATGTTAACGGTAAGTCCATGCGAGTGCAGCAATTGTAAAATAGTCTCCATGGGCAGGAGAGACGGACGCCTGTTGCAGGTCTTCAGTACCTTGTCGTCAAAATCCTGGACTCCGATGCTGCAACGATTGAAGCCTGCCTCCAACAGCTCCAGCCAGTTGTTCTCTGTGAGATAGCCCGGATGACATTCTATGGCTATTTCCGGGTGTTCGATATGTGGAAAAGAGGAGAGAAGTAATTCGTTGATTTCTTTCAGGAAGTGTAAGGGGATGGCGGTTGGAGTGCCCCCTCCGTAATGAATCTGAGCGATTTTCCGATTTCTGTCTAATAGCGGTATGACCAGTTTGATTTCTTTCTTAATGGCTTCCATATAGGCTTCTACCGTGGCTTTCTTTTCCATAGGATAGGAATTGCATCCGCAATAATAACAGAGTTGGGGGCAAAAGGGGACATGGATGTAGAAAGATAAAGATTTAGGTGATAACTGATTAGAGTCAACGATAGCTTTTCTGTAATCGGTTTCCTTAAAAGCTTCATTAAAATAGTTGGCGGGGGGATAGCTGGTATAGCGGGGGGTGGGGACGTTATATTTCTTGATCAATTCTTCGGTTGTCATGCTGTTTATATTCTTTAAAAATTGAAATATCTTTTTCAGGTAGCTCTTTGGTGATGATGAGTAAGGAGAATTCCTTTTACATCGAGAAAGAAATGGTCGTCCCAAAGGTGAGTGGTTTTCCCTTTTCTGCGAAATAGTTAGGACCTAACGGGAACAGGTATGCCGTGTATTTCCTGGAGGTAGCATTCTTTATCCAGAGGTCGACGGTCATATTTTTCTTTACCGCAGATATTTTGCCGTTCAAGGTCCCGTAAAATCCCTGGCTTACGGCATTTGCCTCATTCCAGTATTGACGCCCGATAGCTGTATATTCGGCCGAAAAGAGCAGGCGGTCAATATAGCGGGAATACAGATCCAGAGTGTAATTACCTCCTAACATGACGGTTTGTCGCGGAATATAGGGGGTATAATTGCCCGAATAATCGGCAGTCCCATAGAGATATTTCCTGAATTTGGCCTGGGTGTAACCGTAGGCGAGTTGTAGACTGAGCCGGTCTGTGGGATGTGCCCTGAGAGAAAGTTCCACGCCTTTACTATAGGAGCGTCCCGCATTGGTCAGAATCTGTCCATTAGGAATCAGATGTGAGATCTGCTGGTGGCGCCAGTCGATATAGAACAGGGCTGCATCTGCCTGGAGTTTACCGTTGAAAGTGGATAGTTTACTGCCGATCTCATAATTCCAACTGTATTCCGGAGCGTAGGTTCGTTCTTCGGCTGAAGAGAAAGATACATTAAACCCTCCCGTTTTGTAGCCACGGGTAACCGTGGCGTACATCATGTCATCGGAATTAAACTGGTACTGTAAGGAAAATTTCGGGGTGAACTGTGTGAAGGTCTTGCCGTCATTCAAATGCTTGGAAAGTTCATTCTTGTCTTGTGTTTGGGTCCATACGGTATAGTCTTGCTTGTCCCTTTCCATATCCAGTCGCACACCTATTGTGGCTGAAAGTTTCCGGATAAACAGGTCTTTTAGTGTAGACTGGTGATAGATGGCTATTCCGTAAGAGGGTTCTTTATAGCCATATCGTGCATTGAATAGCACGGTCCTGTCAACCTTATTATAAAAACCGAACAAACCGTTCAGCCAATTCCATTTATGATTACCGGCAGAGCGCATTTCCAGTTCTTGTGAAAATTGGTTCTGGTGACTGGTCTGAATTACAAAAAGATTAGCCTTTGAGGTGAAGTCCTGGTCTATGGCCTGTCGGTCATTCAGATTCTGGTAGCCGGTTATGGAACTGAATATCATTCCTGAATATTCATATTTAAAGGTCAGCCCGGCTGTCAGAACTCCTTGCCGGTAGGAACTTCTATCATTATAGTTTACGCTGTCTGTCACTCCTGTAGTGGGATGGTAAAGTCCGTAGGGATAACCTCCCTGATCAGTATATTCATAGTTGACAGCGAACAGACCGTCCAGTCCGTTCTTGGATTTCCATTGTAGTTTTCCTCTGGTTGCGATATGATTGGAGCGATCCACTTTCTTCCCTGTAAATGCATTGGTAAAGAAACCATCACTATGCCTGTAGGCGGAGGAAAAGGAATAACCTGCCTGTTTTGACAGTTTTCCATAATAAGCTCCAGAAAAGTCGGTTTGTCCGTAGTTCCCTACAGTTTGCCGGTAATTGAACCCCTCGTAGTCCAGGGGATCCCTGGTATAGACATTGATGATGCCACCCATCGTGTTTCGCCCGTAAAGTGTACCTTGCGGACCTCTTAAAACTTCTATACGACTGACTTCATTCATGTCTATATCGAAAACTGATTTCTCAAAAAAAGGTATCCCGTCAACATAGAGTCCTACTGACGGGGTCAGTTTGGAACCTATTCCGCGAATATATAGTGGTGAGGTCAATTTAGAACCGTAGTCTGGAAAATAGAGGTTGGGAATGTACGAGCTGATCTCCTTGAAATCGGTGATATTGGCTTTGTCCAATTCGTCTGCTGACAGGATAGATACAGAAGCGGGGATTTCTTTAAAACTTTTCTTCTCTTTGTAAGAAGTCACAATTACTTCATCCAGTGCTATGGGCTTATGGAGGATAGAATCTGTGATTGACATTTTGGTAATACTTCCGGCATGGACTGTTGCGGAGTGCATCAACGCGGAAAACATAAGGGTGGAGAGTAATAAATACTTCATGATGGTTGTCTCTGTTTTTGCTTGCAAAAGTACTGCTTTTTAAGCTCTCCGGCAATCCTTATTTATGATGATATATTTGGTGGATAATTCTTCTTTATGATAGACAAAAATGGTGGATATATGAATCTTTTCGTTCCTGTCCGTAAAATGTCAGGAAGATGTCAGGTTCTTTTTTTGCCATTAAGCCTTACTCCTTTTATCTTTGCCTCAAAAAACAAGCAGAGATGAAAAGAATAGGTTTGATTTTATGGGTGGCTATCTTGGCATTACCTACTGTTGCCCAGAAAGAGATACATTTGAATGAGGTAAAGGTGGAAGCGGCAAAGGTGGTAAACAAGGCCGATGGTAAATTGCTCCTGCCTTCGGAGGCTCAAAAGCAGAGTTCTACTAATGGCTATAGTCTGCTTGGTAAATTGTCTCTTCCGGATATTCAGGTGGACGTGGCGATGCATACCATTAAAACTTTAAGTAACAAAGGGGAGGTTCAATTGCGTCTCAATGGTGCACTGGCTTCTAAGGAAGACTTGATGGCTTTTGATCCTAAGTGCATCAGAAATATTGATTTCATTGATAATCCGGGAGTAAGGTATGGAGAGGGGATCGCTTATGTCATCAATATCAGGACCAGTCGTAGTAATTCCGGGTATACGGTAGGAACAGAACTGACCAATTCAGTGACGACCTGGGATGGAGATCATTCTGTCTATGCCAGACTGAACCACAGAAATTCGGAGCTGGGCCTGGTCTATGATTTCTCTTATTGGGATTTTGATGGTGATAGGAATAAGGAAGATGCTGACTATCTGTTGAATGATGGTACACATTATAAGATCTCAAGGGAGGATCAGCAAACACGTGATCGTAAATTCTGTAACAACATCGAACTGAAATATAATCTGGCTGATTCTGCTTCTTATGTGTTCCAGGCAACACTCTCCGGTAATTTCAGCCATAATCCCGGCAGTTTCGATGATCGTCGGATCATTGATGGAACACAGGACCATGAGGCTACAATTCTAGACCGGGACAGGAGTTTCTCACCTGTCCTGGATCTTTATTTCTGTCATCAGTTGCCTAAGCATCAGTCTATGACAGCTAACGTTACAGGGACATCAATTTCAACTCGTCAGTACAATTTTAATAATGAAGGATCAGATTATGAATATCACGTCGGAGGACACACCTGGTCGTTGATGTCGGAAGCCATTTATGAGAATCGTCTGAAACCGTTCTCCCTATCTTTTGGCTTGCAACAGTCTGTCAAATATACTAGAAACATCTATAGCGGTGATGTGGAATCTGCGAATTATATGCACAATAGTAATCTCTACCTGTTTGGAGAGCTGAAGGGACACGTAAAGGGTCTCGGTTATGTTGCTGGTCTAGGAGCCAGTGATGCACATTATTCTCAGGGAACATACCATTATCATTTCTGGATGTTCCGGCCGAAAGCTACTTTGACTTATGCTATCTTAAAACCATTAAGTTTGAGATGTAGTTTTGAAATCTATCAGCATATCTCTCAGGTTGCCATGATTAGTGATACGAAGATTCGTCAGAACTCAATGGAGTGGACGGTTGGTAATCCGAATATTGAACCTAACCGTGTGATTAAACATCAGATTATGCTTGCCTGTACTCTCCCTCGTTTTACTTCACAAATGGATATGCAATATCGGGTAAATACAAATTGCAATATGGCCAGTTATACCCGTACTGCCGATGATCAGTTCTATTATACTCAGAAGAACCAGCATGGTGTTAATATACTCTTTCTTCGGAATAGTTCCACCTATGATATTCTGCCAGAGAAATTATCTGTTTCTGTCAATGGTGGTATTTTCCGTTTCTTCAATCGTGGTGACAACTATAGCCACTATCTTACAGCTTATAGCTATGGTGGGAGCCTTCAGGCCTATCTTGGGAAATGGACATTTACATTTAATGCTGATAACGGTTGGAAGTTTATGGAAGGTGAAACATGGGATCGTCAGGGATCTGCCACCTATCTTACGTGCAGTTATCATCTGGGTAATTGTGATATTTCTCTATATTGGCAGCATCCGTTTGAGAACAATCCGAAACTCAACTATGCCGAACTGGTAAATAAGAATATCCGGAAGAAGATGGTGATGTATGGTACAGATTATGGCAATGGACTGACTATCGGATTCTCATGGAGGTTGAATAGGGGACGTAAATACCGTGATATTCAGAAAAAACTCAAGAATTCCGATACACAGACTGGGATCTTATGATAAAAAGCCTGAAAGTTAGATTATTGTTGGAATTGTCAGAATGCCAGGCCAAAACTTACGTATGGATAAAACCATCCTCTGCTTACGCCATGAGAATCGTTGAAGTTGAACGAAGGGCAAATACCTGTTCGGAATTGAAAGCCCTTGGCGGATACGTGCCGATATCCAATATCTCCATAAAAAAAATATGCAAAGGTATTATGTGACAGATTATTTGCAATCATTTCATAGCCACCATTATCTGTCTTCCCTATGATTTTGTATCCAATATAATGCTCATTGTAGATGCCTAGGTTAACTCCAGCGCCTAATTCAAGGTGACTCTTGTGTTTGCCAAGCAGGTAATTGACTTCAATGGGTACAGTATAACCCTTTAGAGACTGACTGTCACCAAAGATGCTTGAATCTTTCGAATAGCACCAATTTAGTCCTGTACGATAACCCCATGGAGAATCTTTTTTGAATCTGGCATCGTAGTTGAGGCCAACAAAATTTGAGGCTCCTCCGATTTCCATGTAAATACTATGGTCTTTATTCTTTGTGTCTTGAGCTGCTGCAGTGGTTGCTAATCCAGCCATCAGGGTTATTATAAGGATAGCTTTTCTCATATAAAAAAGGTTGTTGATTAATCTATTCGTCTTTCAAATCAGACTCAAAATATTGATTCTGACAGCAAAGGTATGGAAACTTTTAAGAAAAAGTGATCCTTATATTCATAAAATTTAGTAATTATGTTAAAATATAATAATCGGGTTTGATAATCAAAAGGTTAAATTCCTTCTGTATAGTAAATCATACATTTTATTTGAAAGGTGGAACTGTTTTTTTAACCAGAATCATCCGTTGATAGTGTTGAGGATGTTTGGTTTTTCTCCTTCTTATCTTGAATTTATTATTGGTAATCTTCTAACTAAGGCTTTTAAATGCATAGATAAAAATGTTATTGATAATGGTTGTCATTATCTACGAATAGTTCGTAAAATGTTAAAATACAGTCTGATTTAAATCTTTTAACTCTTTGTCTGTCCTCTTTGTTACGAAAGTTTCGTAGATTTGCAATCATAAATGATTAGCGTATGAAAAAGTTAACGAAACAAGAGGAAGAGGTGATGAAAGTCATCTGGAGTTTAGGCTCCTGTGGAGTGAAGGATATTGTAGATCAATTACCGGAACCACGACCTCCTTATACGACAGTCGCATCAGTTGTCAGTAATCTGAAGGACAAAAACTTTGTTGTTCAGGGTAAACAAGGTAAAGCCTATATCTATCAGCCGGCTATTACGGAGAATGACTATAAGAAGAGATTTATGAAAGGTTTTGTACATGACTATTTTCGTAATTCCTTTAAGGATATGGTTAGTTTCTTTGCAAAAGATGAACAGTTGACGCAACAGGACTTGCAGGACATCATTCATGAGATAGAGGATGGTGGTGATAAAAAATAACTTTTTAAGGATAGGATGATGGCTATTTATATTCTGAAAACGAATTTAATCCTGATATTGCTTTATGGCTTTTATCGGCTGATGATGAAGCAGGATACTTTTTTCAATTATCGGCGCTTTATATTACTTGCCCTGATAGCAGTGAGTATTTTTGTTCCTTTTCTTAATCTGACCGGTTTGTTTCAGGAAAATACTACGGCTGAGAGCATGGCCGGTACCTATGCCAGTTTTATAACCCCTGTGGTTTCGGTGTACGCCTCTTCTGCTGCATTGACATGGAAGGATGTGGCTAGTGGCATCTATCTGTTAGGTGTAGCAATACTTGCCATTCGATTTCTCTGGCAACTTGTCAGCATATTCTCTTTGGTTCGCCATACTTCTTCGCAGGAAGTTGAAGGTGTTCCCGTACATATCCTGCCGGAAGAGCAGAGTCCTTTTTCTTTCATGCAATGGATATTTGTCAATCCTGAGGCCCAGTCAGTTGAACAACTCCATGAGATCATGGTTCATGAACAGACTCATGCACGTCAATGGCACTCTGTAGACATTCTCTTTTCCGAGATGTTCTGTATCTTCTGCTGGTTCAATCCTTTTAGTTGGCTGATGAAGAGGGAAATACGTCTTAATCTGGAGTATCTTGCCGATGAGTCTGTACTGGACAGGGGAACAACTCGCAAATCCTATCAGTACCATCTGCTCGGTCTGGCCTATCACCCGGCGAAAGATAATCTGACGAATCAATTTAATGTCTTACAACTTAAAAACCGTATTAAAATGATGAATAAGCATCGTACAAATGGAAGGGGGAAGGCAAAGTATTTGCTTTTTATCCCATTAGCAGTGGCACTGCTGGCTGTCAGTAATATTGAATCCATAGCCAGGACTGGTGAAGATTCTGAGTTGAACCTCAACTTTCAGGAAATACATCATCAGACAATGTCTGCGAAAGAGCCGGCTAAAATTTATGATTACTGTGATCGGATGCCGGTCTATCCGGGAGGCATCAATTCTTTGATAGCTTTTCTGTGCAAGAATGTGAGGTATCCGAAGGTCTGCCAGAAGGCCAAATTGCAAGGAAAGGTATTGGTGCAGTTCGTTGTTGAGAAGGATGGTTCTGTTTCTCATGTCGAGGTCGTTCATTCGGTTAACAAGGCCTTTGATGCAGAAGCTCTGCGTGTGGTCAATTTACTGCCACGCTGGCAGCCTGGTTATGAACATGGTGAGGCTGTAAGAGTGAAGTATAGCCTTCCTATCAGTTTCAGGTTGCATTGATTTTAAAAGGATTTGAATACCACAATACATTTGAAGATGAATATATGGCTATGAATAGAAAGAAAATGTTCTTATTGCTGGCTGGTATCCTGTTCAGTCATTTAGGAATCAGTGCAGGAAATCGGATGAACTTGATAGCATCCGGTGATAGTTGTGTCAGCCATTATGATTATTTTCATGCTTTGCAGTATTACCGGCAGGCACAGAAGCAGTCTGATGATTTTCAGATACAAATGAAAATAGCCGATTGCTATTATTGTCGCTCTGATTTTCAATCCTGTACGGATCTCTTGAAGAAGATAGATGAAGACAGTTTAAGCCATGATGCCTTTCGAGAGATCTTTTATTCCTATGGGGCAATGAAGCAATCTGGCTCACAAGTGTATTGGGGTAATCAACTCCTGTCTCGTTATCCGATGGACAGCAAAATTTTAGCGGATTTGATGCATGTCTATTCAACGGATGAAGTATTGCAGCCTCAGAATGCTATAGAAGTGGGACTGAAGTATTGTAAGACAGATTCTGAGAATATCGATGTCAATCGTGCTTTGGCTGAAGCTTATTTTGCCAACCGCAATTTTGATTCTTCTTTGAGCGAATACCAACGGCTTCTTCAGGAAAGGGATACTACTTATTCCGGGTTGTACCATCTTGGGTTATGCTGCCAGTATCTGAATCAGATGGATTCTGCGCGGGTATATCTTCAGACGGCAGTATCCCGATACCCGACTTATCCGGTAGCGTATTATCTGCTTGGAGTAGTGGAAAATCGTCTTGGAGATTTCCCGGAAAGTTGTATCAGTTTGGAGAAAGCGGCAAAATTATATATGCCTGATCCTACATTGATGCATATTATCTATAAGTGTCTCGGTCAGTCGTATGCCGGGCAGCAAAAGAATAGTTTAGCCATTGACAGTTGGACGACTGCTTTGAAATATCAGGATGATCCGGATCTGAGAAGTAAGATGGAGGAATTACAGCAATCAAACAAATGAGAATGTGATGAAAATAGAGAGAACTTCAGGCGAAAATAAAGTGCTGAAAAGACTGGTCTGGATTGCTGTTATGATTCTGGCTATGGATACTTCTCTGAAAGCCCAGAAAGCCGATTCCCTCCGAATGGATAGCATTATTCATTCTTTACCCGAAGTGATGGTTAAAGGTGAACGTCCTGTAGTGAAAGTGGAACAGGATAAACTTGTATATGATGTGCAGAAATTGGTGGAAAAGAAAGCGGTAGACAATATCTATGATGCGTTAAAGGAAATCCCTGGTGTTACTGCACAGGAAAAGGCTCTCACGCTGGGTGGGATGCCTGCAACGGTCGTTCTGGATGGCAAAGTGACGACCATGACGTCAGAACAACTCATGACGCTACTGAAAACGCTTCCGGCAAGTCGCATTGACAAGGTTGAAGTGATGTACAGTGCCCCTGCCAGAATGCAGGTGCATGGTGCACTCATCAATGTCCTTCTCAAGCACTCTGCCGGTGAAGATACTCCCTTTTCCGGAGAACTCAATGCGTCTTGGGATCAGGATCACGACGCAAGCTTTGGGGAACGTGCCACTTTGTTGTATAATGAGGATAAGTTTTCGATGGATATCATGTATAAGCACAGTCATGGCGATGATTACAGTACTAAAGATGAAAACTCTCTTCATACTCTGAATAATGGCACTATACATGATATTATGACTCATGAGGTTGATCGAGCTAATAGCTTTGAGCATGACTGCCGTATCGGAATGGATTATACTTTTTCCAAAGACCGTCAACTCAGTTTTATCTATACAGGTAACTATGAGAAAGATCATAGCCATCAGAATATTACTGAAAGTGTCAAGGGTACAACTCGGATCAATGAACATACCTGGCTTCATAATCTGAGGCTTGACTATCATACTCCTTTTGGATTGAGGGCAGGAGCAGAAATGACCTATTACCATAATCCGGAAATGCAATATCTGAATAGTACACTTCCTACTGGCTCTCTCAACTATACTGTCGACAATGAGCAGAAGATTAACCGTTGGAAATTTTTCCTCTCTCAGGATCAGAAACTGAAGGAGGGGTGGAGTATCAATTACGGGGCTGTCTACACTACCAGTGTTGACTATAGCCGACAATATTATATGGAGATAAAACAGTCTGCCGGTGATGATCCTGTGTCATCCTCTACCCGGCAGCGTGAGGATGATGCCAGCCTTTATTTCGGATTTAATAAGGACTTCTGTACTAAACTGATGCTTGAAACCTCATTGTCAGGAGAATATTACCATACTTCTGTGTGGCACCAGTGGCATGTCTATCCTGTATTCACCCTGACCTGGCTTCCAGCCATAGGTCACGTATTCCAACTGGGCATGAGTAGTGACCGGACTTATCCCGATTATTGGACGATGACCAACTTTATCACTTACAGTAATGGGGGATATAATGAGATAACCGGTAATCCTTATCTGAAACCATCCAGCAAATACCAGCTCCAACTTGTTTATGTGTTGAAAGATAAATATCAGTTTTTGGCATGGTTTGCTCATACTAAGGACAAGTTTACCCAGACACCTTACCAGCGTCATGACCGTCTCGCGATAAATTACCAGTATCTGAATCTCAATTTCCAGCAGCAGGCAGGCCTTCAGGCTACCGTTCCGTTCAAGGTAGGATCATGGCTTGACACGCATTTTACACTCTCCGGTGTGTGGATGCGGCAGAAAGATGATGATTTCTATGACATTCCTTACGACCGGAATATTGCATTCGTTATGGCTGAAACCAATAATACCATTACGCTCTCCAACAAACCTGACATCACTATATCCGTTGATGGAATGATTCGTTCAAAAGCTATCCAGGCTACTTACGATCTGCCAGCGTCTGGAAATCTTGACTTGAGTGCACGCTGGCAGTTCTGGAACAAACACGCTATTCTGAAGTTTTTCTGCAACGATCTTTTTGAAACTTCGTCCATTAACCCACGTATTAACTTCAAGGGGCAGAATCTTCGTATGGATTTTTCCTGTTATCGTGAATTTGGCATCTCCTTTACTTATAAGTTCAGAGGATATAAGGAGAAGAAGCGCGCAACTGTAGATACTTCAAGATTCAAAACACAATAGTGGGGATTCAAGATTATTAAGCCTTTCTCTTTGACTTAATTCTTGACCTGATGGTCCTGATTGTCCTGGGGCTGATAGCCATAATCAATCTCCTCTATTTCCTTGTCGCTTTTCTTCATATATCTCAAGATGATGCAGAACTGGTATCTGGGTGACAGATTATCGAAATCCCTTTCCAGATGATCAATTAGTGCCAGATATTAACCTCGATTGAGCTTTCGCATATACGCAAAATGATCTGATCCTATATTCTCCAGGAACGAGGGAGAAATAGTTATTCAGGATTGTTATTTAGTAACAGATTTTTATATTAGCTTGATTCTCTTATCTTATTTGAAATTAATTTCGTATCTTTGTGTAATCATTTATAAAAACGACTATACAATTTGCGAACAAATAAAGTCTTTTTCTTCCTGATAGTATCCATCACTTTTTATCTGTGCAGTTGTGGAAACAAGACACAACTGCAACTTGCTTATGTGGATTCATTGCTTAACAAGGAACTGCAGGACTCTGCTCAAAGAAAAATGAATATCATCCTCCCGTCAACCATTCATGATGATGAGACGAGAGCTTACTATAACCTGCTTGCCACCCGTCTTCTTTATCGGGAAAACAAACCAATACGAAACGACAGTCTGATAGATTTCAGTATCAGTTATTACCGGAAAGCCGGAAATTCCGCCAGACTTGCGGAATGTGACTATTATAAAGGTGGAATATGTGAGGACCGTGGCAACACAAAAGAGGCTATTGATTATCTGAAAAAGGGTGAATACCTGGCAAAGGGACTGAAAGACCTGAATATCATCCATAAGATAGATGAACTCTTAGCATCTGTTAATGAAAATCATAACGAATATGCGATTTCCTTGCATTATGCAAAGAAAGCCTTGGCCCTGTCCCGGAAAGCTCATAATGCCAATTGGACAGCCAATGCCCTTCAATACATAGCCGTCGATTACAACAATCTAGGCAAAAACGACAGTGCCCTGACTTATTTTGATCAGGCAAAGAATTTGATTAAATATACATCCCCTTCTTCACAGGCAGATTATTATTCTAATCTGGCTGCCGTCTTCTCTAATACAAACCCTGCTCTCGCAAAAGAATATATTCTCAAAGCAGAGAAAATCAGTCATAACAGTACGACTTACCTGGTTCTCTCTGACTTATATGAAAGGCACATGAAATATGGTCAGGCTATGGCCATGCTGGACAAGGCCTGGCCCATAGCCCCACTTGATCACCGGCCGTGGATACTTAAAAGGAAAGCAGAAATTTATAGCAAGGAAGGAAAGCATATAGAATCCGAGAAACTGTACCGGAAGGCCTATAACCTTCGGGACTCTGTAAACTCAATTACCAGGGAGAAGGACCTGAGCAAATTGCAATTGGATTACGCTTATCAGATACGTTCTCTCCATACGAAACAGATTCTCTACCATGCAATTACTACTATAATAGGTATAATACTGATGGTACTCCTGATCATCTTCTATCAGAAATACAGATTTCATAAAGGGAAGCAGATCGTAATGGAGAAACAGGCCCTAATCAACCTTTATCAAGGTCAGATTATCAAATTAACCCAAAATGGAGAAAATACCAAAAAGAAGATAGTAGAATTACATTTAAAGATCAATCAGTTAGCAAAAGATCAGACGGCTGTTTATCATCAGGGAAAACAACTCTATGATGATCTGAGAAATAGCGGAACAACAGTGTCTTGGGACAAAGATGATTTTGCCAGATTTATAGAATACTACAGGCTTGATCACCTGGAGTTAATCAATAGTATCGAAGCTCGTTATGATAATTTATCCTCTAAGAATATCTTTTTTCTGATCTTGCAGGAAGAAAATACAAGCAATGATCGAATCATGAAGATCATGGGCATTAGTGCAGGTGCTATAAGAATGATAAATCATAGAATAAAAATGAAAGAAAAAAGGATAAAATTGGAGTGATTTGATCCTAAAAGCGTCACATTTTCGAGTTAATTTTGTATAACAAAATAGACTAATCTATTATCTGTCAGACTTTTGCGCCATTTTAACAGTGTGACACCCCTAAGAAAAAAAGTGCGTAAATATTTGGAGTTCTCATTCTTTCAGAATAACTTTGATACAGCAAAATGGGATTTTTCTAAGCTCATAAATAGGATGTCTCTTAAATTATCCGAAAGATGCCTGGATTGTAATATGCTTCCGGTTTGTCCTAAACCATGTTCTCAGACACTATTGGAAAATCCGGGAACTATCTGTATTTTAAATAGTAATTTTACCAAAGAAGACTACATCATACAAATGCTAAATAACAAACTGATTCAGAAAAAATTGCGATATGAGAAATAGAATATTCTTATTTAGCATCTTCATCCTTTTTACCGTCAACTCATTTTCACAAATAAACATAGAAGGTATTATCGCTGACAAAATAAGTCATAAGGCCGTGAAAGATATGACCATCAAAGTTATGGATAAAGATTCCATATTTATAGTTGGTGCTATCTCACAAAAAAATGGTTGGTTTGAAGTCAATAACATAAAATTGTCTTCCGTCTATCTAATAGAATGCTCAGGAATTGGATATGAAAGAACTATTCAGAAAATAAAGGGAAGAAATACTGTAGATGTATCAACATTAAATGCTGATACGATATTTGTAGCCTCCTCTCCATATAATTTAAAAGAGGTCGTTGTCAAAGGAGAATCACGCAAAAGGCAGATAGACAGGATCGTTATATATCCTAATAAAATCATCAAGGAATCCACGAATTCTGCATGGGGTGTTTTGGAGAAATTACAGTTGCCTAAGATTGTTATCCATAAGGATGGGATGTCGATTACGACAGCAGATGGGAAAAACGTAGTTTTAAAAATAAATGGAGTACCTTCCAATACTGATGAATTTCTGTCTATCCTACCCAGTCAGATTAAAGAAGTGGATTATTATGATAATCCGGGCATTCGTTATGAAGGGCAAAATATAGGTGCTGTCATTGATATACATACAAAGAATTATATTGACGGTTATTCGGCAGGCATCCAATCTATGGATGCCTTGACAACGGTTTCTACCGAAAACAAACTTCATTTTAAGATCAGCCATGCAACAAGCCAGTTTTTATTTATGTATTCTAACAAATACAGAGACTATCATAAAAGTTGGACTGATACGAACTTATCTTTTGGCAGCCAGGCTGAAACTCTATCTCTAACAAAAAATGGTTTAAGAGAGCCTTACAGCTATCTGGAACATAATATTGAGGCAAATTACTATTATAACTTATCTGGCCTTCAACTGAATTTTAAGTTAAATGATGACATATACAATTGTAAAAAGGACAATGCCAAACAAGATATTTACGAGAACAACGTTTTTCAGTATCAATCTTATTCTTCTCCGAAAACAAGTTATAACTCTCCGTCTATTGATATGTACTCATCATTAAAATTGTCTGAGAAAGACAATATTTCCCTCGATATATTAACAACATACAGAAAAAGCAACTATGATTATTACTATCATGAAGCTGAGGAATCAGGACAGACCGTATTCCCATACGAATATAATGTTGATGGAAAGAGATTTTCAGTTATATCAGAAGCCTTGTATGAACGTTCTCTAAATGCGAACGCCAGATTCACTGGAGGATTGAGATATGATTATGCCAAAACTGATAATGATTATACAAAGGATCTGGCGTTACAAGATCATTCTACAAGTTCTTCTCTATTCGGATATACGCAGATTTTAGGTAAAGTATCCAGGTTCAGTTATCAAGTGGGATGCGGTATCAACTCGTTAAGATATCAAGAAGGTGACAATTCTTATCATAAGACAATATTTCGCCCCACTATTAGGGTCTCGTACAATCCTTTTGAACACTGGCTTCTTTCCTTCTCCTCAAAGGTTACTCCCTATATCCCAGAACTTTCAGACATGGCAGGCGCAACCAGAAAAATAAACCAGTTGGAATATGAAAAAGGTAATTCCAGTCTGAAACCTTACTCTGAATTTTCGAATAAGTTAGGCTTAACTTACAGCAATGACAGATTTTATGCCCAGTTGGATTACGAATTCGCTTATGGGCATCATCCTTTTGCACCTTACTGTTTTATCCAGAATAATTATGTTGTTTATTTGACAGATACCTATAACAAAAGCATTAATCAGACCTGTAGTTCCTATGTAAGCTATAATATTATAAAGGACATCATATCTGTTTCAGGGTTTTGCAACTACGATAGATACCTCTACTGCATTAACGGTGACAGATACAATAAAGCTTTTTGGAATTATCAGGGACAACTGATGATAAATCTGTCTAAATCTTTTTCTGTTGATATGGCAGTTATTGACAACCGAAAAGGGCTTAATGGAAATATCTGTTCTATGCAGGAGGCTGCTACATATATAGAAGCTTCTTATAAATGTGGATCATGGCTTTTTGATTTCGGAGTCTGGAATCCATGACGAAACAAAATCAAGTTGTATGAGGATAAATATTATGGTAATGATGTATCTAAGCATGTTATATCTTACAATTATGACAAAGGTAATATGTTCTATATTCAGGTCAGCTTCAATTTTGCTAAAGGAAAGAAAAGCAATACTGTTAATAACAAAATTACGAATTATGATTCTGAAGATGGTATCATCAGATAGTCTGGCATCAGAATCATTATAATGAGAATAAGATATACATTATTTATTACATCGATTTTATCGGTCGTAGAATTTCTGGATCAGAAAATATTTACGATTGAAATAAAGATGAAGATTCCAGTATGTTAATGAGCTACTTTCCTCTTTATCTCCAGCATGACAGTATGAAGTGCGGCATAGCCTGCCTTCAGATGGTCTGTGATTTCCATGGCAGGAAAATCTCTGAAGCCAGGCTGAGCCAACTCTGTTTTGCCACGGCAGAGGGAGTATCACTACTCGGTATCAGTGAGGCTGCCACGGAACTGGGATTCGAGACCATAGCTGGAAAAGTGCCCGTGGACAAGTTATCCCGGTCACCCCTGCCCTGTATCCTCCACTGGAACCAGAACCATTTCGTCGTCCTCTACAAGGTCAGGCATAACAGAAAGTTCTATGTCGCTGATCCGGGGAAGGGACTGATCAAGTACAGCCGGGAGGAGTTCTCGAAGCACTGGGTAAGCACGGTTTCCGGAGGTGAGGAGAAGGGCATTGCCCTGTTCCTCCAGCCCTCACCTAAGTTCTACCGGTTGAAGGAGGACCCCCAGAAGAAAATACATTCCTTCCGTTTCCTCTCGGGCTATGCCCGGCCTTACCGGAGGTATTTTGTCCAGATCATCCTCGGACTGGTTGCCGGCAGCCTGCTGCAACTCGTCCTGCCTTTCCTCACCCAGTCCATCGTCGATGTCGGTATTGCAAACAGGAATATCGGATTCATCTGGCTGATACTCATCGGGGAACTGATGCTCACTTTCAGCCGTACGGTCATCGACTTCATCCGCCGCTGGCTCCTGCTGCATATCAGCATGAGGGTGAACATCTCGCTCATCAGTGATTTCTTCATCAAACTCCTGAAACTTCCGATGTCCTTCTTCGATACGAAACTGCTCGGCGACCTCATGCAGCGTATCAATGACCATACCCGCGTGCAGGACTTCCTCACCTCGAAGACGCTCACCGTGGTGTTCTCGGCACTGACCTTTGTCGTCTTCGGCATCGTCCTGCTTCTCTACAGCCGTCTGATCTTTATCGTCTTTATCCTCGGCAGCCTCCTCTACGGCCTGTGGATAACGGTCTTCATGCGGAGGAGGAAAGTACTGGACTATGCCCTGTTCGAGAAGGAGGCAGAGAACAACAACCGGACGTACGAGTTTCTCACTTCCATGCAGGAGATCAAGCTACAGGACTGCGAGCAGCGCAGGCGCTGGGAATGGGAGGACGTACAGGCGGATGTCTTCGGCGTACAGATGAAAAGCCTGAAACTCCAGCAGTCGCAGGAGGCTGGGAGCATCTTCATCAATGAGGTGAAGAATATCCTGATCACCGTCCTTTCGGCCACGGCGGTCATCCACGGTCAGATGACGCTGGGTATGATGCTGGCCGTGCAGTACATCATCGGGCAGTTGAACTCACCCGTGGACCAGTTGATGTCGTTTATCTACTCCCTGCAGGACGTGAAGATCAGTCTGGAGCGGATCAACGAGATCCACTCCCAGGGCAATGAGGAGGACAGCCGCAGGACGGTTGCCTGCCTCCGGAATCAGAAAGACGGTATCCAGGTGGAGAAGGTCTGTTTCAAGTATGATCCCCATGCCCTGAAGGACACCCTTGAGGACATCAACTTTGATATTCCTGCGGGAAAGGTGACGGCTATCGTGGGAGCCTCGGGCAGCGGCAAGACGACCCTTGTCAAACTGATGCTCGGCTATTATCCCGTAAGCAGCGGGGATATCAGGGTATGCGGAACGGACATCGGCAGCCTCAACCTGAAATGGTGGCGCCGGCAGTGCGGCGTGGTCATGCAGGAAGGAGTTATCTTCTCGGAGTCGATCGCGCGGAACATAGCCGTGGGAGACGGGGAGATAGACGTGGAGAGACTGGACCGGGCGGCGGAGATGGCCTGTATCCGGGACTTCATCATGGGCCTTCCGCTGAAGTTCAATACGAAGATCGGACGGGACGGCATAGGACTGAGCCAGGGACAGAAACAGCGGATACTGATCGCACGGGCGGTCTACAAGGATCCGGACTTCATCTTTCTGGATGAGGCGACCAACTCCCTGGATGCCCGCAATGAACGGATGATCGTGGAGAACCTGGACAAGTTCTACAAGGGCAAGACCGTTGTCATCGTCGCCCACCGCCTGAGCACGGTCAGGGATGCCGACCAGATCATCGTGCTGGACAAGGGGCATATTGTCGAGAGGGGCAACCACCGGACGCTGACGGCAAAGAAGGGATATTACTATGAACTGGTGAAGAACCAACTGGAACTGGGAAACTGAAAGGAAGGCATTCGAATATGGAGAAGACAGAACAGAACAAGATAGAACTCCGCAGCGGAAAGGTAAGGAACATCATCGGGCAGATCCCTCCCTTCTGGGTCAGGACGGGCACCGTCGTGATCATACTGATCCTGATTGCCTTAGGCTATACAGCCTGGAAGGTTCCGTATCCGTTTACCGTGGAGGCCGGCGGAACCGTAGAGAAGTTTGTCCCTTCTGGATTCAGGGGGAATACAGGAAAATATGATATCCGGCTTCTGGTCCCATACCGCTACAATGATTATTTCCATGAGCCACGCAGGGTATCCCTCACCTTTGAAGGCAGGGATGACGTTTTCCTGTCCTTCAGAATTGATAGGGTAAGCGATTCGGTGATCACAAGGGACGGAGAGGATTATTTCTCTGCCTTCATACCCATAGAGGACCGGGACGCTGTACGATACCGGCTGGTTCCCGGCATGAAAGTACAGGCGGTCTGTACGGTCAGTGACAAGACGATCTGGCAGAGAATCTGGGCAAGATAATAGAGAAAATCCGAGTAATCCGATTATCAAAGCGTCACATTTTCGAGTTAATTTTGTATAATAAAATAGACTAATATCTTAATTGTCAGACATTTGCGTCATTTTAACAGTGTGACACCCCTAAGAAAAAAAGTGCGTAAATATTTGGAGTTCTCATTCTTTCAGAATAACTTTGATACAGCAAAATGATATCTAATAAGTTAAGTATGAAACAGAAAACCTTAATTTTAATTTTATGTTGTGGTCTGACTGTTTATTCTCAGACTCTTTTTGCCAACAAAGAGTTGACATCTCCTATGTATAATGAGAATGAAGATTACATTCCTACACATCAAGGACCAATAAAACGGTCCATACGTCCTACATCACCTATTTCTTTAACCTATGACGGATCAGAAGCAACTATTAACTTCCTTCAGACCTATATGAGCTGTAAGATTCTTGTATACAAAGATGGTATATTCTTTGATTCTTCCACTTATGCTACCATTCCAGCTGGGTATACGGAAACACTCACTTTTAATGGATCCGGCTCGTATGAAATAGATATTCAATCAGAAGAAAAAACGGTGTATAGTACCGAATTGGATATAGAATAATTTGACATATAATCTTGCTAGTACATTATATCCAGACCAGACTGGTATAAAGGAATGCAGATGCAGAAAAGCTATAAGTGAGTAAGCTTAAATCTATAATCATTTTTATAATGAAGGATTTAAAATATCAGATAGAACATTTTGAACCTCTTGATTTGAAGGAGCAAGGTGAATTATAGGGAGGATCTATCTCTATTAAATTAGGAAAAACATAGTGTTCTTAGTAAAGAATATAATAATCCCATCTGAAAAATCTTAAAGATACTAATAAATCACGCCGGGAAAAACGATTTCATTTTATGAATAATATATTTATATATTTGCAAATATAAGATAGTGTATAATTAGAACAATCTTAATACCTTAATAGGTATAATCTATATAGCATTATCTTCATACATGAGAACATATTACATTTACCATGCATCCACACTTTTTATAAGTTTTATGCTTACACATGTTCATGCTCCTTAATATTATGAAACTAAGAATTTAATAGTTGAAATGAAAATAATACAAAGTCTTTGGACTAACCCTTTAAAAATATCAACGCCATGGTGTGACGTTGACTATTTTTTTACAACTTGGATTCTAAGTTGCTTAAGGCTGCATTTGTATCATGCAAATTATGTAATAGAGTATCCTCTTATAGGGCCATATAGATTTCTACAAGCGTTAACTCATTTCTCAGGAAAGTTTAGATTGACAGACTTAATTCGAGGAAGAACAGAAAAAGAGAATAGAATGATACAACTACGAATAAAGAAAATGCTATTAAACCAAATGCTAATTATTAGTGGGTAAAAATATGATATGGGTAAATAAAATTCTGATTGTACTCTGCCTTTTCCTTATATCGGCAAGAAGTCAGGCACAAAATATTGTTGGACACGTGGAGGATGATACCAGGGCGCCGATAGAGTTTGCCAACATCGTGCTGCTTTCCCAGAAAGACTCTACTTACATTACGGGGACGGTTTCCGATTCAGCAGGCAAGTTCACACTTCCTTCCGGCAAGAATGGAGTCTTGCATATTACGTGCATGGGATATAGGCCTTTGTATGTGCAATCAAGAGAAGTATTGAAAGGAGCTATTGTTATGTACCCATCTGAGAATGCTCTGTCAGAAGTGGTGGTAAAAGGCTCACGTCCGCTGGTCAGGATGAAGGATGATGCGCTGGTAACTTCGGTTCAAGGAACCTATTTAGCTAAGGTTGGTACGGCGTATGACCTGCTCGACCAGATACCGGGTGTAGTTAAAAACACGGACGGGATAGAGGTGATAGGGAAGGGGACACCGCTCATTTATATTAACGGACGCTTGATGCGCAACCCTTCTGAGCTAGACCAGCTAGCCTCTTCACAGGTCCAGGACGTTGAAGTAATTAGAACTCCAGGGGCGAAATATGACGCTACTGCCAATGCCATTATACGTATTAAGACCGTGAAGCCAGCTGGTGAAGGTTTAGCTGTCGACAGCCGGACCATGGTTGGATTGAAACGTTACTTGTATGGTATAGAAGAGCTGAACCTGAATTATCGGAAGAACGGACTGGATGTCTTCGGAATGGTGGAATATGATAAGGATAAAGAATGGCAAACGATTACTACAACACAAGACGTATATACTTCCAATTATCTTTTCCACCAAAACAATATCGACCATAGGTCACAAAGAAATCAGGTATATACAACCAAGATCGGGGCAAATTTCACCTTTAACGAACACCATTCCCTGGGCGCGATATACGATTTTTCATACAAGCCCGTAAAGGTTAGCGACAAGGCTTTTACCGAAATGTTGAAGGACAATGTCTTGGCGGACAATGTAAATGACGAAAACCTGAGCAATAACCGCAGCAACAGACACCTATTGTCAGGCTATTATACAGGGCAGCTGAAGGACTGGTCGGTCAATCTGAATACGGATGCGTTGTGGACTAACGAGCATCGCACACAACGCATTAGCGAAACAGCATCGGCAGATACGGTCAGAGCATTCGCTACCGGAAACCGGGTTTGCAGTAAGCTGTATGCAGCTAAACTTGAGGTGGGGCACCCTTTGTGGAAAGGCGATATTTCCTTTGGCTCAGAGTGGAGCTTCATTCGCCGTTCAGATGTATATGATAGTGGTGCATCTTACATCGCTAATAGCGATACAAAACAGAAGGAAGATAACAAAGCTGGATTTGTCGAACTAACTCAACATTGGGGGAAGATAATGGCTTCCCTTGGATTGCGTTACGAACACACCTCTAGCAGATATTACAGCCAGGGCAAAAAGCAAAAAGAGCAGTGCCGTACCTACAATAACATCTTCCCTTCTGCAATGCTGCTAATGCCCATTGGCAACACGCGTATTCGCTTGTCGTACTCGAAAAAGGTTACACGTCCGGCATTCAGCCAGTTGAGCAGTAACGTGCAATATATCAATCGTTATACTTACCAGTCAGGGAACCCAAACCTTCAACCCTCATTCCGTGATTATGTAGAGTTTACCGCCTCTTATAAGTGGTTTACACTGATGTCAGACTATACCCACACATCAGGATATATAATGTCTGTGTATACCCAATATCTTAATAATCCGGAAATTTCGCTTCTGCAAAAGCAAAATGCTAAGTCTTTTAATGAATTAAGCACAATGGTTAATGTTGCTCCATCGTTTGGCATATATCATCCCTCTTTGATGGCAGCAATAAACAAGCAATTTTTTAACATTACATTTCTAGGCAAACCAACTAACATGGATAAACCAATAGGTGTATTCCGGTTTAATAATGCCATAAATACGCCATTTGATTCATGGCTTAATGTTGATATGTCATGGCGTACAAATGGGCATACTGAGAATATGTACTTACATGGTTCTTGGCAACTAAATTTAGGATTTTACAAATCATTTAATAAAGATCGATGGAGTATAAAAGTACAATGTAATGATATTTGCAAGACCGCAAAATCTCAAGTTACATTGACAAATGATATCAGACAAATTCATCTTACAAAGAATATTGACACAAGAAATTTTTCTGTTACAATTCGTTATAGATTTAATGCGACAGAAAGTAAATATAAAGGAACTGGTGCTGCTGAAGAGGATAAGAACAGATTATAAACGATCGTAGAAAATGGGCAGACGGTTTTCTTTTTATCTCCAGCATGACAGTATGAAGTGTGGCATAGCCTGCCTTCAGATGGTCTGTGACTTCCATGGCAGGAAAATCTCTGAGTTCAGACTGAGCAATCTGTGCTTTGCCACAGCAGAAGGCGTTTCCCTGCTGGGTATCAGTGAGGCAGCCACGGAACTGGGATTCGAGACCATAGCGGGAAAAGTACCTGTGGATAAGTTGTCCCAGGCACCCCTGCCCTGCATCCTCCACTGGAACCAGAACCATTTCGTCGTCCTCTACAAGGTCAGGCATAACCGGAAGTTCTATGTTGCTGATCCGGGGAAGGGACTGATCACGTACAGCCGGGAGGAGTTCTCGAAGCACTGGGTAAGCACGGTTAGGGACCAGATAATCCGGCAGAAGATCCGAGCGAGATAACAGAAAAAACAATTCTGATTTGATTATCAAAGCGTCACATTTTCGAGTTAATTTTGTATAACAAAACAGACTAATCTATTATCTGTCAGACTCTTGCATTATTTTAGCAGTGTGACGCCCCCCCCCCAAAAAAAACACGTAAATATTTGGAGTTCTCATTCTTTCGGGATAACTTTGGTATATCAAAATGAGATATAATAAGTTAAGATATGAAGCAGAGAACCTTAATTTTAATTTTATGTTGTGGCATGACCACTTGTTTTCAACCTCTTTTTGCCAACAAAGAATTGACAGATCCTATGTATAATGAGAATGAAGATTACATTCCTACGCATCAAGGACCAGTAAGACGGTTGGCATATCATGCATCACCAATTACCCTTATTAATGACGGAACAGAAGCAACTATTACCTTCTATCAAGGCTACACCAATTGCAAGATTCTTGTATACAAAGATGGTATGTTTTTTAGTTCTTCCACTTATGCTACCATTCCAGCCGGATATATGGAAACACTTACTTTTAATGGACCCGGTTCGTATGAAATAGATATTCTGTCAGAAGAAAAAACGGTGTATAGTACCGAATTGGATATAAAATAATTTGACATATAATCTTGCTAGCACATTATATCCAGACCTTACTGGTAAAAAGGAGCGGATGTCGAAAAGCTATATGAGTAGATATACAACTAAATGATGACTAAAATGATGAAATCTATTTTTGAAGAACTTGATGCAGAAGAGTTGAGTAAAGTAAAAGCTGGTAAGGCAAGTGTGGAAAATAGCATACAGGAGTTATCTGAGGGTAATTATGGTTATGCTTTAAAATGTTGCAGTGATAATGATTCTACTGGTGTTAAAAAGCTAAGACAAAACACGCCACCTAGCAAGTGTTTTTGAACAAATTTTGTTATAAAGGTAACTTTATTCCTTGCATAAAGTTTGTGTAAATTATGACTAATTGAGAGGCTGTTTAAATTTCTCAATTAGCCATTTAATGAAAATATATCATGCAGTATTATACATTAAATAGTATTTTTGTTCTACGAGAAAATAAAAAGGGAAGGTATATTTTGTACAATAAAATAATATCTAAAACATATTTTATTACAACCAAGCTATATTATATGCTCAAATATTTTCAGAATCAATCCATTTCTTTTCTTGATTTAAATAAAGAATGTGAAACTTATAAAGTAGATGCAACTGATTTTTATGAGCTTATGGCAAAAGATGAATTTAAAAATGTTTTAGTTCCAACAAAAGACAAAAATAAAGCGGTAGAATATAATATACCCAATAATCTTTCTCCTTATACATATGTCAGTCCAGAAAGAGTTGATCTTTTTATAACAAAACATTGTAACCTTGCTTGTAGACATTGTTTTGAAGGCTCTGCACCTTCTTTTAGGATTAAAAGATTTACAAATAGGGAAATAAATAGAGTAGTTTCCCAATTGGAATCTGCAAATATTAAAATTTTAAAAATAACTGGTGGTGAACCTTTTTCTCATCCAGATATTAATACTTTTTTAAAACGAGTTTCTCAATGTCATTTTAAAACTATAATTCTTACAAATGCTTTATTATTAAATAGTACACAGATTGACTTGATAAAAAATAATAATATGCAATTGGGAATATCATTAGATGGGATTACAGCTGAAACATATGATTATATTAGAGGAAAAGGAACTTTTAATATGTTGCTTCCAATTCTTCAGGAGATCAGTTATAAAGGCTTGATATTTAGTATTACTTGTACCATAAATAAGATAAATTTATTTCAAACAGGAGCTCTTATAGATTATGTCCTGGATGATTTAAAGGCACAATCTTTATTGCTTGGCAGATTACGTCCAATGGGCAGAGCTAATTACAATTCAAATTTAGTTTTATCAGAAGAAGAAAACAAATATGTTCGCAACATATATTTTAAGAAGAAAGAAAAATATAAAGATAGATTAGTTCTAGCTGATGATTCTACTTTAAAAGTTAAATCTGAAAGTAATATCATATCTTGTTCAGCGGGAAACAGCATTATTGCTTTAGATGAAAACTTTGATGTCTATCCTTGCATCTTTGGAGTTGGGCATCCAGCTTACATAATGGGGAATCTCCTAACTCAAGATCTAGAAACTATCTGGGGTGCTGAAAAATGGAAAATTTTCAGAGGTGGAACACACTTAGATGATTTAAGGGACTGTAGAAAATGTAAACTAAGCAAAGAATGTATAATGAAGAACTGTAGGCTAAAGCCTGTATTTGAAGGAAATACATTTTTAGATGCAATATCATATTGTGAAAAGAAAACTCAAGGATAAGATTTCAACGTAAGTAAAAAACATTAAAAAATAGAACAAATTGAAAAAGGTATTTTTCATCTTGTTTTTCTGTATATGCCCTATTACTTTATTACGGGCCCAAACAATAGCAGGTAAGATTATAAATGAGAAAAAAGAACCTGTTGCTTATGCCAACATAATCTTGTTGGATCAGAAGGATTCAACTTTTATAGAAGGGACAACAAGTGATGGCAACGGAGATTTCAGTCTGAATAGAGGCAATTCCAATAAATATTTGATAAAGGTTTCGTCTATCGGTTATATCACACAGTTTGTACATTACCATAATGATACAAAGCTTACCATAATGCTGAAGGAAAGTGACAAGATTCTCAATGATGTCGTTGTTAAAGGGCACCGCCCTGTCAGTTATCTTACAACTGAAGGTCTTCTGACGCATGTCCGTGGAACAGTTTTGGAAAAAATTGGTACTGCAGAAGATGTATTGAAGTTCATTCCAGGTTTGCTGGCAAGTAATGGAAGCTATGAAGTCTTTGGAAGAGGAGCTCCCATTATCTATATCAATGGCAGGTTATTACATGACCAGACGGAGTTGGACAGGATAAAGTCAGAAGATATAGTCAGTGTGGAACTCATAACAAATCCCGGGGCGAGATATGCTGCTTCGGTACAGGCGGTTTTGAAAATCAAGACGAAGAAGGTTCAGGGTGAAGGTCTGGGGACAGACTTACGTTCTGCCTACAGTCAGGGCATATATTCCAATTTTGAGGAACAGGTCAGCTGGAATTATCATCATAGAAAATTCGATGCTTTTGGGACGTTCTACTTTGCTAAAGGGAAAAACAAAGATATAAGTACGATCACACAGGATGTAAGAGTGGATACACTTTGGCATCAAGATAATTATCAGGCACATCGGTATATAAATAGGACACTAAAGGAATCCATCGGACTGGACTATATGTTTAACGAAGAGAACTCCATCGGAGCATGGTATACGATTACCCTCAACCCTGATGGTAGCAACCATACTGTCTTTAATTCTGATATTAGTGCCAACGGTACTTATTTTGACAAACTTAAAGACCGAATAGATGCGACTGTTTATTATAGGCCTTCACATCTTTTAAATATGTACTATCATGGAAAGATAGGTGTTACAGAACTGGACTTTGATGCGGATTATCTATTTGATAAGGATGGCAATAATACAAAGACGGCCGAAATCAGTGAAAGCCAGGGAAACAGGACTGTAACATCAGAAAGTAAAGAACGTAATATACTGTTTGCCTCGAAACTTATTCTGAGTCATCCTCTTTTAGGGGGGAAAGTGAGTATCGGAGCAGAATATACAAAAACGAAACGAAATGATGACTATATTAATAATGAAAATTATGTACCTCTATCACTGAGTATGCTCAGAAATCAAAATGAAAGTGCCTTCATGGTATATAACATTCCATCAAAGATAGGATCGTTTATGGCCGGATTACGTTACGAGCATGCATCCTTTGACTATTATGAAAACCATCAGCTGGTCAAGGAGCAAAGCCGTAATTTTTCGAATCTTTTTCCAAGTTTCTCATATAACAAGTCATTCGGTAATTTTCATTTGCTGACAGGATATACGCTTAAAACCAGCCGTCCTTCCTATCACCAATTAAGTAACAACGTTACATATATCAACCGGTATATGGTACAATCCGGGAATCCTCTGCTGGACAATGAGATTATACATCATATATCATTTCAGGGCCTTTGGAAATTCATACAGTTGGATCTGGGTTATAACGACCGGCGTAATGCCATCATCTATTGGACAGTTCAGGAGGGGAAAAGAACTTCCGTAACCCGTTTAACCTATACGAATGTGAAAAGTTTAAAAGATTTTTCAGCTTTCCTATCCATTACGCCACAAATCGGTATATGGTACGGTCAGTTCAATGCCGGAATTGTAAAACAATGGTTACATCTTGATGCATCAACAGACAGACAGGTTATGAATCGCCCCGTATTTGTAAGTACGATAAATAGCATTTTTAAATTTCCTCATGAATGGAATCTGTCTTGTGACATGACTTACCAGAGTAAAGGAGATGACGAAAACAATTATTTGCTGCGTAGTTATTTTGTCGGAAATGCCGGAATCGTAAAAACCTGGTTTAAAGACAAGATTTCTTTGAAGTTATCCGTTTCAGACATGTTCCATAGTGCAAAATATGGTGAACTCATGTACTGTAACAGGTTTCAGTCATCTCAAATTTCACGGTCAGACAGTCGTAATATATCTTTGACATTCCGATATAAGTTCAATATAGTGCCTAACAAATATAAAGGTACAGGTGCCGGTAATGATGAAAAGAGCAGACTATAAACAATTATAAGAAAAATGGGCAGACGATTTCCTCTTTATCTCCAGCATGACAGTATGAAGTGTGGCATAGCCTGCCTTCAGATGGTGTGTGACTTCCATGACAGGAAAATCTCTGAACTCAGGCTGAGCAATCTGTGCTTTGCCACGGCAGAGGGCGTGTCACTGCTGGGTATCAGTGAGGCAGCTACGGAATTGGGATTCGAGACCATAGCGGGAAAAGTACCTGTGGATAAGTTGTCCCGGTCGCCTCTGCCCTGTATCCTCCACTGGAACCAGAACCACTTCGTTGTCCTTTACAAGGTCAGGCATAACAAAAAGTTCTATGTTGCTGATCCGGGGAAGGGACTGATCAAGTACAGCCGGGAGGAGTTCTCGAAACACTGGGTAAGTATGGTCAGGGACCAGACACTCTGGCAGAAGATTTGGACAAGAATAATAAAGGAAATCGGAGTGATTTGATCGTCAAAGCGTCACATTTTCGAGTTAATTTTGTATAACAAAATAGGATAACAGATTATATGTCAGGCCCTTGCATCATTTTAGCAGTGTGACGCTCCCAATAAAAAAAGCACGTAAATATTTGGAGTTCTCATTCTTTCAGAATAACTTTGGTATATCAAAATGAGATATAATAAGTTAAGATATGAAACAGAAAACCTTAATTTTAATTTTATGCTGTGGTCTGACTGTTTATTCTCAGACTCTTTTTGCCAACAAGGAATTGACATCTCCTATGTATAATGAGAATGAAGATTACATTCCTACACATCAAGGACCAGTAAGACGGTTTGCATATCGTACATCACCAATTACCCTTATTAATGACGGAACAGAAGCAACCATTACCTTCTATCAAGCCTACACTAATTGTAAGATTCTTGTATACAAAGATGGCATGTTTTGGGGTTCTTCCACTTATGCTACCATTCCAGCCGGATATATGGAAACACTTACTTTTAATGGACCCGGTTCGTATGAAGTAGATATTCTGTCAGAAGGAAAAGCAGTGTATGGTACTGAATTGGATATAGAATAATTTGACATATAATCTTGCTAGCACATTATATATCCAGACCAGACTGGTAAAAAGGCGGACCTTCTTAGAAACGTTAAAATCCAAGATAGTTAACATATTAAGAACTTAAAACAAATTATTATGAATGATTTTTTAAATTTACCTTCAGAGGTTTTAGACAATCTCTCTAAAGAAGACATGGCTATGGTTGTTGGTGGTATCGAAAAAAAGAGTAATACCATAAATAACGGAACAGGTTGCGGCTGTGTACCAGCACAACGTCAACAATAATATCTTTAGGAGGGTGTATCAAAATGAAAATGCTATCCTCTACATGTTACGAATCGTAACTAACAAAGATAAAAACTATATTTAACTCCATAATATAGGGAAAAGATATGGCTTTTATTGGACCTTATAAATAATCCACTTACAAATTGTTAGTAAGGTCTTTCAAAAATAGAGTTTTGACACACCCTCTATCTCTTCAGCAAAAAAGAACAGCTATGAGAAAAAATAAATATCAAATTTGGGTATCCTTAAACGAGAATCTGTTTTTACACTATAATTCATTTAGCGATAAATACATTCTCATGAACAAGGATAACCACGAGTTATATGAAAATAGCACACCCGATATTTTGGAGAAAATGAATATGGAATTATTCCATAAATTAGTCAATGCAGACTATTTTGTGCAGGATGATTTTAGGGAAACTGATATTATTATATACAAACGTCTTTCTCTAAAGACAGATACAACACTTTATCATGTTGTCATAAACACAACACTGGATTGTAATCTAAAGTGCTGGTATTGCTATGAGCATAAATTTAAAGATAGCATATTAAAGGATAAGATTATCCTTTCGATAAAGAAGAATATCGAATTACATTATAAAACAAATCCTTATACCACTCTTAAAGTATCTTTCTTTGGTGGAGAACCGTTTATGAATTCTACTGCTATAGAAGATATTTTATCTTTTTCAAAATCATTCTGTAAAAAAAACAACATCCGTCTAATAGCTGATTTTACTACTAATTCAATACTTATTACCAAGAAGAATATATCTTTTTTAAAGGGCTATGATTGCTACTTTCAAATTACATTAGATGGAAATCGAGAACAGCACAATAAAGTCAAACACATTAAGGGTTTAGATACATATCAATTGGCTCTAAATAAAATATATGCTTTAGTGAAAGAAATACCTAAATGCCGGATATGGGTAAGAATAAATTATGATGCAATCACCTTATCCCATATAGATGAAATCCTAAAAGATTTGGAAGTTCTTGATAGAGATAAAGTATTTCTAATTGTCAGAAAGATATGGCAGGTTTCTTCGGATAAAATAGATACTCTCTTATTATTAAATTCCATACAAAAGATTTTTGATAGAGGTTTTGTAGTTGATTGCTATCCGTTAACTACAAACAGACTCTGTTTTGCAGAGCGACTAAACCAAGTTCTTTTTAATTATGATGGTAAAATATTTAAATGTTCTACCATTCCAAAGTTTGATAAGCAACATTCAATGGGCGAATTGGACATCCCAACAGGAAATGTAATATGGGATCAAAATAAAATATCACAAATTACCAAAGTAATGTATTCTATGAAATGTCAAGATTGTGGCTTATTTGGCTCTTGTTATGGAGCTTGCAACAAGACTCTATTACAATATCCCGATCAAGACTTCTGTATTCTAAAAGAAATAGGTATGGATATGCGTGAATACCTAATGTATAATTTTAAGCTAAGTTTGCAGTCTCATCATACAGTGGGAGTAGATAGCACATCCTATAGTGAATAGTTCTATTTGCACCAAGTATCACGAAATTTCATTGATAAACACTAAATATGATTTTGAACAAGTCTCTAAATATATTGTTACTTCGAAAGAGTATATTCATCTTTATAACTTTATTACTTTTTCCTATTATATGTTGGGGACAAAAGATTAAAGGTAAGATAACGGACAAAAAAGGTTCTGGTATTCCTTTTGCAGATGTGGCATTGCTATCTCATGACAGCACCTTTATAAAAGGAGCAATAACTAAGGGAGATGGGACTTTTACGATCAATTATGATACATTGGCTTCCATAATAGTCAGGATTTCCTGTGTAGGCTATAAAACGAAGTTTATTACTCAGCCCAAAAATGATATTGGTAACATTATATTACAGGAAGATGAAGCTATATTAAGGGAAGTTACTGTAAGAGGAAACAGACCAATCTATAAAATGACAGATAATGGATTGGTAACAAACGTATCAGGAACCATGTTGGGAAAGGTGGGCACTGCCGAGGACGTGTTAAAGTTTGTTCCAAGTCTGAGGAAAACGGACAATGGATATGAAGTCTTTGGCAAGGGTGCGCCGCTTATATATCTGAATGGGAAAAAAGTGAGAGATCTGACAGAACTGGACAGATTAAATTCTGAAGACATTAAGGATATTACCTTGATCTCTAACCCTGGTGCTGAATATGATGCTTCGGTGCATGCTGTCTTGAAGATAAGGACATTGCCTAAGAGAGGAGATGGATTTGGAGTCAACTATCGTCAAGTGTTAGGATTTGCTCATAAGTTCCTTCATGAAGAACAGTTGGATTGGAATTATCGAAAGAGGGAGTTGGATTTATTTGGCACCATCTATTATTCACAAACGGATGACAAGCAGAAACAAACTAACTATCAGACCATTCAAGATGGAAAAGTTTTAGCGCTTAATAGCGCTCTCAGTATCTACTCGAAGAATAACTATGGCAATGGTATTGTTGGTTTCAATTACAGTTTTGGAAAGAAACATTCCATAGGGGCAACGTATACGCTTGGTATCCCGTTCCGTAATCAAGGATATTGGGAATCACTGATGAATGTAAATGTTGCAGAAAAACAGACAGAACTTTTGAAGGATCATTTCAACAGCAAGGCGAAGGTATTACCGGATCATGATGTCGCAGCATATTACAGTGGCTTAATTGGAAAATTACAGGTTGATTGGAATGGAGAATGGTTTCTTTCAAGGACTGACAATAAGCAGGAATCCCTTGAACGTGAGCAGCTGAACGAGGATAATCGTACTGTATTAACTAATTATGACAATAAAAGTCAGTTGTATGCTACGAAATGGGGCGTTTCTACTCCTCTTGCAATCGGAAACATTTATGTCGGGAGTGAATATACCGATATTTTAAGGAATAGCATCTATACGGTGAAAGGAAACAGTAATTTATTGCCTGATGACAGTGATGACAGAACTACTGAATGGAGTCTGGCTGGCTTTTCATCCTATGGGGTGGCGATCAATAAGGTGAAATTAGATGCAGGGATAAGATTTGAGCATGTTTCATTTAAGTACTACAATCATGACACTTATGTGGCAGGACAAAGTCGGACATACAATAATGTTTTTCCAAATGTTTCTGTTTCTTTCCCTGTAAAACAAGTAAACGTGAATATCGCCTATACAGCTAAGACAAACAGACCCACTTATTCCATGTTGAGCAGCAATCTGCAATATAATGATCGTTATACTTACCAGGGGGGAAATCCAGTCCTGCAACCTTGTCAAACACATACTGCAGAACTGGATGTTGCTTACCATTGGATACATCTCAGTGCTTTTTGGAGATATTATCATGACTGTTTCTACCAATATGTTAAACCTTTTGAAGAAAGCTCTGATATAACCGTCTATTCATTCAAAAACATACCCCATTATCAAGTACTTTATATGGGTATGACTCTGTCACCCAAGTTGAAGTGGTGGCAGCCAATGTTCGACTTCGGCATCCGCAAACAATTCTTTCATGTTAATGAGAATGGCATTCAGACGAAATATGATCGTCCTATAGCATTCTTGACATTCAACAATATTTTTCAGTTACCCAAGAATTTTATGCTGAATGTAGATATGGACTATACTACTAGTGGGCATTCTACAGCCATAAAATGGCAGTCAAACGAAGGGGTCAATATTGGGATATATAAACCGTTCCTCAAAGATAAACTCACGTTAAATCTCCAAGTTAAGGATATTTTCAATTCTTATAAAACAGCTAACTGGCTATGCTATGGAGATTATAATATCCATAAATGGGATAAAAGTGATAGTCGGCAATTGTTGCTGACCTTACGTTATAAATTCAATACTGTAACAAGTAAATATAAGGGCATAGGTGCCGGTAATGACGAAAAGAATAGGTTGTAAATTATAAGAAAATGGGCAGACGATTTCCTCTTTATCTCCAGCATGACAGTATGAAGTGTGGCATAGCCTGCCTTCAGATGGTGTGTGACTTCCATGACAGGAAAATCTCTGAAGCCAGGCTGAGCCAACTCTGTTTTGCCACGGCAGAAGGCGTATCCCTGCTTGGTATCAGTGAGGCTGCCACGGAACTGGGATTCGAGACCATAGCGGGAAAAATGCCCGTGGACAAATTGTCTCAGGCACCCCTGCCCTGCATCCTCCACTGGAACCAGAACCACTTCGTCGTCCTCTACAAGGTCAGGCATAACCGGAAGTTCTATGTCGCTGATCCGGGGAAGGGACTGATCAGGTACAGCCGGGAGGAGTTCTCGAAACACTGGGTGAGCACGGTCTCCGGAGGTGAAGAGAAGGGCATCGCCCTGTTTCTCCAGCCTTCCCCGAAGTTCTACCGGTTGAAGGAGGACCCCCAGAAGAAAATACATTCCTTCCGTTTCCTCTCGGGTTACGCCCGGCCTTACCGGAGGTATTTTGCCCAGATCATCCTCGGACTGGTTGCTGGCAGCCTGCTGCAACTCGTCCTGCCTTTCCTCACCCAGTCCATCGTTGATGTCGGTATTGCCGACAGGAATATCGGCTTTATCTGGCTGATACTCATCGGGGAACTGATGCTCACTTTCAGCCGTACGGTCATCGACTTTATCCGCCGCTGGCTCCTGCTGCATATCAGCATGAGGGTGAACATCTCGCTCATCAGTGATTTCTTCATCAAACTCCTGAAACTTCCGATGTCATTCTTCGATACGAAACTACTCGGCGATCTCATGCAGCGGATCAATGACCATACCCGTGTGCAGGACTTCCTCACCTCGAAGACTCTTACCGTGGTGTTCTCGGCACTGACCTTTGTCGTCTTCGGTATCGTCCTGCTTCTCTACAGCCGTCTGATCTTTATCGTCTTTATCCTCGGCAGCCTCCTCTACGGCCTGTGGATAACGGTCTTCATGCGGAGGAGGAAGGTACTGGACTATGCCCTGTTCGAGAAGGAGGCGGAGAACAACAACCGGACGTACGAGTTTCTCACTTCCATGCAGGAGATCAAGCTCCAGGACTGTGAGCAGCGCAGGCGCTGGGAATGGGAGGACGTACAGGCGGATGTCTTCGACGTACAGATGAAGAGCCTGAAACTCCAGCAGTCGCAGGAGGCGGGGAGTATCTTCATCAATGAGGTGAAGAATATCCTGATCACCGTCCTTTCGGCCACGGCGGTCATCCACGGTCAGATGACACTGGGTATGATGCTTGCCGTGCAGTACATCATCGGACAGTTGAACTCGCCCGTGGACCAGTTGATGTCGTTTATCTATTCCCTTCAGGACGTGAAGATCAGTCTGGAGCGGATCAACGAGATCCACTCCCAGGGCAATGAGGAGGACAGCCACAGGACGGTTGCCTGTCTCCGGAATGCGGAAGAAGGTATCCAGGTGGAGAAGGTCTGTTTCAAGTATGATCCCCATGCCCTGAAGAACACCCTTGAGGACATCAACTTTGATATTCCAGTGGGAAAGGTGACGGCTATCGTGGGAGCCTCGGGCAGCGGCAAGACGACCCTTGTCAAACTGATGCTCGGCTATTATCCCGTAAGCAGCGGGGATATCAGGGTATGCGGAACGGACATCGGCAGCCTCAACCTGAAATGGTGGCGCCGGCAGTGCGGCGTGGTCATGCAGGAAGGGGTCATCTTCTCGGAGTCGATCGCACGGAACATAGCCGTGGGAGACGGGGAGATAGACGTGGAAAGACTGGACAGGGCGGCAAAGATGGCCTGTATCCGGGACTTCATCATGGGCCTTCCGCTGAAGTTCAATACGAAGATCGGACGGGACGGCATAGGACTGAGCCAGGGACAGAAACAGCGGATACTGATCGCACGAGCGGTCTACAAGGATCCGGACTTCATCTTTCTGGACGAGGCGACCAACTCCCTGGATGCCCGCAACGAGCGGATGATCGTAGAAAACCTGGACAAGTTCTATAAGGGCAAGACCGTTGTCATCGTCGCCCACCGCCTGAGCACGGTCAGGGATGCTGATCAGATCATCGTGCTGGACAAGGGGCATATTGTCGAGAGGGGCAACCACCGGACGCTGACGGCAAAGAAGGGATATTACTATGAACTGGTGAAGAACCAACTGGAACTGGGAAACTGAAAGGAAGGCATTCGGATATGGAGAAGACAGAACAGAACAAGATAGAACTCCGCAGCGGAAAGGTAAGGAACATCATCGGGCAGATCCCTCCCTTCTGGGTCAGGACAGGCACCGCCGTGATCATACTGATCCTGATTGCCTTAGGCTATGCAGCCTGGAAGGTTCCGTATCCGTTTACCGTGGAGGCCGGCGGGACCGTAGAGAAGTTTGTCCCTTCTGGATTCAGGGGGAATACAGGAAAATATGATATCCGGCTTCTGGTCCCATACCGCTACAATGATTATTTCCATGAGCCACGCAGGGTATCCCTCACCTTTGAAGGCAGGGATGACGTTTCCCTGTCCTTCAGAATTGATAGGGTAAGCGATTCGGTGATCACAAGGGACGGAGAGGATTATTTCTCTGCCTTCATATCCATAGAGGACTGGGACGCTGTACGATACCGGCTGGCCTCTGGTATGAAAGTACAGGCGGTCTGTACGGTCAGTGACAAGACGGTCTGGCAGAGAATCTGGGCAAGATAATAGAGAAAATCCGAGTAATCCGATTATCAAAGCGTCACATTTTCGAGTTAATTTTGTATAATAAAATAGACTAATATCTTAATTGTCAGACATTTGCGTCATTTTAACAGTGTGACGCCCTCAAGGAAAAAAGTACGTAAATATTTGGAGTTCTCATTCTTTCAGAATAACTTTGATACAGCAAAATGATATCTAATAAGTTAAGTATGAAACAGAAAACCTTAATTTTAATTTTATGTTGTGGTCTGACTGTTTATTCTCAGACTCTTTTTGCCAACAAAGAGTTGACATCTCCTATGTATAATGAGAATGAAGATTACATTCCTACACAGCAAGGGCCAATAAAACGGTCTGTATATCGTATATTGCCTATTTTGGTAATAGAAAACGGAACAGAAGCAACTATTAGCTTCTATCAAACGTATACCAATTGTAAGATTCTTGTATATAAGAATGGTATATTCTTTGATTCTTCCACTTATGTTACCATTCCAGCCGGATATATGGAAACACTTACTTTTAATGGATCCGGCTCGTATGAAATAGATATTCTGTCAGAAGGAAAAGCTGTATATAGTACCGAATTGAGTATAAAATAATTTGACATATAATCATGCTAGCACATTATATATCCAGACCAGACTGGTATAAAGGAATGCAGATGCAGAAAAGCTATAAGAGAGTAAGCAAAATCTATAATCATTTTTATAATGAAGGATTTAAAATATCAGATAGAACACCTTGAACCTCTTAATTTGAAAGAGCAAGGTGAATTGCATGGAGGATTTGTTTCTATAAACGTTAGAAAAAAGCCTAATTCCCCTCAGCATGTGAACTATTTTCAATGTGGATGCGATAATTATTGTCCTAAGCATAGATGCTAATATTTTAATCAGCAATAAGTCGACTATTGCTGATTTTTAATTTAACAAAAAATGAAAAAAAGCGAATTCAATATATTAATTCCTTTTGGAAAGGCCATTATCATATATAATACTTTATGGGATAGTGCAATTGCCATTAATCGCAAAGATGCTAATCTATGGGGAATTGATAATGAATCAGATTTATCTTCTTTAGATAGCAGGATTGCTAACATTCTTATTAACAAGCACATTATTATAGAAGATTCTGTTAATGAATTAGATATCATAAAAGAAAGACTTAATAAAATCAATAATTCTCAAGACCAATTTGAGATAATAGTTGTTCCTACCTTGGCATGTAACTTTTCGTGTTGGTATTGCTATGAAAATCATAACACACAGGATATAATTTCTATGACTGAAATAAATAGCATTATTTCAATGTTATGTAAAATTATAGTCCAAAATAAAAAGATACAAACTATCAAAATTCAATTCTTTGGCGGGGAACCGATGTTATGCTTTGATACTGTCATTAAACCATTAATTATTGGAATAACAACTAATACTCAACTTAACAAGAAAAAGTTGAGTATAGGTATGACAACTAATGGATATTTGCTATCATCAGATAAGGTCTTGTTTTTTAAGAAATTCCCTATTGAATGCTTCCAAATTACGATAGATGGAAATAAAGCTCGGCATAATTTAGTCAGGTATTCTTATAAAGGCGAAAACACTTATGACGTTATTATAGAAAATATTAAAAATATTATTCAAAATGATATGCATGTAGTCCTTAGATTAAATATATCTGAGAATACAAATCTGATAATAAAAGATTTACTAAATAGTTTCGAAGATGTTAGAGATAAAATAAATTTCTTACACTTTTCCATACAAAAAGTCTGGCAAGCAGGTGAAGAAGTTTACCATACAATAGATCAAATAGTTAAACAAATAAGAGACAAAGGATACGATGCAGCAACTTATTTTACAAACCCTTCATCTATATGGCAAACTTGCTATGCAGATAAGAAAAATCATCTGGTAATGAATCCAAATGGAAAAATATTTGGTTGTACTGCTCGCAACTTCAGTAATAAACAGATTGAGGGTCAATTATTGCCCAATGGTGACATCAAATGGTTCCCCTTACACCAACGTAGAAGATTAATATCTCCATTAGATTTTCCATCCTGTTTAAACTGTAAAATCTTACCTATTTGTATTGGGGGATGTTCTCAACACTTAATGGAAGCAAAAGATAAAACATCATGTCCTCTATGTATGGATGATAATGTTAAATTAGTATACGCAAAACGAGTATTAAGTGAAAAATTAAAATACTAATTTGATACATGAAAAAAACAGTTTTTCTCTTTCTGTTCTATGTAATAGCCTTGCATCTTTCGGCTCAAACTACAGTAAAAGGTGTTGTTGTTGATGAACACCAGAAGCCTTTACCGTTTGCACAACTCACATTGAAATCTTCTAAAGACTCTTCTTTTATAAAAAGCGGGAGTTGTGATAGTATAGGAAGATTTGCACTGACTTGCAAGAAGTTGCCTGTAATACTGTCTATAAATTATATTGGATACCAGATTAAAGAGATTGTGTATTCGTCTTCCGAATTTAAGAGAATAGCCCTTATCCCTGATACCATTTCCCTTCATGATGTGATCATCACAGGCAGACGCCCCAGGATGAAACTCACGGCAGAAGGTGTATTGACCAGTATCAGTGGAACGGTATTAAGTAAAGTAGGAACAGCAGAGGATGTGTTGAGTCATATTCCGATGATCCGTAAGACTAAAGATGGCTTTGAGGTCTTTGGCAAGGGCACGCCTCTTATCTATATCAATAATAAGGAAATGCGTGATGAGAGCGAACTGCAGCAGCTGAAATCATCCGACATCCTCAGCATTGAGTTAATCACAAATCCTGGTTCGAGATACGATGCTACCGTTAAATCGGTCATCAAAATCAAAACCCGCAAAGCTGTTGGTGACGGATGGAGCATTGATACATGGGGACGCTATGGGAAAGGGCGTAAAGATAAAGGTGATGAGACCTTGTCTGCTGACTTGAATTACCGTAAAAGTGGTCTGGATCTATTTGGCTCTGTATGGACAGATCATAATAAATCCATTCAGTATGCTACAATGAGCCAGGATGCAAAATCAGGGAAACAAATTCACGAGGAAGAGGTCATGGACAACCGGATGAGAAATCTGGATATCCAGTTGATTGGTGGGGCTGATTACGATATTAACAACCAAAGCATGGGTATTAAATATACGATGTATGTTCCAACCACGAATAAGATCTTTACGACTTTCAACAGTCAGGTATTTCAGAATAGCCAGCTCTTTGATAATCTCCGGAACAACACTTCTTCGAAGACAAAAGGGGATGTAGGTTCTACTATCAACACTTATTATGTAGGCACTGTCGGAAAAACGGAAATAAATTTCAATGCGGATGAGTTGAATGATGGCTACAAGGAGAAGAATGCCATTGATGAAAACAGCCAGGCCCAGGATAATCGTCATCTGGATACAGAGAACAGGGTAAGGAACAATCTCGTGGCCGCAAAACTCTCACTTACATTCCCTTTGTGGAAAGGAAACTTCACCTGGGGGTCAGAAGATTCCTATACGTACCGCAAGGATGACTATTCCAACCCGCAAGGATATGTAGCTTCCTCAAATAGCACCTTACATAATTATAATCTTGCGACCTTCATCGATTATTCTCATGACCTGCCTTTCGGAACTGCTGAAGCTGGAGTAAGATACGAACATCTTGATTTTCATCATGACGGTGACAAGAAACAAAGGAAAATATATAATAATGTGTTCCCGACTTTTTCTTTCAATACCCAGATTAGTAATGTTCAGTTACAGGCTGCATATTCTCTAAAGACGGCACGGCCTACCTATAGGCAGTTAAGCAATGATGTTTTTTATGCTAACATGTACAGCATACAAAAAGGAAATCCGATGCTGGAGAATTCAACGATACATGATGCTTCTCTGACCATGATATGGAAATTCCTGCAATTCAATCTTGACTATACAGACAGACGCAAGGACATCATATACTATATGTATCCCGAATCAGAAAATTCCGATGTTGTCATTACATCTTACAAAAACTTACATAGCGTCAAAACCATTACCCCTTTTCTTGATGTGGCTCCTGCCATCGGCAAATGGAATCCGGATTTGTCCATAGGCCTGAGCAAACAGTGGCTGACAGCAGCATCCTTCTCCGGAGAACAGAAGTTCAACAAGCCTATCTGGATGATTGGTTTCAATAACACTCTTGAATTTGGAAAGAATTTCATAGGAGAATTGAATTTCAACTACCAGGGAACAGGGAACTCAGAAAACGTGTATCTTTCAAAAAGCACTGTAGCTCTGGACTTAGGACTTACCAAAACGCTTTGTCATGATCATCTTATCTTGAAAATTGCCGGAGAAGATTTATTCAATCGTAATAATGACAGTAACATTTTGTATTGTCCTGCAGCCCAGTTATCACAGGACAACAGATATTATAAGCGTCAGGTCGTCTTTACCATCCGCTACAGATGGAATACAACAGGCAAAAGATATAAGGGTACAGGTGCCGGAAATGATGAGAAGAGCAGATTATAAATTATCATAGTATGGGCAGACGATTTCCTCTTTATCTCCAGCATGACAGTATGAAGTGCGGCATAGCCTGCCGGAATGCTGTACGATACCGGCTGGTTTTAATATTTAGAAACATTAACTCCAGTTCTACATATTGAACCTAAATTTATGATTATAAATGGAAAATAAAAGAATAATATCTCTAATCCTGTTTTTATTCTTATGTCATATTAACAATGAAGCTCAAAACACACATATCATCGGATCTTCGCAAATAGAGATTAGATATGGTGTGACACAGGGGAAATACAAGGATCTTTATGTCTTACGATACGGGGGAAACAAAAGCCAGTATTTCTGCTACAACACGTTGATGAGAGACTCCATGATTGCATCCGGTCACGTTGATGCTGTCATTGACATGCTGGAACAATCCGAGGAAGCAAAAACTCATCATGACGATTCTGATGTAATGCCTCAAAGTTCGAACTCTTCTGACTTCATCTACCGCAATCTGAAAGAAGGTAAGTTGTCTGTATATTCCTCTATATTCGGTTCCAGATATGTGTATGAAGAAGATATTCCCCGGATATCTTGGACTATTCGGGAAGATTCCACTGCGACCGTATTCGGATATACCTGCCACTATGCCTCAACGATCTTTCGTGGGCGCAGATGGGAAGTCTGGTATGCTCCGGATATTCCTCTGGACCTGGGTCCCTGGAAATTCTCCGGTCTGCCGGGACTGATCCTGCAAGCAGATTGCAAAGGTTTTATCCATATTGAGACCTGCGGAATATCCGATAAGAATCTTATTCCACTCAAATTCTACAATCTTCTCCATCGCAAGTTTCAGCCTATCGACCGCAGGACTTTCCTGAAAGCCAGAACAAGCCCCCGTTCCTATCCTAAAGGAAGTATCAGGATACCGGATATGGAATTGGAATAAAATCAGAACGTCATGAAGGTATTGATAACCTTATTCATCTGCCTGTTATTCCCTTCCATTCTGTCTGCACAGGTCAAGGTGACGGGAACGGTTGTGGATACGGACAAGAATCCTCTGGAAGGGGTGATCATTCAGGCTAAGGATGCCTCAACTAAAAAGATGGCTGCCTTCACACAAAGTAACGGTAAAGGTAACTTCCTGCTCCAGATCCCCGCCGGATGTTATCTGGAATGTGCTTACCTCGGATTTAAGAAAAAAGTCATTTATACTATTGCTTCCGGTCCCCTCCATATCGTCATGGAACCGGACAACTTCACCCTGAAAGAAGTCAAGGTCAAGGCGGATAGGGTCAAGGTCAACGGTGATACGCTGAACTATACCGTAGGAGCTTTTGCCAACAAGAATGACAAGAGCATTGGGGACGTGCTGGCCCGTATCCCTGGGTTTAATGTCAACAAGAAGAACGGACAGATCTCCTATGAAGGCAAGTCGATCAGCCATTTCTATATCGAAGGGATGGATATGCTCGGCAATAAATATGGCACAGCCACCGGCTCGCTGCCACAACAGGATGTGGGGACCGTACAGGTGATGCAGCATCACCAACCTATCCGAGTGCTGGAGGATTTTACTTTCTCTGATGATGTCGCTGTCAACCTGAAGATGAAGAAGGATGCCAAATCACATTGGGTCAACAGCATAGATGCCGGTACGGGATTCAGGGACAACCACTTCTTGTGGGATTTCAGTGGATTTGCTATGCGCCTGAAAGATGATTTTCAGACCATGCTGACCTATAAAACCAATAACGTGGGAAAGAATATAAGCCGGGAGACAGAAGATCTTTTCAAACTTGATGAACTTAACGATGATCCGACTGCATATATCCGGCTCGCACCACCCACGACACCTTACCTGGATAAATTACGTACACTTTTCAATACCAGCCATGCCGTTTCCATCAATACCTTGAAGCGGCTCAGTTCGTCTTCACAAACGGGCTTGCAGATCATCTATACCCATGAGGATGAAAAGGCCGAAGGGATGAGCCGGACGGAATACCTGAGGCAGGATGGCAACCGAACCGTAGTGAGCAACAAGGATTTTCACGATAAAGACAACAAGTTATATACTCAGTGGAAATACGAGAAGAATGGTGAGAGACAATACCTCAAAAATACCCTTATCGGCAATTTCTCCTGGGACGATCAGCGACTGGCGGAGACCTGGACCTGGCAGCATCTGCAACAGACCCGGCTTCCGGTATATCATCTGAAAGATAATCTCTACATCATCCGGAGATATGGCAAAAAACTCCTTTCCTTCTATTCCAACAATAGTATGGTATCGGCTCCCCAGTATCTTCTGGTCGACTCCCTCCGTCAGAATGTACACCAACAAAGCTATACAACCGATGATTATATTCGGGGGAGCTTGAAAATTGGTGAGGCTGTACTCTCTTTCCGCACAGGTATCAACGCACAGCTGCACCGTATCCGGTCCCGGCTCTATGGACTGCCCGACAGCATAGGAACAATGCACGGCGAGAACTGTTTCGGCTATTTCAAACTCTATGCCGAACCTGACTTTGAATACAGTTCAAGTGATTTCAATGTTTCTTTGGAGATGCCACTCTGTTACCTCTACGAGAAATACAGTGAGGATAAGGGAGTACGTGAATTCGTGCCGGAGCCTCTGCTCCGCATCCGATGGCAGGTTACCCCCTGTCTGAGATTTTCATTACAAGGCGGACAGACCACTGAACCTCTGGACGCCGGCAGGTTTCACCCTTCTCTCATCTTGCAGGACTATGAATACATTAACCGGGGATATAGTGGTTACCAGCATCAACGGAGCAATAACCTCTCGGCTAATATTCTCTATCAGGATGCCATCCACGGTACCCATGCTTTGATTATGATAAGCCGCTCCTTGATCACAGATCCATACAGTTCTACCCGCGACTTCATCGGCAACTATATTATCCTGTCTGCAACTGATCAGCAATCGAAATCGAGGAATTGGAGTGCGATCACCTTTTTCAGTAAAGGTTTTGACTTTCTCCACGGTATAGTTAATCTGCGGGGCAACTATAACTGTAGCAACACCTCACTCATAGAAGATGGTGTATCTCATGCTTACCAGAGTAATTTTCTTTCTTTGCAAAGTAGCCTTGACCTGTCATTCTATCAGGATATGCACCTGACTTACAGCGTTACCTTCAGCCGCAACCGGATGGAGTCTGAAAGTCTTTCATCCAATACAACGATCAACAACTGGCATCACGACTGGACATTGACTGTCCCTTTCAAGATGATTGCCTTTGATCTTCAAGCTGAATATGATCACAATCAACTCCTGACCAGACAATACAAGGATTTTTTCCTCGTTGATGCCGGCATAAAATACGATATAAAGCATATCGGATGGGAATTGGATTTCAGGAATATCTTTAATAAAAAGACCTATTCGTATGTGTTGAATGAGGATCTGATCCATTCTTGTTCGATGAATAGGATTCGGGGCAGAGAGATTATGATCTCTGCAAGTTTCCATCTTTAACCACATATAATAATCAGAACTGAAAAGAGATGGCATCGTGGTATTAAATGGATCATGATGCCTTTGGAAATTTAATAATTTGTTTATTTGCTTGAATATCATTGCATTACGGTTCTTGTTGATAATAGATTTGAGAATTTTAAAGAATAGATTTGAGAATTATTGCTTGCAGATTTGAGAATATTTATATAGCTTTACCCATTATTTATAGTCCTGAATCTATTCAGGATGTCAGCCGATATGAGTAGAACATAATAACCTGTATGTGGAAAAAAGTACTTTGAATCGAATGAAACTTTCGGAAGGTTCCTGGTGGCAGGAATCCGGGATTTATCTGATTCAGAAAATGTTTTTCATTTATATTCTATTTTTTCCTTATTTGTGTGTCACAAAACTGGTTCTTTTGCGTAATCCATATAGAAACGAAATGAAGTATGACTGCTGACGAGTTTCAACATGAGGTAAAGCGCTTGCGCCCACAACTTATTTCCATAGCCAGGCATTATATCGGCAATGGTGACGAAGTTGAGGACATCGTTCAGGATGCATTTCTGAAGATGTGGCTCATGCTCGATCAACTTAAGTTGCCTGTCGCTCCTTTGGCCAAAGTGCTTGTGCGCAATCTGGCTGTCGATCATCTTCGCCGGTATCATTCGGAATTGAATATTGATGATGTACAAATATCTGTTGAGGAGCAATCATACGATGGTATCGAACGGATGATGAAGATTATCCGAGTATTGCCCTCATTGCAGCAGACCATTCTTCGCCTCCGTCATATAGAGAATATGGAAATGAGTGATATAGCCCTTTTGATGGGATCTACAGAGACAGCTGTAAGAAAAGCTCTCAGCCGGGCACGGCAGGCAGTCAGAAAAGAATATTATAAAAAGTATCAATCATGAATCAACAAGACGATATACAGCAACTTGTCAACCGCTTCTTTGAAGGTGATACTACACTTGCAGAGGAACACCGGCTTTATGAGTATTTTCGCACGCATGAGGTGAGTGAAGAATGGAAACCTCTTCGACAGATGTTTCTGGATATGGAGGTTGTCAGCATCCCAAAGACGAAAGCAACTGTGAAACCATTACGTCATTGGCATCAGTCGCTTATGGCAGCGGCGGCAATCTTTATTGGAGTCATTGTCGTATCAATATGGTTTGTTCATCGGCAGAATACTTGTGTGGCTTATATCTATGGTCAGAAAGTGACGGATCGGGCTGTAGTGATGCATGAAGTGCGCAATACTATGGGCATTGTGATGGAAGGGAACCCAGGCGTTGATCATGAACTGAAAGGATTATTTGAATAAACGAGAAAGGAGTCAAAAGATGGACAGACGCATCATACTATTTCTAATGTTCCTGTTTTCTGTGGTGGGTATGCAGGCACAGACAGGGCTTGCTGTTAATCCTGTCTTCAAGGGAGACGTCATTCCTGCTTCGAGGATGGTGGAGACATCCGTGCGGGGACGTTCCTTGAGCCAATATCATCTCTCTTATTATCATAGTCTGCGTTTTGAGGCCTCTAAGAAAGAACTGTTGACGATTAACCGTCTTTTTGATCAGGACTGTAAGCAGTCTATAGAGACCTATCGCATAAAGAAAGGCAGTCATGACTGTAAGTTGATTATCAGTTTGCAGCCACAGGGGCGTACACATCGTTTTCTCTGTCTTTCTATTCAGAACACCAGTGTTACCTTGGTGTATATGGAGGGGTCTGTAGGCAGTCTTAGAGAATTAAGGAAATTATTGGAAAACTAATAAATAGAGAATATGAAAAAACTTACCTTTTTTATGATGCTTGCTGTCTGCATGACGGCATCTGCGAAAAACGCTAATGACACTATCGTTGTCAGAAAACCTAGGATAGTAACTGTTATCACCGGTGATTCCCTGCAGAAGGTGGATATCAGAGGTAGTGAATCGGATTCAACTTATCATTATGCTAATACCATCCAACTTACGGATAGCAATTATGTCTCAACTGCGCGGATAAATTCCAGTGATTTTGGTTTCAGTATAGGTGGTATCCGTAGAGACCATCATGCTCATCATGTGGAGATTACCAGTGACCTGGCTATAGGATGGACCTCGGCTTTAGGCGCGCCGGCAAATATGAATACCCGGGTGTTTTCTTCATGGGAAATATGGTATATCATAGCTCAATACAACTGGCATCCATGGGAGAGCAGTAAGGATCAGTTAGCTATTGGTTTTGGTATTGACTGGCGCAATTATCGGATGAACGGCAATCAATATTTTTCAAAGGTTGCCAATGGTGTTACGGGGCTGCAGGCTGTTCCTGACGGTGCAAACCTGAAGTTTTCACGTATTAAGGTAACGAGTATCACTGTACCATTGCTTTACAGGCATTCCTTATCGAGAAGATTCAGACTGTCTGTAGGTCCGGTAGTTAATTTCAACTATCATAGCAGCATACTCACAAAGTATGAGTTGAATGGGGAAGAGGTAAAGGACAGGGCAAAGGACGTACATGTGAATCCGGTCACTGTTGATTTTATGGCAGTGCTGAAAACACCATGTCTCAGCTATTATTTCAAGTACAGTCCATGCAATGCTTTGGATACTTCTTTTGGACCGAAGTTCCAGACTTTGTCATTTGGTATCTATTTATAAGGAGGTGCAAGGAATTAGTTGGCAAGATTATTTGTTAACTTCAAATTAGATTGCCGGCTATTTCTGCAAAGTACTTTTGGAGTTGATAGCGGTCTTCTAAGTGCAAAGTAATTTGGTGTTTTAAATTTTCTTCTATACCTTTGCCGTATTTATAGGTCAATACCAGTCGATGAATAATAATGAAATTGTCGATTCATGTTTTTCATAGACTGGTATCAATAAGAAATAGTCAATTTGAATGAAGAAAGCAAAGAGGTACTATAAGACTGTGAAATACGGGTTGGCAGCAGTATTGTTCCTGCAACCTTTTAGAGTGGCTGCAAAGACGAATATCATAGAAAAACGACCCTTTAGCGTTGCCTTGGAGGCATCTATGGACTCATATAGTACATGGTCGCTTTTACCTTCAATAAGTTTTAGGCCCATACCTTATTTCGAAGTATCAGCCGGCCTGCGTCTGACTGATTTTATTGGAAAGGAAGATGATTATTCTGTCGGTGGAGTAAGCTATGCTTCACATCACTTATGGAACCTGCATGATCCTTCTGATTTTATCTATCATTTTGCATTTCAACCGGAGGCAAAGGTGTATTTGCCTGAAATTAAACTGGATAATGTCGGTGACCGGCTTTTCCTTACTTTGGGAGTAGGTATGATAAAGCCTCTTACCAATCTGTCAAAAGGTCTTGTAGAGTATTTCCCTGAAGTGAACGGATACGTCGGAGTTGATCATGTGGAAAGAATTGAAAATCGCTGCAGGGATATGAATTGGTATACTTTTGGGGAAACAGCAGTTGGTCTTACAGATGACAGGTGGACCGTTTCATTGGGCTACCGACTCTCTGATTATGACGTCTATGGTAGTGCCAGAGAACTTTATGTTCAAGGGCAGAAAGTTAAATTTGATAAGGAGAAAAGCAACAGTGAGTTGTTTCTTAGTATATCATATACCCTTTAATATATTGTGAATTCGTCGGATCCATATAATCTTGCTTACCGTTATCAGCAAAGATAAATGTGTGAAGCAAATCATCGAGTTTTCTCTTTTGGGAAAAAGACGACTTCTTGTTCTTGCAAGGACTGTCTTAAGTTCCTTTTATATCCGGTCCATCCCCAGGACGGGAATAATCCTGCATTTCTTCGAACTTGATGCCATCATTAAAGGACCGGCGTACATGGTGTGTGATCGGATCATAAGAGCTGGCAGGCACGAAATTAGTATATACCCGTATGATGTGTTCATCTGGCCTGAAATCTGACGGATGATCTACCGCTACCGACTTGATACCCGTATGGAAATAGCCGAAACCGTCTAGGACAACCCTATGGCCGTCAGCGAGTTGTTCCTTTATGATGTCCTTGAGTGCAGAGACCACTGCTAGGGTATCTGCCTCCGTCACCGTACACCGTTTAGAGATGATTTGGGTCAGGTCGGTAGTATGAAGGACATCCCTTGTATACGTTTTTGCGAACCATTTTCCGTTCCTGGACGGATGACGGTGATCAATAATCTGATAAAGTTTGTATTTTACGCTCATAGTAATGAAATTTGAATTAGTCCATTATTCAAGTTTAAGCCATAATAGTGTCTCCTACAGTACGTAGCACTCAACGCTATGGTACATCCGGATGTCCTCTATGGTACATCGGGGCAGGCCCAATGGTGCATTGAGGTGATCCGTATGGTACCTTTTGATGGCTAATCTGAGTGTAAAGTTAATCTAGTCCGTCCTGATTTGCAAACTTGCCGGTACTAGTATCGTTTTAATAGTGTTTATATTCTGGTTATAGCATGATGATAAGTTGATGGGCCACTTGCGACTGGCCTGCAGAGACGGTACGTGCGGGCGGCAGTGAGGGTGTGTCTACGAGAAGAGACAGGCAGTTATCAAATAGGTTTACATTTCTCTATCCAGTCTTCCCCTCCATAAGTATTTCCGGGTTTCGTGTACGATGATTCCATTGAGCATAAGCAGGGAAATAAGGTTGGGTATAGCCATGAGAGCATTCATGCAGTCGGCGATGTTCCATACGATATTGAGACTCGCAATACTCCCCGCGAAAGTTGCGAGAATGTAGAGGATACGGTACACCAGCATCCATTTCCTTCCCTTCAGATATTCCATGGCACGTTCCCCATAGTAACTCCATCCTAAGATCGTACTGAACGCAAAAGTGAGGAGGCCGAAGGTGAGAATAGGGGTCCCGACGTAAGGGATCTTGCTGAAAGCAACCTTGGTCAGGGTCGCGCCGTTGTTATAGTCAATATCCGGATAGGCAAGGATGCTGCTAACGATGACGATACCGGTGATGGCACAGATGACGACCGTATCCCAGAACGTGCCGCTGGAGGATACCAGAGCCTGGCGTACCGGGTTACGGGTCTGTGCTGCAGCAGCTACGATAGGCGCGCTGCCCAGTCCGGATTCATTGGAGAAGAGTCCTCTGGCTATTCCGAACCGGGCAGCCATCATCACTGTCGTACCCGCAAAGCCACCTCCTGCTGCCTTGGGATTAAAGGCTGATTGAAAGATCAGTTCGATGGCCGGCCATACAAAATGACTGTTGACGAAGAGAATATAAATACACCCGAGGATGTAGAGGATAGCCATGAAAGGCACGAGCATTTCACAGACTTTGGCGATGCTCTTCACACCGCCGAGCAGGACGATACCGGTAAGGATGCAAACGACAGTACCGGTGATATAGGGAGAGATACCATAAGTGTTCTGGGCCAGGGTGGCGATGGCGTTGGCCTGTACCGTGTTGCCGATGCCGAAGGCGGCACAGGCCGTGAAGATACTGAAGAGCACGGCGAGCCATTTCCATCCCAGTCCCTTTTCCAGCGCATACATCGGACCTCCGAGCATCTTTCCCTGTTTGGTCTTGACCCGATATTTGATAGCAAGGAGTCCTTCAGAATATTTGGTGGCAATGCCAAAAACTCCCGTGAGCCAGCACCAGAGCACCGCACCCGGTCCTCCGAGAGTAATGGCTGTGGCTACGCCGATGATGTTTCCGGTACCGATTGTCGCAGCAAGGGCCGTGGCAAGAGCACCGAATTGAGATACATCGCCGGTAGCAGATTTGTCTTTCTTCACTGAAAGTTTGATGGCTGTCCCTATCTTCCGCTGGGGGAAACGGAGTCGGATAGTGAGGAAGAGATGTGTTCCTAGAAGGAGGGTAATCATTGGCCATCCCCAGAGATATCCACTGAGTGTTGCGAAGAAATTGTTGAGTACATCCATATTGTGTGAATAAAAAATTACGAGTTCATCGGACACTTGCTAAAAGATAAATACGATCTTTTCATTAGTTTATAAACCATAGTTGTGATCAATCCTTTAACTTCTGGAAACAATCTTCCATCTATTAAAGTGAAAGCACCAATGCAATCTTTTCTCTTTTTCGTTGTACAAAGATACAAAAATAGAATTAAATACCATCATATCGTCTCCGTTTTATTTGAAAATGCATTTTTATGATGGCCAATATGGCAGTTTTCGTTCCGTTTTGATTTTATTTAAAACGAATGAGAAATGAAGAACAATCAATTATCTACACAGATACGTTTTTATCATGATTCGGGAAAGTCGTTCCTTGCTGATCTCTGTCAGTTCTTGCAGAAGACTATATTTTTGCTTACTTTTGTATGCAGAAACAACTCTTCCTATCTATCCACCCTTGCCACTTCTTCAGGGAGGGACATCGCCCTTGCCCTTGCTTAATAAATCTTCGGAGATCTAAAAGAAGAAGTTTTGTACCAGTTCGTCTCATACTTATATCTTGAAACGGCTATGGATGGACTGATGCCACGCTGTTCTGCTTCTCTGGCAATAGTTCTTATGATTTTATAAGGATCAAGGCTGTTACAACCGATCTTCAGGATACTCTTCCATGTCGCTACAGGGATCAGCATCTGTCGGGCAAAATCATTAAGGCATTTCTTGATGTTATCGGCAGAGGTCGTTCTTGCATTCATTAATTAATCCACAGATTCATCTCATAGTTATTATCATCTCTCCCTATTTCACTTTACATTAAAGAACTGTAGTTCTTTATCCAACAAAGAGAAGAAAGTCTCCATATTGTATTTATCCTGCAAATCACCATATAAGTTTACTGTAAAGGTCATCGTATTATTATAGCTTGTCAAGGCCAGTTGAAAATAGGGTCTATATTTCATTGATCCAAACATGACAGCATTTTTAATCGGAGTACCTTGGAAGCAAAGTTTTTTAGAATCGAGAATACCGATATTAGTCATTCCTATCATCGGATTATTAAAACCTTTCCCCAGTAATTTTTTAACATGTTTATAATTAAAACATTTAAACAGCAGAGAAACCTTAACTATGGAATTTAATCCAATAAGTTTCTTCTTTTTTAAATTCATTTCTTTGCTAACTTTTCTTACAGTATCATCAAAGGTATCGTCAGGCTCGTAATGTATTTTGCAAATAGCTGTACCTGTCAGATTAGTAAGTGCTTTGATATTCCTCTCTTTTAAATATTTACGCATATCTATCGCTATAGAAATACTAAGGTCCTGCTTGTTCAAAATCTGATAAAGTACCCTGTAAAAAGCGGCAAGAGTTATATCATTAATAGTAACATTGTGACTATGTGAGTATTTTTTAATAGCAAGAAATCTATCTTCCTTTACTTCATACGTCAGCACAAATGGTTTGATTTCTTTTCCTGAACTCATCGGAAAATTCAAATCAATAGAACCATTACTTTCCTTTCTTTGCAGTAGAAGTGTCTTTAGTTTATCTCTAAAACTGAATTGCTTATTTATCAGTTTTATGCTTCTATCCCCATTAAAAAGGCAGCCTGATTTATAATCAGGATTTACCAGGAGAGTCGAATAAAGGCTACATAGCAAATAAAGATAGGTTTTAAATCCAGCAGCATCACATACCATGTGATTCATCAGAACACACAGGGAATCATTGTTTGAATTAAGTAAACAGGCTTTTACCTGAGGCCCCATCAACACATCGATTTTTGAAGTGATAAATGCCTCAAATTCATTCTTGGAATTTGCAAAAGTCAGTATATCCTTAAAACTTGATGATTCTTCCTTTCGCCAATAAGGCTCATTGACATTTTCTACATATTGACTATCTAAGATAGGTACAACATCCAGCGTCATAACTAAGGCTTTCTCCAAGATGACTTTATTAACATTGCCATTGAAATAGATGATACAGTGAAGATTATGATCATTGAATTTGTAAGTTTCAAAAAGGAACTGGATCTTGTCGAAAATTTCTGATTTAAGTATCATATTCTAATTCCTAAAGTTGATAAATTTAATCTGTAAAGATAGAAAAATATCAGCTGATTATGAGACCTTTTCAAAAGGATCTGCAATAGTGTTTCTTAATAGATGTTAATCATAACCCGTTGGGGAAATTGATTTAGTGTGTATTTGATTCTACAGATAGGCTTACCATTAAGAATGATACATGAAATGTTTTGGCAAATATAATATAAAATTTTATTATTAAGACAATTTTGATGATTTATTTAGGGTCCGCTGGTGAAAATAAATCAGCGGACCCTAAATATGAAAAATAGCTAGCATCAAGATACAGAAAATTAATCATTTTAGATTATTGAAGCAAATCATATTTATTATGAGATACGTTTCTTAATTTCCATTTCGATTTTATTAATTTCTCCACTACCAGCGGTTGACAATCGAAGTAATGGTATGTCGTATTTGCTGAGTACAGAGTCCTTGATTTTATCCCGGTCCGACTGTTTTGTGCCAGAATGATGGTAGGCAAATCCGTCAACCTCAATTGCTAAGACGGGAATCTTACTGACTTCATTCTCAATAAGGAAATCAAGATGACTCCAGGAATTCCTTACGAATTGGGCTTCTTCTTCAGTCAAAAGAGAGGTATTCCGGATGAGAGAATTGAGATGATAGAAAGGCATCACTTTCAGGTTGCTCATGGCATTGTTTCTTTTTAAAATGGCAGAGATAACGTAATAGGCAATATTCTCGGAATCATATTCTGATATTTTTCTCTTCTTATTAAGGTAGGAAAGGCGTTGCTCCGAATAACAGGAATATAATAAGTCGAAAATAGAATGCAAGTCACTCTCAATGATTTCACCATGATTATAATTGATGTAATCGATGAGATCACGAATATTGCCCTTCTCAGGATTTTCATTGCTGTTTGTAATTAGAACGAATTTCTTCCTTGCTCGAGATACTGCAACATTGATGAGGTTCGCGTTATCAACGAATGGATTGTATTTGTCGGCAACAGTGCTCATAACAATAATATCCTTTTCCCTTCCCTGATATTTATGGATAGTGTCGACTTCAATATCTTTCATCGGGATTTCTTTTCTGAATAAGGCAACCTGGCCACGGTAAGGGGTAATGACTCCGATCTCATTCAAAGGTATATCAGAATGCCCGTTCATCAGATCTTTAAATTCGTCGATTTCACGCTGATTGAAGACTAATGTCTGATTACCCTGAAGAACGGATCTGGAATGATTGCCTTTAACCGTCTTGATGACTTCCATTGGTGTTGTAGAAGAATCATATTTGGTCATGATGAGCAGTTCATTGTTATAAAACTTCTGATTACAGTAGTTGATGATCATAGGGGCACATCTATAGTGTTCTCTCAATAATGTTCTAGGTGCATTTGGGAATACCTTTGCTATAGAAGACAGAAAATTGTTTCCCAGACAATCATACTTTTCACTAATCAGGTAGGTATCATTCAACTGAGTTATTTCTTTCCTAACTTCATCACTGATGATATTTGTTAATTGTTTTGTATCCCCGACTATCACTGCGTTCTTGGCACATTGCATCGCCAGTGCTGCTGATTCAATAGATACTTGTGAAGCTTCATCCATAACCAGATAGTCAAATGTGTAGTTTCTCAGGCTTGATATGGCAGAAAAGGTGGTGCTGAGTATGACTGGATATTCGTTAGTAACGGCGGTTCCATTTTGGGAAAGATCTTTATCTTCAAACCTTGTTCTATCTTTTTCCCCACCTTTATACTTAATGTCAAGGACCGCTTTTAGAGCCTTCATGGAGAGCTCGGATTGTTTTTGTAACAAATCACTGGCGTGTTTGCTTTTAAGGAAAGAAATAGCGTCATCTATCTCCTTATAGAGCTCCTGGCTTCTGACCGTATAAAATAGAGCTTTTATATCCATCAAATAGTTTTGCAGATTGCTACTATTGCAGGTGACTCCTAATATCCTTTTTGACATGAAGGAAAAGAGAAATAGTTGAACTTTCTTTTTCAGTCGTTTCCATAAGGAAGTTGGGTAAAGGTTGGACTCTTCCAGAAAGAGATCCAGTTTTATCCAAAATTGGATCAGCTTTTTGCTTGAAGGATGTTTATATTGTTCAAGGTGATTAGTATCATAATGATTCTCTTCGAAGAAATGTTTGCTTTCGATTTTCAAGGCTGCCAATTCCTGTCGGTTCTGCACAAGGTCATTCTGACGTTTGAAGAGTGTTTCCAGTTCTCTAGATACATTATTAATTTCTTCCGTTAATTCCTTGTTGTTATTTGTATGCCAGCCTGACATGTCTGGATATGCAGACTGTCCATTAGCAATGAAATCCTTCTTGTTATCCGATTTTCCGAGTTTAGCAACGGTAAAGCCAAGTCCTTCTTTTTCCAGTTTTTCCTGTATGTTTTCTACTGCCGAATTATTATTACTGACAATCAAGACACTTTCGTTTCGGGAGATGATATTAGCAATAATATTCAGAATGGTCTGAGTCTTACCTGTTCCAGGAGGCCCCTGAATGATGCTGATTTGAGATTTGAAGGCATTGTCAACAGCTTTCATCTGACTCAGATTGCTATAGAACGGATAGATCAAATCTGTGTATCCTGGATAGGTGTGCAACAGACTTGGATTCAGGTAGGTTCCCAAAGCAGAATCCTCATTAATGAACCTTACTTTTTCATATTTATCATGTAATGAAATGGGACCGGATTCAGTTTGGATCACTTGCTTGCCAGAGACATCTTTAAGATAGTTGAATATATTCATGGACTCCTTGTTAACAAGAACCGATTTTTTTATTTCAAGATAATTCTCATCATATTCTTTAATGCATTCTTCATTAAACTGAATACGATAGTAGCTGTGATCAAAAAACTGGTATTGCCAGATGTGCAGGGGATAAAACTTTTGTCCTGTCTTGTTGGAGATGCAGCAGTCTGATATAGGGATTTCCTTTGAAAGAGAGAGCTTTTTTATATCACGAAGAGAATAAGGGAAGGTTTTACCTGTATTGAACTGTACCCAGCACACCCCTTTGGGGTCTTGTTCGATAGATTTAATCTCAAAAGTCTTTGGCTTTCCTTTTAGAAGGATCATGTCTGGAGTTTGCATGACAACTTTAATAGGTTCTTGGTCAGATGTTCCAATCATAAGATCTTGCATGCAAATATACTGAAAATTTCTAAGACACAGAAGAGTCATGTCTTCCATGACGGTTTACCACTTTGTCCTTATTGGTAATTCTCAGACTTTCTGTAAGAGATGTTATGAAAAAGACTTGCCCACTGGTTAAATCTGGTTTCTGTAAGCTTTTAAGATCTCGTCCTCATCCTTCAGATAGAAGACCAGTTTCTGATTACCGTCATAGACAATATCCTCAAACGGATTGATCCTCCACTCCGTGAGGTCTTCTTTTATTTCCTCTATCAGAGCATCCCGGAAAACTTTCGACATTTCGGCAAGTTCGACCACGATAGCATTGTTACGGGCATCAGCTTCCATGCTGAGGATCCTTCCTGAATCTCCTTCTCCATCCACTAACCCGCGGATACCATGAGCGATCTGCTGGTAAATTGTCTCTAAATTTAAATCAGTCATTATTTTCCCTTTTGCCCAGCAAAGGTAATGATTTTCAGTTGAAAGATGAGCTATAAAGGTGATATTTTCCTGTTTGGATCTGTTGCCTACCTGATAATATTGCTATATCGGTACGATGTATGTTGAAGTGTCTCCATATATTGTACGTTCTTAAACTCGAAATTTCCAATAACCTTTCCTGTTCGATCCGACACGCTCTATAATTCCAAATTCCTTTAATGCCCGAAGGTCTTTCTTTATCATCCGTTCTGATAATTTGGCTTCTTTGGCCAATTGGTGAATTGTAGCCTCTGGAAAATCTTTAAGTATTGAGGCAAAGACATTGAGATAGTCGGGCAGTTTTACTTGTTTTTGGGGAACTTTGGGGTACTTTGGGGAACTTTGGGGTACTTTAGGGAACTTTGGGGAACTTTGGGGAACTGATTGTTCTCGTCTTTGGGTTCAATTTCTAAGCGGCTCCCGTAGTTGAGATTGTAAAGTGTTAAGACAAAATCCTTATCATCAGAGAAAAACTTCGGCTTGAGTTCTTCTTTAAAATTTGGTTGGCTGGAGTAGTCCAAGCATATTTTCTTGAAACCACTTCCGCGTCGCTCCATATAGTGCAGTCGACTGAATATATCTGCTAATATTGGATTTCTGCGCCTTGACTGGACATGCATGATATCGTATTCCTGAATAGGCTTGCTTTCGAACATGCCCCCAGGTGAGAAGATCTCGATTCTGTCATCGAAAATGTCAATATGTACCTCACTGCCTATCTCCAAGTAGGATCGATGGATAAGACCATTGACTAGTCCCTCAAGAATACATTCTTCAGGATAGTCTGGTAGTTCTACACGCCCGTCGGGGGTCTTGTACCACATTTTTTTTGCATTACGGCGACAGAAACTTAAGCCATCCTGTAATTGAGAGACTAAACCACCTGAAATCTCCATATCGTCAATCGCGTCCATCAATCCGTTCGCCTGATTGACACCGTTCCAACGGGTACAAAATACCCTAGAGCATCTAATAGGGTTCTCATCTGAAAGTAAGGCTTTGTTTATTATATAGAATAAGGTGAAACAACTAATTAACAAATCTCCGTTTTCGTCAGCCAGTTGTGATTAGCTGAAATTTCATTACCTTTGTAGAAGGTGAAACAACGTGCAAAGGTACAAACAATTTTCTAAACTAGTTGTGATTAGCTGAAATTTCATTACCTTTGTAGAAGGTGAAACAACTGCAACATAGAAACAAGTAATAATAACATTGTTGTGATTAGCTGAAATTTCATTACCTTTGTAGAAGGTGAAACAACAGTATATATATAATATATAGTGTAATATGGTTGTGATTAGCTGAAATTTCATTACCTTTGTAGAAGGTGAAACAACTTTCTGTTTACATAGTGTTTGTAAACCGGCGTTGTGATTAGCTGAAATTTCATTACCTTTGTAGAAGGTGAAACAACCTTTTTCATAATTTCCAAAATCTATTATATGTTGTGATTAGCTGAAATTTCATTACCTTTGTAGAAGGTGAAACAACTTGCAGACATTTTATGATTTATCCGTTCAAGTTGTGATTAGCTGAAATTTCATTACCTTTGTAGAAGGTGAAACAACTTGAAGTTGTACAGGAACATACCAGCAGCAGTTGTGATTAGCTGAAATTTCATTACCTTTGTAGAAGGTGAAACAACAACAGTACAAATCAATGCTCATTCTAATCAGTTGTGATTAGCTGAAATTTCATTACCTTTGTAGAAGGTGAAACAACTTTATAACTCTCCCGTCTTTCAGCGTAACGGTTGTGATTAGCTGAAATTTCATTACCTTTGTAGAAGGTGAAACAACTGTCGCCAGGATCATCCTTCCTTGATTTTGGTTGTGATTAGCTGAAATTTCATTACCTTTGTAGAAGGTGAAACAACGGTCTAGTTGAATTAACCATATCCAAACTAGTTGTGATTAGCTGAAATTTCATTACCTTTGTAGAAGGTGAAACAACAGACAGAAATTGATTTTGAGAAAGGAACAAGTTGTGATTAGCTGAAATTTCATTACCTTTGTAGAAGGTGAAACAACGCTATCTGTCTTATCTGACAGACCAGTACGGTTGTGATTAGCTGAAATTTCATTACCTTTGTAGAAGGTGAAACAACAATACATTTTCAAATACAATTTCTTCTTACGTTGTGATTAGCTGAAATTTCATTACCTTTGTAGAAGGTGAAACAACACGCCGTCGACCTTTATAACGCACGGACTCGTTGTGATTAGCTGAAATTTCATTACCTTTGTAGAAGGTGAAACAACCATTTATCAAATTGGAGCATATACTTTTGTGTTGTGATTAGCTGAAATTTCATTACCTTTGTAGAAGGTGAAACAACGGCATCATTTTATGGAACTATCGATTTAATGTTGTGATTAGCTGAAATTTCATTACCTTTGTAGAAGGTGAAACAACAGATGATCTGAAAGGGATGCAGGGTCTTTGGTTGTGATTAGCTGAAATTTCATTACCTTTGTAGAAGGTGAAACAACTCCATTCTGATATATAGATTTACAGATTATGTTGTGATTAGCTGAAATTTCATTACCTTTGTAGAAGGTGAAACAACCTTAGCAGCTTCCTGATGTTCATCAACACCGTTGTGATTAGCTGAAATTTCATTACCTTTGTAGAAGGTGAAACAACATATTTTGCCATCGAAAACATTGCAGGCGTGTTGTGATTAGCTGAAATTTCATTACCTTTGTAGAAGGTGAAACAACAAAGATACGGTAAGATATATTCTCGATACTGTTGTGATTAGCTGAAATTTCATTACCTTTGTAGAAGGTGAAACAACATAATTTAGATATTGATATTAATAGGATTAGTTGTGATTAGCTGAAATTTCATTACCTTTGTAGAAGGTGAAACAACAGCGCTTGTGAATCTTGTAAAAGATTTATTGTTGTGATTAGCTGAAATTTCATTACCTTTGTAGAAGGTGAAACAACTCGATGTTTGTAACTTGCTGTATTTCATTTTGTTACAACTGAAATTAGAATTAAAAAATGAGTTGATGAGAAAGAAGAATTTCCTATAGTAAGGGGAAATCCTTCTTTCTGTTTTAGAATAGTTCGAGCTGTTGATAGGGCGCATTCGGCTTTTTTTCTTTCTTACAAATAAAAATTTGGATGTCAGCAAATTGTTTATCAGTAATACAAAGGATGCCAATATTACCATATTCGGGGAGTAATGATTTAACCCTTTTTACATGGACTTGAGCATTTTCCATACTTGCACAATGACGTACATAAATGGAGAATTGAAACATAGTAAAACCATCTCCCATAATTTCCTTACGGAATTTGGCAGCAGCTTTTCGCTCCTTAATTGTATCTGTTGGCAAGTCATAGAAAACCAGCACCCACATGACTCTATATTTATTAAGTCGACTAATCAAGGGAAAGTAGGGTAAGATATTTTTCTTATTTCACCTGTAAAGCATTTGGCTAGACTTGCTGTAGTCTGTCCAACGGCAATCATGAGAGGACTTTTTTTATTACCTATTTTTACGTCTACTATAGGGATATTCAGCAAATCGCGTTTTAGATTGGTATTCAACTTGTCTGGAATTTCTTGCTTGGACATAATATCAATGACGGCCTTGTCTACAAAGGGTCTGTAAGGTTCCATGATATCGTCTGCAAGGCAAAAGGCATTGTACTTATTATGATGGTGAATCCCCATAACTGGCAACAAACCACTGATGACTAGTGACCTTGCAACAGTCGCACGAAGAATGGCATAGCCATAATTCAATAAATTATTTGGAGGGTCGCCCTCTTGACCCCTAATAAAATCAGGCTTCCCTTTAAATATATTTTTCCAATAGTATACAGCTGCACGAGCCTCATAATTATCACTGTCTCCACTTTTTACATCTCTTGCCCATGCATACATACAGGCTACTGATTTGGGAGATTGAGTAGAAAGAAGGTAGGCTTGGTTTTCGATCTTAGCCTTCACGGTCTGTTGCCAAAGTTGCTTGAGTAGTGAAGTTGACGCATTGAGTTGGTTTCTGAATCGTTCGTTTTGAGTCGTATTACCTTGGAGTGGCAATAATAGTCCAGTAGGCATACGCTTTTCATTGCAAGTAACTAAAGCTGCAGAATTGTCCAGCAGGGAAGATATTGCATTAAGGGTGATTGTAATTTCTTTATTATCCAATACAACCACTCCGATATCTTCAATAGGTGTGGTTCGGACGGCTTGTTCTTTGAGTATATTTGGCAAATCTTTTTGCTTTTCTATTTCTGGAAGTTTAATAACCAATTGGTGGTTACGTAGTGCAAGATAGGCTGGATTACCAAAATATAATGTCTTCTTAATCATAGCATCGTGATTTAAAGAATGTCCCCTAATCTGTTGACATTGATTTTAATACAAGATCGTTTTATCATTACTCCATTGATAGATTTTTCCATCTTATTTAATGGACTGAATTCTTTTTTATCTTCAATTGTAGTTGCAACATTACAGGGGATAAAAAAACTTTGTTTTCCAGAGGAAGATACCATTTTGTAAATACGATCTTTACACAAATGGTTTTTGTCAACGTGTTCTCCTTCTTCAGGTAAGTAAACAAGGTCATTGGGCGATAATGTAAATAACAATTTTGATCCGTCTTCTTTTCGTTGAGGTGCTATGTCTTCAAGATTCTTTAAGTGTTCTACTGCTATATTGAAAGGAATACTATCATAGGTTCGATTGCCTTCTTCATCTTCATAAATGGCAAAGAAAAGATTTGTGCCTTTGTCAGCTTCCACATATTTCTTGTCTTTTGAACCCCGAATTCCAATATTGAATTTATTTCCTAGAGCTTCGTATTTTCTTACTTTCAATATGGGTTTATGGGCTTTCCCTTGATTTAGTTCCTTAAGGTGAAGGTTCATATCCTGTAAACCTTCGGGAGAAAAGGCTTTCTCTGGATGTTCTTTGCCGTTTGCATCATTGTATTTCTTTAAATGACTAGAGAGAATATTACGCACTCCACTGTCAGTAATGGAATTAATCGCTTTTTGGTCAAAGCTGGCATCAATATTTATACGAGTTGCTGCCCATTTGGCTTCTTGGGGAAGAGTGTATATCTCAAGTTTTGAAAAATCATAATCCTCTATGATATATTTCCTATCCTTGAAATATTTGAGTATAGTTTTTTCATCATAATGACTATATGACTTGATGACATCCTGGATGATATGACGCTTTTTCTTGTCGCAAATTTGATGGATATTCTTAAGTGCGATTGCAAATTTTACGGTTTTTCTTTCTGGTAGTCTCACTGCGCCCGAAACGGTTGCTTTGTGTAAGGACTTACGAATAGACCAACTGTCTCCTTTGACTTGTTTGGAACATACCTTTTGCCCATTGATATAATGCCAATAGTAATTGCTCATTCGATTAATGACTCTTAAGTTTTGTTTAAAGCTGACAATAATAGAGTTGAGTTCTTTGTGAACGTCTTGGGTAAAAGTAGGCCATGGCTTGTTGAACTGCCATATATAGTTGCCTTTGTCGTCAGTTGATTTCTTCGTACAGAGCAAATGCTTCAGATCATTTCTTTGGTCTTTCTGCTTGGATACTGCCATGGAATTGTTTAAGTAATTGATATGATTCCTCGTCGTACAGGCAATAATAATAGCATCCATGGCATGATGTCTATGGTCAATACGTTTCTTGCTGAATCCCATAGAAATAGAAGGCGGAATATTGATTTGGAAATAGCGTTTCCCATTCTTACATATCCATTCTCCGTAATTGTGGGTACCTGTAATTTGATTCATGCGTTCAAATCTTGGAGTAATGATTTGATTCCAGACATCTTTGATGCCCCATTCCTTTTTTAGACGATCTGTGATACTGCCATTAGTTGCAATAATGTTCTTTGATATGGCTTCTTCATCATTGTTTTGTTCACGTACGAGATGTGAAAAAATTTCCAAAGCTTTTCTTGCCATATAACGGCTATCATTCAATTGGCGGTTTATAAAAGCATCCGGGATATCTTCCATGAGAAGTTTTTTCATCTTTCCATGATTACGAGAATAATGTTGCTTTACGAATTTTTCATATTGTATTTTATCTAAAATCTTGAAGTCTTTTCCTTGTGATCCTGGAATGATACTGCCACCTTGTTTGGTAATAAATTCATAGCCTAGCATGCGCCCTTTAGCTTTATTGACTTCGCTTTCACAGATTACCTTATTGCTGAGCGAATCATCAAAATAGCGGGATTGTGGGATAATGTGTTCTATTTCGTAAGCTGGGGTAAATAACTTAGATAAAGGAATAGTTTGTCCTGTATATGGTGAACAATATTTTTGTTCTAACCACAGGCGATATTTCATGGTTTCTGCTTGGGAGATTGGTTTTGTTGGACTACCTAGATGATCAACAATATCCAGAATATCTTCAGGAACATTCTGGTCACTATTCAATGCGTTATCTTCGTATATTTTAAGTAGTTCCTGTTGTCCAGGGGAGTTGGGACGAACGGATTCAATGTTGTATTTGGGGTCAGCGAATTCCTGTAGGAGATATCGGATACGCAGATTAACACGCTGGTTCTGCAAATTCCGTTTCATATCCTTTATTCGTTTTTCTTTTGGTTGTTTTAGGTCCCTTCCCATTTCAATATGAACTTCGTCGATTGTACCGTATGTCGTCCAAATATCCTTGGTTACCTTGAGGGCTTCTCTAAGGACAGTTTCTACAATTGAATTACGGAGCGAATTAGGTTTAAAGTCTTTATGTAGGTAACTATCGATGTCTTCTGGCTTTTCCCATATTTTAGTGTCATTACTTTCGGAATGTCGGTCATAGACAATATAACAGGCTAACCATAGAGGAAGAAACTGAAAATCATTGATATTTTGTAACCTGATGGATTTCTCCCTTGTCCGGTTAGAAATATTTTTATCGACCAGACCGTTTATAATATTTGAAATACGTTCTTTCGTTTGTTTGTCAATGTCATTTGAACTCCAGTATTTTCCTGTTCTCATTAATTGGATGAGCTTCTTCGTTGCTTTCTCAGAATAGGCTCCATATTCAGCTGGATAAGGTTCTGTATCAATCAGAGCGTTTGTAAAAGAATCTGAATCAATTCTGTTACGTTCAGCAAAATGGTGGAGAGCTTTATCAAGGTCAATACGGTCTTCAACAGAATAGAGAATATGCCATAACTGCATTTCTTGTCCTGTATTCAATGTTGGTGTTCCTTTGACCTCTTTGAGTGCTTTTTGAATTCCGAAATGTGTCGGATTGCAGGGATACTTTTTTTCTTCAACATAATTCCAACGATAATTGGAGTCTAAGTTAAAGATTGGCGAATGGAGTAATTCTTCCTGGTTAATATCTTTTCGTTCTTTCAACCAGTCATAGAGTTTGCAGATATCATCAGGCGATTTCAGAAATTCACTTGTAACGTCAACATCTGTTTGGAGCCTCCCATCAATTTCTTTTTCTCTGGCATAGATCTTAAGATTCTGAACAAATTGCCACAGACGAAATTCTTGATAAATAGGATTAGATTTAGAAATACATTTGATATGTTGAATCTTTCTTTCTTTAGTTTGAGGGTCTTTGAAAGAATAATATTCAAATGGACAATTACCGATTTCACTTTTCTTGCTTTTAAGAGGACGTTGATAGAAGATAATATCGTTAACGAATAAATTTGTAAATCCCTTGTTTTTTAATGATTCCCTGTGGTTCTCGTTATGGTGGTATAATTCATCTATACATTTCTCTAATAGTTCTTTGTCTTTAAGCTCTGGTAGGAATTCTGTTTGCTTGTTTAGGATTTCAATTAGTTCATCCTTATAAAATTTTCGTTCTATAGTATGAACGAATTTTCCTCGTATTTTCACAAAAGGATTCGCTAATAAGTAATCATAAATATAAGTTCCGACAGTGCCTCCACTATTTTCAATATGAGATTCTGTACGTTTCTTCATCAAAGTCCAATCGTCTTCCTTTGGATCTCGTACCTTGATGAGTGGATTTCCTTCCTTATCAGTTTTTGTGCTGCCATCTTTGTTATATGTAGTGGTAATAATTAAATCAACCTGTTCTCCAATATGTCGTGGAGGGATGGGACTTGATTTTCTTTGGCAAGCACCATTTTCATAAGTGATTTGATACCAGTTAAATCCTTTTTTCTTTGTGTCTGATCCCAAATCTTCTACCAGTTTTACTTTAAGACTCTTATACTCTTCATTTTTATCGCTCTTCAATTCCTCATCTTTTCCTCTTAATTGATAATAACCTCTTTTGGTGTTGAAGTTAAGGATTATCCATGCTAGTTCGTTTTTGGTAACAGGTCTTGATAAAGCTTTTTTACGAAGATAATAAATGGTCCAGTCATAGGGTACCTTTTTCCCTTCAGACACCATTTCTGGTTGATTTTTTGAGAAGTCATCCAACATCTCAGAGAAAGAACCTTGGAAAATAAATTCATTTTTCCCATTTTTGTCTTTTTTGTATGGAAGCAAGGGTTCTCCATGATTTTTAAATTGACCTGGATGTTCTGCAAAATCAATTTGTTCTTCGAAATGTGGTGGGAGAAAATTGAGAATATGCAATATTCTAAGCAGCCTTTCCCTTCTGAGTTCTGCACGTTGATAAAGTCTGCGTGTTCCTCGGAACGTGGTTCTCTGAGAAGCAGGAGATTGGAGATTTCCGCTTTCGTAATTTCCCATTGTAGCTGCATCCATTGGAATAATACGACTTCCTGCTTTGATTATTTGTTTTTGCTCATCATTGATGAGTGCCCAACCTACACTGTTTGTTCCTAAATCTAAACCTAAGATATGTTTCATAATATAGAGAAATAGTTTATTTGTTACAAATATATAAAATTATAAAGAAAAATTTGCAAGATTCAAATATTTTTTATTCCTTTGCACTGAAATTTTAGCTAATCACAATAAGGATTATTCCGTTGTGAAAACATCTAGGGTGGCGTAAGTCACCCTTTTTTTATGGTTCTTAATTTTTCTATGACATTCCAAGCCTATGCTTGCTGCTAAATTGAGAACGCATTGCGTGCACAATTTTTGTCTCTTTTTCTTTCCCTTATTCCTCTCCATGAAAAGGTAAATGGAGGATATTTACATCAATGTAATAGATTTATCAGTAGGTTAAAAAGTCAGATTTACTATCACGTTTCGTTATTATTATTTTTATGTATCTTGGGGTTAGATAATCATCCTAATATTGAAAACGAATGAGAAATGAAAGACTGATGCAATGCAAACGCAGCATTATCGGCTCATTACAAACTGAAAAGAGTGCCTCTTCAGGGGATAAGAAATGTATCTATGATTTCACGATGAATGCCAGGATGCCGGATATTCATCCGCCAATTGCCAGGGGTACGGACAGATCTATGTAAACGGAAAATATGTGGAGAGCCAAAATAGGGGACTATTGGTTTTTCATGGATTGACTGAGTATTTCCCCTCTTAACAGAGGAGGAATGATATACCACTTATGTGGTTTTACCAATAGTTGCATCAAGGTGATGGCCTTGAAAAATAGGGTGGCAAAAGCATTATGGTATTTAGCATAACAATAGATCCTGGACAGATAGCGTTCTCGCGTCGTAATTTTCTTCCTCTTGTTCATGGTCGCGCCATGGATATGAAAGAATTTGCAGCGTGTGTCTACGGCATTGAGATAACCCTTCCGTCTTAACTTTTGGGAAATGTCATATTCTTCATACAAAAGGAATATGTTGTTATCGAAACCTCCGATTTCCCAGAAGACAACTGCAGGGAAAAGCATGAAGCAACCATTGATCTCGGATACTTTGAACAAAGAGTCGTGAGGAGGATCCTTCCGACTGGGATATTTCTCTGGGAAATACTTCTCAAACAAGCGGTCCCCCAGCAAACTCCTCCGAAAGCCCAGGGCATGCTTGAACGAAGGTTGCAGCTTATGCTTGAAATCATATTGCTGTGGTGTGATGCATCCTATATCGGGATGATCTTTGAGGTCAGTACAGAGGGGCGTGATGCAGTCTTCATCCAATTTTATATCACTGTTCAGAAAACAAAGGTATTTCCCCGTGGAAAAGTTGGCTCCCATCATGTTCCCGCCACCGAAGCCGAAATTCTTTTTATTCCTGATAATCGTGTATCGGGTGCCAAGTTGCTCTTTCAGCAGTTGGAAGTCTTCTTCCTTGCTGTTGTTGTCTACGATGATGATTTCATAGTCAGTTTTTCTATAAAACTGAACAATAGAGTTGACACAGTTAAAAGTATCGACAGCTGTATTATAATTTAATATGATAAACGATACTTCAGTCATTTTTTATTATCAATAAGCCTCCCGGTATTTATTTTCATCCTTGTCTTCCAGCATGGAGAGATAAGAATTGTAACGGCTTTCAGAGATGTAATGCTCTTCCACGGCCTTTTTCACCGCACATCCCGGTTCATTCGTATGGGTACAGTTGGAGAAGCGGCACTGTTTGGAAAACTCGAAGATCTCACGGAAATAACTAGTCAGTTCTGCGGGCTCGATGTCGAAAGTGCCGAATCCCTTGATGCCAGGAGTATCAATGATATAGCCACCTTCAGGCAGTTCCAGCATTTCGCTGTATGTAGTGGTATGTATGCCCGTGTGATGTGCCCCGCTGATTTCAGCCGTTCTGAGATGAGCTTCCGGAACGAGCTGGTTGATGAGGGTGGATTTGCCCACGCCACTGTTACCGCTCACCAGAGTGATCTTACCCTTCAGCAGTGGTCTCAGTGCCTCTGTTCCTTCGCCGTTCCTGGCCTGGATTTCCATACAAGGATAGCCGATGTGATTATAGAGGTCAATCATCATTTTCTCATAGTGCAGTTCGTCCTCGCTCAGCAGGTCATGCTTATTGAACACCAGAGTGACCGGCACACGGTAAGCTTCCGCTCCGGCCAGGAAGCGGTCAATGAAAGTCGTGCTGGTGATGGGGTAGTTGATGGTTATCATCAGAAAGGCCTGGTCGAGATTAGCGGCCAGTATATTGCTCAGCTTGGACAGGTTGGGAGCCCTTCTGATGATGTAGTTTCTCCGGTCATCAATAGACGTAATGAAAGCCGTTCCTTCGGGATTCATCGTGATTTCTACCTGATCACCTACTGCCACAGGATTTGTGGAGCGTATCCCTTTCAGGCGGAAATTGCCTTTGACCTTACACTCCACAATATGCCCGTCAGCCGTCTTGACCGTATACCAGCTGCCGGTATTTTTGATGACAAGTCCCTTCATCTATACCGTCATAATCTCTTTCTGCTTGTCTGTCAGCAGAAGGTCTACATCCTTGATGTATTTATCGTGAACCTTCTGAAGCTTGTCCTCAGCATCTTTTTCGAGGTCTTCAGAAAGTCCATCCTTGATCCCCTTCTTGAATTTCTCCTTATATTCACTGCGTGCACTACGGATTTCCACTTTTGTCTTTTCCCCCATCTTGTTGCACTGCTTGACAAGTTCTTTACGGCGCTCCTGAGTAGGTTGAGGAAGGTTCAGGCGGACCACTTCACCATTGTTTTCCGGTGTAATGCCTACGTCAGAGTCCATGATCCCCTTTTCCACTGCCTTGATCTGCTTGCGGTCCCAGGGGCGGATCACGATGGTACGAGCATCAGGAATAGAGACATTGGCTACCTGGTTCAGGGGGACTGTCTGTCCGTAGGACTCCACTCTTACGCCATCAAGGATGGCTGCATTGGCGCGACCGGCGCGGATGCGTGCCAGTTCTTCTTCCAGAAAACACGTAGCTTTCTTCATACGGTCTTCTGCGCTTCTTAGTGTTTGCTTAACGTCTATCATAAGATTTTATATTAGATTCGTATTGACAAAAATAGAGATAATATTCCGATTATGCAACTGTTTAAGGGCATTTTTGATGCAATGAATTATTTTTCTGTGAATGGATTTCCCTTTGCATCCTGATCATTCCGGGAATGACTTTCCGCTTGGGCTTAAAAAGGGATACCTGCTCTCTGGTATTCGGCTGCCACCTGATTGGTCAGGTGAACAAACTGGTCTACGGAGAGTTGTTCCGGTCTTTTCGTCATGATGTCCTGTGAAATGAAATCCTTGTTGATTTGGTCTTTCCGGAACATTTGACGAAGGCTGACCCGAAGCATTTTCCGGCGCTGGTTGAATACGGTTTTCACCAGTCGCTTGAAAAGTTTTTCATTGCACCCCAGGTCAGTTATTCCATTACGTGTCATCCTGATGACGGCACTTTTCACCTTAGGAGGAGGATTGAAGACATTCTCATCGACTGTGAAGAGATATTCCACATTATACCAGGCCTGGATCAGGACTGAGATGATGCCGTAGGCTTTTTTACCCGGTGGGGAAGCGATCCGCTGTGCCATTTCCCGTTGGATCATGCCCGTACAGCAAGGGATAAGATCCTTGAAATCCAGCATCTTGAAGAAAATCTGGGAGGAGATGTCGTAAGGGTAATTTCCGGTCAGCACGAACGGCCTGTTCTCAAACACTTTGGAAAGGTCCATTCTCAGGAAATCCTCCCCAATAATATTTTCCTTCATGACCGCAAAATGCTCGTGCAGGTAAGTCACGGATTCAGAATCAATCTCAACGACTTTCAATTCACGGGATTTCCTCATGAGATATTGGGTGAGCACTCCCATCCCCGGTCCTACTTCCAGAACAGGAATGGCAGGGCAGGCATCAACCGTGTCGGCGATCCGCTGTGCAATGGTCAAATCAGTCAAGAAATGCTGACCGAGATTCTTCTTGGGTCTTACTTTGTTCATATTTCTGCTGCTCTACTTTGCAAAAGTAGTAAATCTTGTTGATAAAAACGGCTGCAAGTCCGAAAATTGCGCTTTCCGTGTGGAAATACTTCAGGATTGCATCCGGAATAGTGAGCACTGACGGTCTGAAGGGGAGCTTGAACGGGCTGGCAGAGCAAAGAAAAAGGCGGGACAATATGAATTGCCTCGCCTTTTATAATGTTTTAATTGAATTTTCTCACTCAGTAGCAAGATTACTTGTTGCTCAAGTTAATCTTGTTGTTTACTTTGATAGCCTGTGCAATCATGATTGCAACGACGGCTGCTGAAATTAATGTTACCATAATCTTTTTACCTCTAAATTAAACAATCCTTTTACTTTTTCTCTTTTTTACTCACTTACTCTCTCGTACTCACTCACTTCATAAATCCTGTTATCCTGTTTCCTTTTTTATCTCTCTTTCTTTTCGATTGCAAATATACAAACATTTGATTGTGTGCGATAACAATTCGCTGATAAAGTTGATTTTCCCGCTTTTTTATTGATGTTGATCAAGTTGCATGAGAGCTAAAGCGTTTGTTTCCCTCCAGAGAGTCCAATATAGTCCGGAAAAAGCAATTCCTTTTCATTTATTTTGTCTAACTTTGCAACGTATGAAGAAAAAGGTTTTGAGCCAGATACTGAAAGTAGTACTGTCGTTATTTCTCGGCGGTGCTATTCTTTATTGGATGTATCGGGGTTTCAACTTCAGACAGGTGGAATATGAAATGTTCCATGGGATGAACTGGACATGGATGTTGTTGTCCCTGCCTTTCGGTGTTCTCGCCCAGGCTTTTCGCGGGTGGCGCTGGCGTCAGACCCTGGAGCCGGTGGGAGAGACCCCTCGGACCTCGGTGAGTGTCAACTCCATATTCGTATCCTATGCTTCCAGTCTGGTGGTTCCCAGAATAGGAGAATTTGCCCGTTGCGGGATCCTCCGCCGCTGGGATGGGGTCTCCTTTCCCAAGTCTATCGGCACGGTAGTGACCGAGAGAGCGATTGACTCCCTGCTGATCCTGCTCGTCGCATTCCTGACCATCCTTTACCAGATCCCTGTTTTCCATACTTTCTTCCGGAAGACGGGGACCAGTATGGGAGCCTTTTTCGGCCGCTTTACTTTTTCGGGCTATCTCGTTACGGGAATATGTGGGATAACGGTGATTGTCCTGTTGTATTTTCTGCTGAAGAAACTCTCCATATATAAAAAGGTGAAAGATGCCTTCAAGGGTATGTGGCAAGGAGTTATATCTCTGAAAAAAGTAAAGAATGTACCTTTGTTCATCTTTTTCACCCTTGCCATCTGGCTCAGTTATTTCCTGCATTACTATCTTACCTTCTTTTGCTTTCAGGCAACCTCCCATCTGAGTCTTTCTTGTGCTCTGGTCACCTTTATCGTGGGCAGCATTGCCGTGATCGTACCGACGCCGAACGGAGCCGGGCCATGGCACTTTGCCGTGAAGACGATGCTGATGCTATATGGTGTGGGGGCTACCGATGCCCTCAATTTTGTATTGATCGTGCATAGCATACAAACTTTGCTGGTTGTGCTGATCGGTATCTACGGTTGGCTGGCCTTGTCCTTTACAGCTAAAAAAAAGACGGGAAAGATCAGCGTCCCTGAGGAAGCAGCATAAGTCTTCCTGACAGTGTTGAGGGGCCTGTCCCCCTGTCCTCAATAAAAAGAGGACAAATGGTCATGGAAAACTTCTTTTCCTCCGGTCGCCAATCTGATATTCTCTTGGCAAAGAAATGAGTCTGAAGAATTGATTTAACTTAAATGGATAATACAATGGAAGAAATCAAAAATTTAAAGCCAGAGGCAATCTGGCATAACTTTTATGCGTTGACACAAGTCCCACGTCCTTCAGGACATCTTGAGAAAATTCAGCAATTCCTGCTCGACTTTGCCAGGAAGGCCGGTGTAGAGGCTTTCAAGGATCCGGCAGGGAATATTGTCATGCGCAAACCTGCCACGCCGGGCATGGAGAACCGTAAGACCGTTTTGCTTCAAGGGCACATGGACATGGTCCCGCAGAAAGTTCCTGAGAGTGCTCATCAGTTTGAAACGGATCCGATAGATGCCTATATTGACGGAGACTGGGTGAAGGCGAAGGGCACTACACTGGGCTCGGATGATGGCATGGGAGTAGCTACGGCAATGGCAGTCATGGAAGCCAAGGATATGAAGCATGGCCCGATCGAAGTCCTGATCACCCGTGATGAGGAGACAGGTATGTATGGTGCCAATGACCTGCCTGAGGGAGAATTGCATTCGGACATACTCTTGAACCTTGATTCAGAACTGTGGGGGAAATTTACTGTCGGGTCTGCAGGGGGGATCGATGTAACGGCAGAACTTGATTACAAGGAAGAGAGCAATGATCTGGACGGGGCCGTAAAGATGACCTTGAAAGGGCTGCGTGGCGGCCATTCCGGTCTGGAAATCAATGAGGGGCGGGCAAATGCCAACAAGGAGATGGTCCGCCTTGTGCGGCAGGCAATAGCAAAGGCCGGTGCCCGTCTGGTGTCCTGGCAGGGTGGCAATATGCGCAATGCCATTCCTTTCCAGGCTGTGGCAGTCGTGACCTTACCGAAGGAAAATATCGGTAAACTCAAGCAGATGGCTGAGCAGCAGAAGACGATGATTGAAGAGGAATTCAACGGTATTGAGAAGGGTGTACAGTTGTTGGTTGAGGAGGTCGCAGTACCGAAGACCTGTGTACCCGAGGAAATTCAGGATAATCTGGTAGATGCCATTTATGCCTGTCATAATGGCGTGCTCCGTATGGTTCCCGCTTATCCGGATGTCGTAGAGACTTCAAGCAATCTGGCTATCATCGACATTGATGACCATAAGGCTGAGTTTAAGATCCTGGTCCGCTCTTCCCGCGAGGACATGAAAGCCTATATGGTGGAGCAACTTGAGAGTTGTTTCAGTATGGCAGGTATGAAAACCATGGTAAGTGGTGATTACAGCGGCTGGGATCCCGTTCCGGGAAGTCCGATCGTGGAACTTGTCAAGAAGGTCTATCGTGATCAGAATGGCAAGGATCCGGTCATCCAGGCTGATCATGCCGGCCTGGAGTGTTCTGTGATCCTGAGCAAATATCCAGGGCTGGATATTGTCTCCTTCGGACCTACAATCCTTTCTCCGCATACGACGAGTGAACGTTGCTTCATTCCTTCTATTGCTCCGTACTGGGATCTGGTCAAGGAGGTTCTGGCTGAAATACCGGAGAAGTAAGCGGAGGGCCGGCAGGCCGCTGCTCTTTTACCGGGCAGAGACTTGTACGGAGATGCCCTTCAAATGATTAATTCAGACAAGGCTGTCGGGAAATAATTTTAAAATTATTTCCCGGGAAAGCCCTGTTTATGGATTATTTTACGTACTTTTGCAAAACTATTAAAAAATAAAAGTTTAAATGGACGATTATCACGCGGCAAACAGAAGTTGGCAGGTGTGAGAATTACGCAGAATGCTAATTCCCATACCTTGATTTTTTATGGAGATTAGCACGATGAGAACATTTTGGAATATTGATAAAACCTTAAGGCAATCGACGCATGGAAGCCTGATTGCTGGATTCAAGTAACCTGTCCCAGTGAAGAAGACCAGCAACTGCTGGAAGAAGAATACCATATCCCCGACTATTTCCTTTCAGATATCAGTGATACTGATGAGCGTGCCCGTTATGATTATGATGATGGCTGGATGCTGATCATCCTCCGAATCCCGTATGTCAAGGAGATCCGTTCCCGTACACCTTATACGACGGTTCCTCTGGGTATTATCCATAAAGGAAACGTGACGATTACCGTGTGCTATTATGAGACGAACATGATGATAGATTTTGTCAGTTATCAGCAGAAGAGGGGAGTGGGTTTTACGGACTATGTAGACCTCATCTTCCGCTTGTTCCTTTCTTCTTCCGTATGGTATCTGAAGCGTCTGAAACAGATCAGTTCCCTTATTGAGAAAGCTAAGCACAACCTGGATCGGGAGGTGAACAATGAGAGCCTGATCGGTCTGAGCAGGCTGCAGGATTCCCTGACTTATTTCATCACCTCTATCAGAGGCAATGAGAGTTTGCTGCAAAAACTGAAATTCAAGTTGCAGGTGGATGAACTGGATACAGATCTGATAGAGGATGTCAATATTGAGATGATGCAGGCGAGAGAGACGGCAAGCATCTATTCCAATATTCTGGAATCGACGATGGATACCTATTCGAGTATTATCAATAACAATATGAACACCACGATGCGTACGCTGACCTCAGTGAGTATTATCATGATGTTTCCTACACTTATCGCTTCCCTTTTAGGGATGAACTTGATCAATGGGCTGGAGCGTAATCCGTATGGTTTTCTCATCGCCTTGGTCCTTTCTGCCATTGTATCCGGCTTATCGTGGTGGATTTTACGTTATAAACGTTTGCTTTGATCAAAATAAATTAGAAAAATCAATATTCTTTAGGTTTTTACAAAAAATTTATATAAGTTTGCATAGTATAAGCCTTGTATAAGCTACAGGAGCTATTTATGGCCCTGTATGAAGACAGGCGCTGGCATTGAAAAACCATATCATAAACTAAACAGTGAAATGATGGACTCTCAAGAAAATACCTTGTTAAAAGGTAAAATGGAAGAAGTGAATCGGTCAGAGCAATCAGTTTCCTCTGAAGAGTCTCCCCTTACAGGAGAGAAGGCAACCACAGAGGAGCAGTCAGCAGACCATCAGTCAGAGAATACTTCTGATGAAGGTGCTGGCTCTCAAGAACAAAAAGATCAACCTATTGAAACGGCTCCTGATTCTGCTGAAACGGCAGAGACAGAGTCTCATCCCACAGACGACACAGTTCAGACTCCAGTTACCGAAGATGCAGCTATCTCCGGTCCTGCACCTGAGGCTTCATCTGTGCCGGAACAGAAGAGTGTGAAAGATTCGTCTGTAGAAGAAAAAGTTGATAAAAAAGAGGAGTCTGCAGAAAAGGTCTATACGAGCAGGCAGGATGTGCTTGCACGTGTGACTGAGATCGCTCGCGGAAATGAAAATCCTGACAAAGCAGAAGTAGATCATTTAAAGACCTCTTTCTACAAATTATTGAATGCTGACCGTGAAGCCAAGATGAAAGCCTATCTTGACGGTGGCGGAGATCCGGATCATTATTCCGTACTCCCTGATGATATGGAGGAAGCCTTTAAGGCTGAGATACAAATCATCAAGGAAAAGCGTGCCAGAATTTTTCAGAAACAGGAAACGGAAAAAGAGGAGAATCTGAAAAAGAAGGAGGAAATCATCGAAAAGATCAAGGAGATGGCTACATCTCCTGAGGCTGCCAACAACTCCTATCAGGATTTCAAGGCTCTCCAGCAGGAGTGGAAGGAGATAAAAGCTGTTCCGCCTGAAAAAGCCAATGAACTGTGGCGTAACTATCAGTTGTATGTGGAACAGTTCTATGATCTGCTCAATCTCAACCGGGAGGCTCGTGAATATGATTTCAAGAAGAATCTTGAGTTGAAGACCAAGTTATGTGAAGAAGCTGAAAAACTGGCTGAAGTGCCGGATGTGATCAGTGCCTTTCATCAACTGCAGGAACTGCACCAGGAATACCGGGAGACGGGGCCTGTCTCCAAGGATCTTCGCGAAAAGGTGTGGGCGCGCTTCAAGGCAGCCTCGACGGTCATAAACAAAAAGCATCAGGAACACTTTGAGCAGATCCGTGCTCAGGAAAAAGATAATCTGGAGAAGAAAACTGCACTTTGTGAAAAGGTGGAGGCTATAGCCGGCGAAGAAAACAAGGGAGCCGGTGACTGGGAGAAGCATACGAAGGATATCATCGCTATCCAGTCTGACTGGCGGAAAATAGGTTTCGCCCCTCAGAAGATGAACGTGAAGATCTTCCAGCGTTTCCGTGCTGCCTGTGATCAATTCTTTGATGCAAAAGCAGAATTCTTCAAGGGCTTGAAATCTAAGTTTGCCGAGAATATTGAGAAGAAAAAAGCTCTGGTGGAAAAGGCTCAGGCCTTGACGGATAGCACTGACTGGCATTCGACGACCGATAAACTGATTGCCTTACAGAAGGAATGGAAAACGATAGGAATGGTTCCTAAGAAAGAGGGTGATAAACTCTGGAATGATTTTCTTTCTGCCTGCAATCATTTTTTTGAAGCTCGTAATGCTGTTCATGCGGGTGCTCATCAGGAAGAGCACGATAACCTGGATAAAAAGAACGAGATTATCGGCAAGTTGCAGGATCTGTTGAAGAATCCCGGGGATAAAGTACAGGACCAACTTCAGGAACTGGTCAGTGAATATAATGGTATCGGTCATGTTCCCTATAAAGAAAAGGATAAGGTTTACAAGGCTTATCATGATGTCCTTGACCAGATCTATACCAACCTGCATGTGTCGGTGGCCCGTCATCGTCTGGAGAATTTCAGGAGCAATTTGAAGAATGTAGCGGAACGGGGTGAAGGTGCGCTGGATAATGAGCGTGGCCGGCTGATGCACCGTTATGAGTCGTTAAAGCAGGAGATTAATACTTATGAGAATAATCTCGGGTTCCTGAATGCTGCCAGCAAGAAGGGAAGCAGTCTGATTGAAGAGATGAACCGGAAAGTTCAGAGACAGAAAGATAATCTGGAACTGGTCAGGCAGCAGATCAAGGCTATTGATCAGAGAAACCGGGAGGCAGCCCAGGATAAATCAACTGGAAAGACCACTCCGGTCACTGACAAGAAGGTGAAGAATCCGTCAGCAGACACGCCTGCGGAGACTAAGGGCCCTGATGAGCCTGCAGCCAAGGGGGATAAAGCTGACCAGTAGATCTGCAATCGAGAATTCAAGGCCTGGAAGGGCTCTAAAAATAGAGGGATTTTCCGTATCTTCTGATGCGGGAGATCTTTTTTTCGATTTAGAGTGTTGCTGGTGGATCCGATGCTTCTTTTGGAACGTTGCCGGCAGATTCAGGTTCAAATAATATGGTTGTTTTTTAATGATAAGAAAGAAGCATAGTCACTGATTCTCACGACAATAGTCACTTGTGATCGATATGGTGCATTTCGCCCCACCGATATGGTGCATTTCGCCCCACCAAAATGGTGCATTATGGTACCCCAAAATGGTGCATATTGCTCCTCCATGAGGATACCGCCCGAAATCAGGCGTCAAGGTCTGTGACTTTAAGGCCTTAAAATCAGAGGTATACTGTAAGAAACAACCCTATGATTTGAGTCACTTTATTCCTGAAACATAATAAGATGGTTAAAAGCCCAACTTTATAAAATGGTCCTAGATTCAGCATGATTTTATGTATTTTAACAGTGCTCTTCTGATTCAGACCATAAAAATCTGTATCTTTGTCAACTATGAATATTGAGGAAATTAAAGGCAAGCGTATCGCTGTACTCCTTTCCGGAGGAGTAGACAGTAGTGTTGTTGTGTACGAGTTTGCCCGGTTAGGTCTGCATCCTGACTGTTTTTATATTATGATCGGTCCTGAGGAGAAAGAAGCATGGGACTGTAACAGTGAGGAAGATATGGAGATGGCTACGGCTGTGGCCAAGAAGTATGACTGTAGACTGCAGGTTGTCGACTGTCACAAGGAGTACTGGGGGCAGGTAACGAAATATACGATGGACAAGGTCAAGGCTGGTCTGACTCCTAATCCTGATGTCATGTGTAACCGACTCATCAAGTTTGGTGCCTTTGATGAAAAGATGGGACGCAACTATGATCTGATAGCTACAGGACATTATGCCCAGACAGAAATCATTGACGGCAAGAAGTGGCTCACGACCAGCCCCGATCCGGTGAAGGACCAGACCGATTTTCTGGCCCAGATCTATGACTGGCAACTGGAGAAGGCCATTTTCCCGATTGGCCATTATGTCAAGGACGAAGTACGGGAGATCGCCGTGCAGGAACATCTGGCGACAGCCCGGCGGAGGGATTCAGAGGGAATATGCTTTTTGGGAAACATCAATTATAATGAATATGTGAGGCGTTATCTCGGAGAGCAAAAAGGCGATATTATTGAATTGGAGACCGGCCGGAAGATCGGAGAGCACAAAGGGGTATGGTTCCATACCATCGGGCAGAGAAAAGGACTTGGCTTAGGAGGTGGTCCATGGTTCGTCGTCAAGAAAGATACGAAGGAAAATATTCTTTATGTGAGTCATGGATATGATCCGCAGACAGCTTACAAGAAAGACTTCAAGGTGCATGATTTTCATTTTCTGACGGAGCCGGTGACAGATCGGAAGGTTACCCTGAAAATCCGTCACACACCGGAATTCAACTCTGCTACAGTCGAGGACCTGGGGGATGGAAATTATTTCTTTCACCTTGATCGTCCCATTCACGGCGTAGCCCCTGGACAGTTTTGTGTGGTTTATGATATAGATCGTCACCGTTGTTTCGGCAGCGGGGAAATTACTTTGTAAATTATGATATTATGATTTTGACAACGACTCCCACCATTGAAGGACGCCCCATCCAACAGTATAAAGGGGTAGTGACCGGTGAGACCATCATCGGAGCTAATGCCATCAAGGATATGCTGGCAGGTTTCCATGACTTTTTCGGTGGCAGAAGTAGAAGTTATGAGCGAGTTTTGATCGAAGCCAAGGATGCTTCCCTGAAAGAGATGTCTGATCGTGCTGCCCGTCTGGGTGCCAATGCCATCGTAGGGATAGATCTGGATTATGAGACCGTAGGCCAGACCAATTCCATGTTAATGGTAACCTGTAGTGGTACGGCTGTAGTGCTGTAGCTCTTCGGAAGAGGGAAACGGTTCTTACAGGCTAATAGAAGACTGTCGGAAAGAAGAGTAGATTAAAGTTTTCCGGAACTTACCATAAGAGTATCCCAGTCGTCACAGAACTGGGTCATTTTCTCATAGATGAGGTCAGCTCCTTCCCTTTGCAATGCAGAGTCAGGCAATGGTCCACTGTTTACCGCTACGGTGAATATTCCTGCTGCTACGCCTGAACGTACACCAAGGGGAGCATTCTCTACGACGATTCCCTGCCAGGGCAGGTAATGGCCACATTTCTTCAGTCCCATCAGATAAGGATCAGGATTCGGCTTACCACGGTTGACGTCATAGGCTGTGACAATATGCGTTTCATTGAAAAACTCTCCGAAATCACGGAGCAGGCGCTGGATGAGAGGGCGTTGTCCACTTCCTGTGACCACTCCGATGTCCACTCCAGAAGCTTTAATCTTCCGCATCAATTCGATGACACCCGGAAATATTTCAGCAACAGGCAGTTGATGGAAATAATCAGTCTTGACATCGTACATCTGTTGCGCCTCTTCCAGGGAGAGATCCTTGTTCAGTTGTCTTTTTGCGAAGCTGCGTATAGTGTCAATACCTCTGGCACCTTCTGTGGCGTATGCATCTGCCGCAGTCATCCGGATGCCAAATTTTTTCATGCAATTGGTCCAGGCAATGGCATGGTTGGGCATGGAGTTATAGAGTACTCCGTCCATATCGAATAAAACGCAGCGGATACCTTTTTCTATTTCTTTAGGTGTGATGTTCTGTCCAGATGCTTTAAGGTGGTTTCTATAATGGCTTAAAGCCTCTTGGATGTTTTGTTTATTCATGTTATAAATAAAATCGAATCAATCTTCTTACCGAATCATCCTGATTTTCAAGGAGGAGTATTGTACCCCTTATCTTTCTCTATCAATCTTTTCTTCAGATGGTTTTTATATTATCGGGAGACAAATTCCTATTTGCAGAACCCGTCTCCCGAATACAGATTATTTTTCTTTGTCAAGACGTTCCCGGATGGCCTTGCTTTCAGCCTCATATCCCGGTTTATTCAACAGTGCAAACATATTCTTCTTATAAGCTTCTACACCCGGCTGGTTGAACGGGTTAACCCCTTCCAGCAGACCGCTGATGCCACAAGCCTTCTCAAAGAAATAGATGAGTTGGCCGACGTAATACTCGTTCAGTTCCGGAACGCTGATGCGGATATTCGGAACATTGCCATCGACGTGTGCCAGTCTCGTACCCAGTTCAGCCATCTTGTTGACCTCATCGACACGTTTTCCTTCGAGGAAGTTCAGTCCGTCGAGGTTATCCTCGTCATGAGGAAATAGCAGTTTGTGATCAGGTGTCTCAATCGAGAGAACTGTTTCGAAGATCGTCCGTTCTCCCTGTTGGATCCATTGACCCATTGAGTGGAGGTCAGTCGTGAAGTCGCAGGCAGCAGGGAACAGTCCCTTATTGTCCTTGCCTTCACTCTCACCGTAAAGTTGTTTCCACCATTCTCCGAAATAATGAAGTTTAGGCTGGAAATTTTCAATGATTTCAATTTTCTTGCCAGCCTGAGTATATAATGCCTGGCGTGCAGCTGCATATTGGGCAGACAAGTTATCCTCATAAGGAATGTCCGCACTCGTAGCTTTCTCCATGTCCCGTGCGCCCTCAATGAGTTTTTCAATGTCGTATCCAGCGCAGGCGATTGGCAGCAATCCCACAGGAGTGAGCACAGAAAAGCGTCCCCCGACATTATCAGGAATGATAAAACTCTTATAACCTTCTTTGTCAGCACAGATACGTGCAGCTCCCTTGCGGGCGTCAGTGATGGCCACGATGACTTTCTTGGCTTCCTCCTTGCCCCGTTGAGCTTCGCACTGTTTTCTCAGCAAGCGGAAAGTCAGAGCCGTCTCAGTGGTGGTACCCGACTTGGAGATATTGATGACACCGAATTTCTTACCTTTCAGATAAGCTGTCAATTCCGAGAGATAATCCTCGCCGATATTGTTCCCGGCAAAAAGGATGTTCGGGTTCTTCTGGTCATCATTGACCAGCCAGCTGAAAGAATTGCCCAGTGCTTCAATCACGGCACGGGCACCCAGGTAACTGCCACCGATACCTGCCACGACAATATCCTCGCAGTTAGCACGGAGAATGCTTGCCTCGTCCTTGATTTCCTTGAGAAAAGCAGGAGTAACCGAAGAGGGAAGATGCAGCCATCCCAGGAAATCATTTCCGGCGCAAGTGGCATTTTCCAGAGCATCCTGAGCAGTCTTAACCTTTGACTCATACGATTTTACTGCACCATTTTTCAGAAATGGCGTAGCTTTTGTAATGTCTAAGCTGATATTTTTCATTAAAAGTTATGTTTTATTTAGCGGTCTTATTCCGCTAAGAATTGATGAATTCATTATTTAGTGGAACACCCCTGCCAGGAGTTTGATCTCTGTACCGGGGTCCACGCGGTTATACAGAATATCATAGACCGCATCGAGGATGAGCATCTTGACACGGGTATGGCGGTTGATTTCCTTCATACATTTGGTGCCATAATAGCCCTCGGCAACCATTTCCATCTCGATCTGGGCACTTTTAACGGAGTAACCTTTCCCGATCATCGTACCGAAAGTGCGGTTACGGGAGAATCTGGAGTAACCTGTTACCAACAGGTCACCAAGATATACACTGTCGTAGATGCAGCGGTCACAAGGGTAGGTAGCGGTCAGGAAACGGTTCATTTCCTGTACGGCATTCGACATCAAGACTGCCTGGAAATTGTCTCCATACTGGAGTCCGCTGCAGATTCCCGCAGCGATGGCATAGATGTTCTTCAGAACGGAACTGTATTCTATTCCGATGACGTCGCTAGAGACCTTCGTGCGGATGGAATCAGAGTTCAGGACTTGTGTGAAGATCCTGGCCTTATCTAAATTCTGACAGGCCACCGTCAGATAAGTAAGGCGGTTGAGTGCAACCTCCTCGGCATGAGAAGGACCTCCGATACAAGCCAGGTTTTCATAGGAGACCTGATAGACCTGATGGAAATATTCTGAACAGACTTGGTTCTCGTCCGGGATAATCCCCTTGATCGCCGTGACGATAAATTTGTCCTTTAATGGTGATTTGAGGTTTTTGAGCAGACCTTTCAGATAGGTCGACGGAGTGACAAAGACGAGGGTATCATAGCGGTTTACGATTTCAGTAATCTCATCAGAGAAGAAAATCTCCCTGACATCGAACGGAACATTTGACAAATAAGCAGGATTATGTCCCATCCGTCTGAAATCATCAATGCGGTCAGCCCTGCGGACATACCAGCCGATATGATGGGTATGCCCCACGATCATCCTGGCTATGGCAGTTGCCCACGAACCGTCACCAATTATCGCTATTTTCCCAACCTTAAACATAAGTCATTCTCCAGATAGTTCTTAATGCAATCTCTTCCTCTTCCGGCCAAGTATTCTGTCGTGTGGAGGATATGCAGAGAATTGCTTCCATGATCTGCCGGTCTGAAAATGATCAGTTAGCTCCCTTTTCACCGGAAGCATCGGCTGCAGCAGCAATCCACCTGCCGATTTCTTCAACAGAAGGTTTCTCGTAGCCTAATTTATATTTCTTATTAATTTCCCCGATCTTCTGTTGCAGTCCCTGTGCCTTCTCGTCACGGATATCAGAGATCAGGTTGAATCCACATTTACGAAGGACATACATCCAGTTTTCCGTTACACCTATGGCAGCCCATTCCGTAATGCTGCTCCGTGGAATTTTCGGCTCCGGCTTCATTTGAGGGAAGAGCATAACTTCCTGGATATATTCCTTACCTGTCATCAGCATCACCAGTCGGTCGATGCCGATGCCGATGCCACTGGTAGGCGGCATACCGTACTGCAAGGCACGGAGAAAGTCCTGGTCGATGACCATCGCTTCATCATCACCCTTATCCGCCAGTTTCATCTGTTCCTTGAAACGTTCCTCCTGGTCGATCGGGTCATTCAGTTCAGAGTAAGCATTGGCCAGTTCCTTTCCATTGATCATCAGTTCGAAACGTTCCGTCAGTCCCGGCTTAGAACGGTGCATCTTTGTCAGAGGAGACATCTCTACCGGGTAGTCGATGACAAAGGTAGGCTGTATGAAGGTACCCTCACAGAACTGTCCGAACATCTCATCAATGAGTTTGCCTTTCCCCATCGTCTCATCCACCTCCATATTGAGTTTCTTGCAGATTTCGCGGATCTCATCCTCACTTTTACCGTTGACATCATAGCCGGTCTTCTCCTTGATAGCATCAAGAATAGGGATGCGGCGATAAGGAGCTTTAAAACTGACCAGATGATCACCTATCTGGACTTCCGGTTTACCGTTTACAGCAATGCAAATCGTTTCCAGGAGTTGCTCGGTAAACTTCATCATCCAGTTGTAGTCTTTGTACTGGACATAGAGTTCCAGGCAGGTAAACTCCGGGTTATGATAGCGGTCCATCCCCTCATTACGGAAATTCTTGCCGATCTCATAGACCCCCTCAAAACCACCGACAATAAGTCGCTTCAGATAGAGTTCTGTGGCGATACGCATGTACATATCGAGGTTCAGAGCGTTATAATGAGTGATGAAAGGACGAGCACTTGCTCCTCCGGGAATGCTCTGAAGAATAGGGGTCTCAACCTCCGTATAACCTGCTTTGTCAAAGAAGTCACGCATCGTGCGGAGGACCGTAGCTCGTTTCAGGAAGGTTTCCTTGACACCTTTGTTGACGATGAGGTCTACATAACGCTGGCGGTAGCGAAGTTCCGGGTCATCAAATTCATCGTAGGTAACGCCGTCCTTGTGCTTGACGACCGGTAACGGTTTCAGGCTCTTGCTCAGAAGGGTCAGTTCCTGTGCATGTACGGTGACCTCACCGGTCTGAGTCTTGAAAACAAATCCTTTCACACCGATAAAGTCTCCGATGTCCAGAAGTTTTTTGAAAACTTTATTGTACAGGTCCTTATTCTCATCCGGGCAGATGTCATCGCGGGTGACATATACCTGAATCCTTCCATTGGAATCTTGTATCTCCATAAAACTGGCCTTACCCATAATCCGCCGGCTCATCATCCTACCGGCGATGATCACCTCACGCTTCTCATCCTCCTTATAGTCAGCCTTGATATCTGTGCTGAAGGCATTCACAGGATACTCTGCAGCCGGATAAGGATTGATTCCCATCTTCCGGAGCTCCTGTAAACTCTGCCTGCGTCCGATTTCCTGTTCGCTAAGTTCTAATACGTTCATTTCTTATGCTTTCTATCTGTTACTTTGATTGCAAAATTAATAAATTATTCCGAAAGCATCGTGTATTTTATCATTTTTATTCGTCCCTCAGGAATATCTTTCTCCTCATCCTTTACATTCGTAAGCATTCGCTTTCACTTCTCCATCATTCTTCCTTTTTAACATAAGAATATCAAAATCTGATCCCTTCATTAATTTATATGCTTGTTTTTTTGTAAATTTGCCAGACAAAAATTCAGACTCATGGACATTGAAAAAGAAAGAGAAATCCTGGAGGAGGAAGACGGACTCACCAAAACACTAGGCATGGAGTTCATTTCCACTCCTGAACCAGATACATTGATCGGCAAGATGAAGGTGGATGACCGTAATCAGCAGCCCTTCGGCTTCCTTAGCGGGGGAGCGACGCTGGCACTGGCTGAGAACCTTGCAGGGATAGGCAGCATGGCGATCTGTCCGGGAAGGATATGCGTAGGTATCAATGTAAGTGGCAATCATTTAAAATCTGTCCTTTCAGGGGATACCGTGACGGCTTACGGGCGCCTTCAGCATAAAGGACGCACCTTACACGAATGGCATATTGACATCCGCAATGAGGCTGGTGACCTGATTTCCACCGTACAGGTCACCAATTATGTGTTGGTTCCCCGTCGTCAGAAAGATGATAGGAAAGAAAACCGGGAGGATCATTCCCCAGCTCATGAATAGTTATGCAATTTATCGTTTGCCCGGGAAAGACGAATGTGTCTGCCTGTCCTCACAATCACAACCGGTACTCTTGGATTCGCTGTCAGATCTGAACGGGCGTAAGGGATTTGTTATTGCTCCGTTTGTCCCCTCAGATAAAAATCCAATCCTCCTTCTCGTTCCTGACCATACGGAAATCCTTAAGATCAGGACGGGAAAGGAAGAGGTTCCTGTGGAGGATCATGCTGTATCCTCCGGTAAGGGCTGTGATGTATCCGGGGAAAGGGACAGGTATCAGAAAACTTTTATGACGTTTCATGACCGTCTGGCATCTGGCGAGTTTGAGAAGATTGTTCTTGCCCGTCGGGCAAGACATTATCAGGAGACAGCTCCGGATCCGGAAGATCTTTTCCAGAAAGCCTGTCAGCGCTATCCCCATCTGTTTGTCGCACTCGTTTCTACCAGGCAGAGCGGAACATGGCTGATGGCCACACCTGAAATTCTCCTGAAGGGGGATGGACGGATATGGCAGACGATGGCCCTGGCAGGAACGAGGAGGGCCGATACCCCGTACAGGGATATTTTGCCAGGTTGCCGGGACCATGCTTTAAGGAATGTCTTATGGACGGAAAAGAATGTCCATGAACAAGCTCTCGTTGCCGGGTATGTAGAGACCTGTATCCGTCGCTTTTCCATACGGCTTGAGAAGACACAGCCCTATACGACACGTGCTGCCGATCTTCTGCATCTGCGGAGTGATTTCAGGTTTACCCTTCCTGATCAGGATCATTTAGGAGATCTACTGGACGCCTTGCACCCCACGCCGGCTGTATGTGGTCTTCCGAAGGAGAAGGCACGCCGGTTTATCGTGGAGAATGAAGGTGCCCCACGCCGTTATTACAGCGGATTTCAGGGGCCACTCTCCTTTCAAGGGGAAACTCACCTTTATGTCTCCTTGAGGTGTATGCAGATTACGGAGCAATACTGTGATCTGTATGCCGGGGGAGGCTTGCTGAAAGACAGTTATTGTGAAAATGAGTGGCAGGAAACGGAAGCGAAACTGGGCACGATGGAACGATTATTATAAGCACTTTCAAGAGGGAATAAAAAAGATGTATAGCAATAAAGAGAATGTCAATATATTAACTGATCTGCTGGTCAGGCAGGGTGTCCGTTATGCGGTAGTCTGTCCCGGAAGCAGGAATTCACCTGTCGTGCACAACTTGGCCGTCTGTCCTTCTATTACCTGTTATCCGTGTACAGACGAACGGTCTGCAGGCTTTTATGCATTGGGTATATGCCAGTATACGGATGGTCCTGTTGTCGTTTGCGTGACCTCCGGGACCGCTCTCCTGAACCTCCTTCCCTCAGTGGCAGAGGCTCGTTACCAGCATCAGCGCCTGATTGTCATTTCTGCAGACCGGCCTGAACAGTGGATCGACCAGTTGGATGGCCAGACCATCCCGCAGCGGGAAGCATTGGGCTGTTTTGTCTTGAAAGCGGTCTCTCTGCCGGAACCACAGGATGAGGAAGCACATTGGTATTGCAACCGACTGGTCAATGAAGCACTTTTGGCCTCCTTTCACCAGGGGGGTGGACCGGTGCAGATCAACGTGCCGATTACAGAACCACTGTATGAGTATACGGTCAGCAAACTTCCGGAAGAGCGTGTGGTCAGGTCCTTTTCCTGTGGTATATCTGAAGAGGGAAGGGACCTTGTCATTCATCGGTTTATAAAGGCCAGGCGTCCGATGATTGTCATCGGACAAGATGCGCCATCTGTTTATCAGGGATTGGAAATGTCTCTGCGGGTTATTTCTGACTATGCAGTCCTGCTGGATGAACGGTTGAGCATACCTGATTATAACATCCTGCATTTTGATGAAGTCCTCGCTAGAAACAGAGGTGAACAGTATCAGCCTGATTTTCTGGTCTTCATGGGCTATACACTGGTCAGCAAACGCCTAAAGAGTTTTCTTAGAAAGCATCCTGACCTGGATGTCTGGCGGGTATCCATGGAGGATACCGTGTATGACACCTTTAAGTCGCTGAAGGGAACTGTCCAGACCGATCCAGCTGATTTCCTTGAACATCTTGCCGGAGAAATAAAGAATAAGGGAAGCGAAGGCCTGCCTTTTCATCAAACTTGGAAAAAGGCATTGGATATTGCTGAGAGGCGTGCAGCTGAATATGAGCCGGCCTATTCAGAGATGGCCGTTGTGAAATGTTTTGAAGAGCAGATCGAGGATGTCGACTATGATTATCAAGTGCAATATGGCAACAGCAGTGCAATCCGGCTTGCCAATATCTTTGCGGGACATCATGTGTGGTGCAACCGGGGCGTGAATGGGATAGATGGATCCTTGTCAACGGCTGCAGGCATGTCACTTATCTGTAAGGATAAAGTGTTCTGTATCCTGGGCGATTTGAGTTTTTTCTATGATGCGAATGCACTCTGGAACCAGAACCTGAAAGGTAACCTTCGTGTTATTCTGATGAATAATGGGGGCGGAGCCATCTTTAACCAGTTTTCCGGACTCCATGCCAGTCCTGCAAGAGAAAGACTGGTCAGGGCGGATCATCATACGACTGCCCGCGGACTTTGCACGCAGAATGATGTCGGCTATTTCCAGGCTCATTCAAAAGAAGATATGCAGGCAGGCATCGTCCAGCTCCTGACACGGAAAACGAATCGTCCGATGCTGCTGGAAGTATTCACTGACTCGGAAACGGATACGAAAGTTCTTGAGGATTATTTTAAACAACAGTCCTCGCAGAATCCTTCAGCTGAGGGAGAATGATGAATGAGGAGGAGCCATCTTTTTGAAATATGAAGATTTATTAACGACTATTTTAAAGGAGAAATGCTATGGAAGAGAAAAAGAAGAGGGAATGGAAAACCATTCCGGGGTTTGATTTCAAGGAAATCCTTTTTGAAGAATATAATCATATCGCCAAGATCACGATTAACCGTCCACGTTACCGTAATGCTTTTACGCCTTTGACCGTCTGGGAGATGAGTCAGGCTTTCAGTTATTGCCGTAACACGATGAATATCCGCGTAGTGATTCTCACCGGTGCAGGAGATAAGGCTTTCTGCTCCGGTGGTGATATGCACGTCAAGGGATGCGGCGGATACGTAGGAGATGACGGTGTTCCCCGTTTGAATGTCCTGGACGTCCAGATGCAGATCCGGTATCTTCCTAAACCCGTGATTGCGATGGTCAACGGTTATGCTATCGGTGGCGGACATATCCTGCATATTGTCTGTGACCTGACGATTGCCAGCGAAAATGCAATTTTCGGGCAGACCGGACCAAAGGTCGGTTCTTTCGATGCCGGATTCGGTGCCTCTTATCTGGCCCGGATCGTAGGTCAGAAGAAAGCTCGAGAGATCTGGTTCCTATGCCGCCAGTATTCTGCAAAGGAGGCTGAGCAGATGGGACTGGTGAACAAGGTAGTGCCTTTTGACCAACTTGAAGATGAGACGGTTTCATGGGCAGAGACGATGATGGAACGTTCTCCTCTGGCTCTGCGTATGATGAAGGCCGGATTCAACGCTGAACTGGATGGTCAGGCGGGCATTCAGCAACTGGCAGGGGATGCCACAATGCTGTATTATACCCTCGATGAGGCTCAGGAGGGGGGACGTGCCTTTCTGGAAAAGAGGAAACCTGATTTCGACAAGTACCCCCAGTTTCCATAAAAGGATCTGAATTATTCATATCATGTCTATGTATCATATCCGGATTTCGGAGCGGACGCTCCATTTCATACACCCTGCCGGGACCTCCCGTGGGGTGTATACGACACGCAGGAGTGATTATCTTACTCTTACTTCTGATGACCGTCCTGGTGTGCAAGGGGTGGGAGAATGTGCTACATTACCGGACTTGTCCTGTGATGCAGGTCCACAGTATGACCGTACTTTGCAGCATATTTGCATGATGGTGGAGCAATTGGGGAAAATCCCATACGAGATGTTACGCCCTTATCCTTCTATCCTTTTTGGTCTGGAGACCGCTTTCGCACAGTTTCAGGCCGGCGGGTCTACGGCCCTTTTTGATACCCCTTTCGCCCGTGGGGAAGAGGGCATTCCTATCAATGGCCTGGTGTGGATGGGCACTTTCGAAGAGATGCTCGGGCGACTTGAAGAGAAGTTGGACCAGGGATTCCACTGTGTGAAATTGAAGATCGGGGCAATTGACTTTGATCGTGAAATAGAACTGGTCAGGCATATCCGGGAACGTTTCTCAAAGGAAGATGTGGAGTTGCGTGTGGATGCCAATGGAGGGTTTACCCCTGAGAATGCTTTGCAAAGGATGGAACAGTTGGCCGGTTATGGCCTTCATTCGATAGAACAGCCCATCAGGCAGCATCAATGGAAGGAAATGGCACGTTTGTGCAAAGAGTCTCCGCTTCCTATTGCCCTTGATGAAGAACTCATCGGTGTCAATATGAAGAATATGAAAGAGGAGCTGCTGGATACGATTCATCCTGCTTATCTGGTCTTAAAACCTAGTCTGCATGGAGGAATGGCCGGTTGTAAAGAATGGACAGATCTGGCCCGCCAGCGGGGTATCGGGACCTGGATAACTTCAGCTCTGGAAAGTAATGTGGGCCTGAATGCGGTTTCTCATTTTGCAGCCCTTATGTACGGTCCGCATATTACTTTCCCCCAGGGGCTGGGGACAGGTCTGCTCTTTATGGATAATATTCCGATGCCTCTGAAGATGGAAGGCGACCAACTCTGGTATAAAAAGGATGTAAAATAGTTGTCTCTTTTTTTGAAAAAGATAGGAAGAGATGGGAAGAAAGAGGAGGATAAATGACCTTAGAAGAATTTCTGATTGAATGGAACAAGAGTTGTCCGCAACTTTTAGTTCACACCAGTGGCTCGACAGGCAAACCGAAACCGATATGGGTGTCAAAACAGAAAATGCTGAATAGTGCTCGTATCACCTGTAATTTTCTTGGCCTGCAGCCTGGGGACAGTGCCTTACTCTGCATGAATCTTGATTATATTGCCGGTAAAATGATGGTAGTGAGGAGTATTGAAAGGAATCTGAAACTCCTGGAGGTCTCTCCCTCCGGACATCCGTTGAGAACTCTCCTGGAAGGAGGTGGAACGCTCTGGGAGACACCTGCACCGTCTCGGGCAATGTCTACGGCTACGGGTGAAGAGTCCTGCATCCCGGAGAGGGGAAATTTTCCTTTTACCCGGAGAAATCAGTTGCTGCCTTCTGCTCTGCATAAGGTAGCCTATCCTCCGTCATGGAAGAAGAGTCTTCCTGCTCCAATCTTTGCGGCAATGGTTCCTTTACAGGTTTATAATTCACTGCAGATCCCTCAGGAAGCCTCACTTCTCTGCAGAGTGAAACATCTGATCATCGGGGGAGGAAGTATCGATGAGGCTCTGGAGCAGCAACTGATACATTTCCCTAATGCTGTATGGAGCACGTATGGCATGACAGAAACACTTTCACACATTGCCCTTCGTCGATTGAACGGACCGGAGGCAAGTGAATGGTATACGCCCTTTGAAAGTGTGGAGGTGAGCAGAAATGCAGATGGTTGTCTGGTTGTCGATGCACCACTGGTACATGAAGGCCCTCTGGTTACCCATGACCGGGTGGAGTTCCGTCCGATGCCCTCAGATACGAGGAATGGTCGTGTACAGTTCAAAATCCTGGGCAGGCAGGATAATGTTATTAATAGTGGGGGAATAAAGATTCAGATGGAAGAGGTTGAAAAAACTTTAAAGTCCGTCCTTCATTCCCCTTATCTGATTACGAAACGGCCTGACGAAAAATTTGGTGAAGTTGTGGTCCTTCTTACGGAGGCGTCAGACCTGTCACTCGTGAAAGTTTGTTGTGAAAAGATCCTGCCCCGTTACTGGGAGCCTCGGCTCTATCTCCATGTTGATCATATTCCGCTCACCGGAACAGGTAAGCCGGCACGGGCTGAGGCCGAAAAGATCGCCTTGCGGGAAAAGGATAGATAAATCCTCTCATGCCTCCAGCAAGACCGGATGATTCAATGCTGTTCTATCCCTCTCTGAAAAAGTCAAGGACTTCTTTGATTTCCTGTTCACTGACCGTCTGGTTGATATGAATATCTCCGATGCCGCCCAACAAGGTGACATTGATCTCATTACCACGGTTTTTCTTATCATGATGCATCAGTTGGATCAACTCCGGGTAATCATCGCAAGTGATGGGGAGGGTACCGTAATATTCGCGGATGAAATGGACGGTCTGTTGCATCTTTTCTGTAGGGAAATGTAACTTCACACAACTCAGGTAGAGTTCGCAGATCAGTCCGTAGGCTACGGCATAGCCATGGAGGATGGGTGTGCGCTTCAGACTCCATGATTCCAGGGCATGACCAAAGGTATGTCCGAAATTGAGTGCTTTACGGATACCCATCTCGTGTGGATCTTCTTTCACGATATGCTCTTTGACGGCTACAGAATCAGCCACCATAGTCTGCAGTTTCGCCAGATCAGGATGTGCCAGGTCAAACTTCAGGAGTTCGGCCCACATCTTTTCATTGGAGATCAATCCGTGTTTCAACATCTCCCCATAACCACTGCGAATATTAGTGTCGTCAAGCGTTTTCAGAAAAGAAGTATCCAGAATGACGAATTTCGGATCATTGAAGACACCGACTTCATTCTTGAGTCCATTGAAATTGATGCCGGTTTTCCCACCCACGGAAGCATCTACCATGGCCAGTAATGTAGTCGGAATATTGATGAAGTTCAGTCCCCGTTTGAAAGTAGAAGCTGCGAATCCGCCGAGATCGGTGACCATGCCCCCGCCAAGGTTGATCAGCAGGGAATGTCGGGTAGCGCCCTTTTCCCCTAATGACTTCCATACGTTTGCGAGGGTCTCCAGGTTCTTGTGGGTGTCAGAGACACCAATGGTAATAGTCTGGGCATGTCGCAGGCTGAGAAGCGGTCTGAGGAGAGGCCAGCATTTAACTTTTGTGGTCTCATCTGTCAGCACGAATATCCTGTCGTGATCACACTCAGAGATAATGGTTGCAAGTTCGATTTGAAAATGCTTTGATAATATGATTCTCTGTTCCATAACGGATTAACGTAAACATTCTAAGGGCAAATATAGATAATTTTAGCGAAAAAGCGATAAGAAAGTGATTATTTTTTGAGGTTAAGATTAAACGAGTCGAGAAAAAGAACGTCTAAAGAGAGTAATTATTAAAAAGAATAGATCAATGAGAAAGTTATTTCTCCTGTTATTTCTGATCAGCTTATCGGCCACGTCGTTTGCACAGAACCGGTTGATCTCAGGTCTGATAGAAGACCGGAGCTCCAAGGATCCCTTGGGGCAAGTGACTGTCCAACTGTTGAAAATGGATAGTACGTATGTGGGGGGTGCCCTTTCGGATGAGAAGGGACTCTTCCATCTGACTGCGCCTCAGAATGGCAAGTATCTGCTGAAGATTTCCAGTGTGGGGTACCATACCAGTATTAAAAGAATAGTCATTCAGGATGATAAGGATCTGGCTATGGGGAAAGTATCCCTGGGAGTTGATGCTATCATGTTGAAGGAGGCTACCGTCCTCGGACATGCCGCGAAAGTAGTAGTCAAGGAGGATACCTTTGTTTATAATTCCGCAGCTTATCGAACCCCTGAAGGTTCGGTGGTGGAGGAGCTTGTCAAGAAACTTCCCGGTGCCCAGGTGAGTGATGACGGGACGATCACGATCAATGGCAAGACGGTCAAGAAGATCCTCGTTGACGGAAAGGAATTCATGACGGGGGATACGAAAACGGCCTTGAAGAATCTTCCTACTTCTATCGTTGATAAGATCAAGGCATACGATGAGAAGAGTGATTTAGCAAAGGTTACGGGTATTGATGATGGAAATGAGCAGACGGTGCTGGATTTCGGATTGAAGAAGGGGATGCATCAGGGAATGTTCTCCAATATAGATCTTTCATACGGTACTCATGACCGCTATGCCGGGAGGATCATGGGAGCTTACTTCAATTCAAAGAGCAGGTTCATGCTATTTTCCAATGCCAACAACGTGAATGATATGGGCTTTCCCGGTGGAGGCCGTGGCTTCTTTGGCGGCGGACAGCAGGGACTGAATACGACGAAGATGATTGGTGGCAATTATAATTATGAGATCAAGAATAAGATAGCTATTGATGCCAGTGTGCGCTGGAACCATTCTGATGGGGATGTCAATACAAAGACTTCGAGCGAAAACTTCGTCAGCAAGACCGGGGCTTTCTCAAATTCTCTCAGTCAGAGTTACACCCGTTCAAACAGTTGGGATGGTCGGGCAAGGCTGGAATGGAATCCTGATACGATGACGGATATTATGTTCCGTCCTTCTTTTACTTATTCTACCAATGACAGTCGTTCTTCATCCATGTCTGCCTCCTATAATAAGGATCCTTACCTGTATGTTTCGGATCCCCTTTCTGAGGAGTCTATCAAAAAGCTGGCACAGGATAGTCTGATGGTGAACACACAGGACAATAATGGTATTTCCTATAGTGATTCCAAGAATCTGTCAGGAATGTTACAGTATAACCGGAAGCTGAACAATAAGGGTCGAAATTTCACTCTGCGGGCAGACGGGAGTATAGGAGAGAGCAGTTCCACGAGCCTGACGACTAATGCCGTGCATCTTTATCTGATGAAGACAGCTTTAGGATTAGATTCTACCTATCAGACCAACCGGTATAATCTTATGCCGACAAAGAATCGCAGTTACAGTCTGCAAGGTACTTACAGTGAGCCGATTGCCAAAGCGACCTACTTGCAGTTCAGTTATCAGTTTACCTATAACTATTCGCGCAGTGACCGTTCCACCTATGATTTCAGTCATCTGGGAGAGAACTTCTTTTCCAGCGTAGAGCCCGTTTATCGTGGCTGGGACCGTTATCTGGATCTCTTGCCGAATGCCTTGGACACTTACCTGGATAATAATCTGAGCCGTTATTCCGTATATCAGAACTATATCCATAATTTTCAGTTGATGTTGAGGCTTATCCGCAGCAAGTATCAGTTGAATGCAGGTGTGATGCTGCAACCGCAGAACACAAAATATAAGCAGAACTATATGGGTGTGAGTGTAGATATGACACGTACGGTGACTAATTTCTCCCCTACGCTCGATTTCCGCTATAAGTTTTCTCCGATCAGCTACTTACGGGTTAACTACAGAGGGACCTCCACACAGCCTTCCATGTCACAACTCCTTGACATCACGGATGACAGTGATCCGTTAAATATATCGAAGGGTAATCCCGGTCTGAAGCCATCTTTTACGAATACGCTCCGGCTGTTCTATAATAACTATATGCAGAAGCACCAGAGAGCATTGATGACTTATGTGAATTATTCGACGACGAGCAACAGCATCAGTAATAAGGTCACCTATGACGAGACAACAGGCGGCCGAACGACCACTCCGGAGAATATCAATGGTAATTGGAATGCTATGGGAGCTTTTATGTTTAACACAGCTATTGACACAACAGGATATTTCAGTGTGAATACCTTTACAAATCTCAACTATAATCATTATGTGAGTTATTTGAGTCTGGATAAAAACAGTGATTCTCAAAAGAACACTACACGTACGTTTACCATTGGAGAACGGTTGGGAGGAGATTTCCGTAACAGTTGGCTGGAGATCGGCCCAGACGGTACTGTCAACTATACACATGCCCGTAATGAACTCCAGAAGCAGAGCAATATGGATACCTGGCAGTTTGCTTATGGAATGTCAGCTAATATAACCCTGCCCTGGGGAATGACAATAGCTTCGGATATTCACGAGAACAGCCGCAGGGGCTATAGTAATGCTTCTATGAATACGAATGAACTGATATGGAATGCCCAGATCGGTCAAGGATTCCTGACGGGCAAGCCCTTGACGGTAACCTTGCAGTTCTATGACATCTTGCATAATGAGAGCAACCTCAGCAGGACCATCAGTGCCATAATGAGGAGTGATACTCAGTATAACAGCATCAATAGTTATGCCATGCTCCATGTCATTTATCGCCTGAATGTTTTTGGAAACAAGGAATCACGGCAGCAGATGCACAAAATGGGAGAACATCCCGATTTCCATGATTCTCGTTTTAAGGGAACACCACCTCCTGACGAGGGGGGACATCACCATGAACAGGGTGGTGGATTCGGAAGGCCAATGGACTAAGAATTTAACTGAAAAGGGCTGTCTTGATGAATTTAATATGATCAAGACAGCCCTTTTCAGTCTTCGGAAGAAATTATGAGAGTTTGCTGATGACCTTTTCTATGACCTCCGGGAAATATTTCATTTCAAGGATATGTTCTTTTGCAGCAATGTCATCAGGAGTATCCTCGGGTTTTAATGGTGTTGTATATTGAGCGATGATCTGACCACTGTCATATTTCTCATTCACCCAGTGGACGGTCATCCCTGTTTCAGTTTCTCCTGCTGCCTTGACGGCTTCGTGGACATGATGCCCCCACATTCCCTTGCCCCCAAATTTAGGCAGTAGAGCAGGGTGGAGATTAATGATTTCATGAGGATAGGCCTGGATCAGGAAAGCAGGTACCAGCAGCAGAAAACCTGCCAATACGATAAAGTTGATATGGTACCTTTCCAGAATGGGGAGGAGGACGTTTTCTTGCATGAACTGTACCTTCGGCACCACAGTGACTGGCACGCCGGCTTCCTTTGCGCGGGTCAGGGCGTATGAGTCTGTCCGGTCAGACAATACAAGAGAAATGTCGGCTTTCTGAGAATGAGCAAAATAATGAATAATATTTTCACAATTTGTTCCGTTTCCCGAAACGAAGATGGCAATATGAGTCATGATATTTTTCCTGATTTAATCCATTAAAATTATTATTTCCCTAGGTATGAGCAATCCCCTAGAAGTGATTATGTTTCTTTTTCTCATAATCATTTTCTTCATCCTCGCTGGGTTCATCATCAAAGCCGAATAAGGCCGGTTCTATGAAAGAATCCATGTTCCGACGGTCTTTCTTCGTTGGTCTCCCTGTTCCACGGGCACGGTTGACAAATCCGCTGAGGTGACTCATTTCCAGCAATTCATATTGTTTTGGATCCGTGACATTCTTATATACACCTGGAAGGAGTTTGGCTCCAACCCGTTGCTCGATGCAATCCAGCACCTGAAAGGAATAGGTAACCGGAGGTTTCTTTACGGCGACGATTTCACCCTTTTTGATCAGATGAGAGGGTTTGACCGGTATTCCCTGTATGGTAACCCGTCCGTTCTTACAATTCTCGGCTGCGAGAGAACGGGTCTTGAAGATTCGTGCAGCCCAAAGCCACTTGTCAATTCTTGCTGTTTCTGCCATGTTCTCTTCCTAAACGATTGTAAGTGTTCATCGTCTCGTCCAGTCCCTGCAGAATAAAACTCTTGATGATTTCTACGGCTGTATGGATACTTGGTTCTAATACTTTCAAGTCCTTCTCGCTATAATGCCCCAGTACCCAGTCAATCTGTCCACCCCGTGGAAAATCATTTCCCACACCCATACGCAGACGGGCATAGTCTTGTCCGATGAGTTGCTGGATATTTCCCAGGCCATTGTGTCCTCCATTGCTGCCGTTGCCCTTCAGTCTGAATTCTCCCAGTGGAAGATTCAGGTCATCGCAGATGACAAGAAATCTTTTCTGGTCAATCTTCTCTTTGTTCAGCCAGTAGCGCACAGCGTTACCGCTGAGGTTCATAAAGGTAGTGGGTTTAAGCAGGAAAACTTTCTTCCCTTTAAGGGAGGTTTCTGAGACGAAACCATAACGCTTATCCTCAAAACAAATATTGGACGCTTTTGCAAAAGCGTCCAATACCATAAATCCTGTATTGTGCCGGGTCCCGTTATATTCATCTCCTGGATTGCCCAAGCCACAAATCAAGTATTTGTCCATGATCAATAATTAACCCTACGGTGCAATGACCGGCGGAATAGAAGTGAAGGGTGTTGCTGAGTTATCTTTTGCAGCACACCTGCTATTCTTATTTCTTTGCAGGCTCTTTAGCCTTTGCATCTTTCGTATCTGCTGCTGCTTCAGTACTTGCAGCTGTCTCTGCCGGAGCAGCCTCTTCACCTGCAGCCGTTGCAGCGGTCTCATCCGTTACGGCCTGACGGGTCATCTTCACGGAGCAAACAACTACGCTTTTGCCGGTAGCAAGTTCGATATTGTCATAATGGAGTTGACCGACCTTGATACTCTTGCCCAACTCCAGTTTAGTTACATCCACAATGAGACGTTCCGGAATATTCTGATAGGGAGCCGTAACATTGATTTTACGGATTGACAAGTTCATGCGGCCACCATCACGGACACCCGGAGCAAGACCTTTGAGTTCAACAGGAATGCCGATAGTGATCGGTTTCTGGTCATTTACTTCGAGGAAATCTACATGAAGCAATGCATCTGATACCGGTTGGAACTGGAGTTCTTTCAGAATAGCCGTATGTTTTTGCCCATCAATGGTGATGTTGATAACGTAAATATGCGGTGTGTAAACGATCTTCCTCAATTCACTCATTGGAGAAGCGAAAGCCATTGCAACCGGCTGGCCGTTTTCTTTAGCTTCACCATAGATATTGCATGGCACCAATCCTTGTTTGCGGAGTTCTTTAGAAGCTTTCTTCCCAAGGTCTGTACGCTTCTGACCTGAAATCGTAATCTCTTTCATTTAAGTGTTACTCTAAATTAATATTGGAATTTAATTCGCCATCACACTGAGAGATAATGGAGGTGGCCTGACAGGTCATATCCATCTCTTCTCAATCTTGAAAAGCGGTGCAAAGGTACTAATTTTCTATGAGTTATGCAACTTTTCCTTAAATTTTCTTGAATTTCTTACTGTTCTCTTGCATATTACGTTGGAATTTCCTACTTTTGCACTGTTAGCTTGAGTGCTGAAACAAAGAATCAAATTTAGACGAGATGATTAACAGAGAGTTAATACGTATCAAGATAGTTCAGTTAACCTACGCATACTATCAAAACGGAGACCGGAATATTGATAATGCCGAGAAAGAATTACTTTTTAGTCTTTCTAAGGCGTATGATTTATATAATGACCTGCTGGCCCTTATTGTAGCCGTGACCAAGGAGGCACGCAGTCAAGAAGAAATACTTGCTGCCCGTGCTGCCCGTGAAGGAAAGGAACCTCCATCACAAAAATTCGCATATAACAAGTTTGCTGTCCAACTGGAAGAGAACAAGATGCTTTCAGAATTCGTGGCTAACCAGAAGACGACATGGGAGGATGATCTGGAGTTTGTACGGAAATTACTTTCTCAGATGCAGCAGAGCGATCTGTATAAAGACTATCTTGCTGGCCCGGATGAGAGTTATGAGGCAGAACGGGAATTCTGGCGTAAACTCTATAAGCAGAACATTCAGGAGAATTCGGATCTGGATGCCCTTCTGGAAGATAAAAGCCTTTATTGGAATGATGATAAAGAGATTGTAGATACATTTGTCCTCAAGACCATCAAGCGTTTTGACCCGGAAAAGGGTTCCAAGCAGGAACTGCTTCCGGAGTATAAGGATGAAGAAGATCGTGATTTTGCGAGAAAGTTGTTTAGAGCTACTATTCTCAATGCCGATAATTATCAGCATTATATGAGCGAGGCGAGTCGTAACTGGGATTTTTCCCGTCTGGCTTATATGGATGTGGTTATCATGCAGATTGCCATAGCTGAGATGCTGACCTTCCAGAATATTCCGATAAGTGTAACAATTAATGAGTATGTCAATCTTGCCAAATTGTACAGTACTTATCAGAGTGGGCGATATGTCAATGGTATGTTGGATGCCATTGCCCGTCATTTAAATGAAACGGGGAAGATGGCAAAGCCGATGAGCGAACCTCGTCCTCGTGTGTATCCTGAAGAGAAAAAGCGGACGCCCAGGGGAACTTCGGGGCGCCGCCTGCGGATACAGGATGAAGAGAACCAGTTGCTTAATTTTAAGCATCAGGAAACTGAGCCGTCTGCTCCCCGAGAAGAGGGCGTGGAAAAGCCTGATGCGCCGGTAGACAAGGAGGAGGATGAATCTGCTCAGACTCCTTCTGCTGATCATGCAGTGGAAAAAACAGACAATCAAGTTGAACCGGAAGGTGAAAAGTGATTGTTAAGTTGGAAAGGAAGAAGATCGTTCTTCCATGAGAAAAGGAATCAATCAAAAATTATTTATTTAAATTAGAAAACAAGGATTATGACATCATTAGTATTAGCTCAGCAGGGTGCTGCAGGAGGAGGAATGGGCTTCCTGATCATGATGATTGCGATCTTCGTGATCATGTGGTTGTTTATGATTCGCCCTCAGCAGAAGAAGCAGAAGGAAATTCGCAAATTTCAGAATGCTCTTTCAGAAGGATCTGAAGTTGTGACCGGAGGGGGTATTTATGGAAAGGTGAAGCATATCGATGCAGCCCGTAACACCATTGACCTCGAAATTGCACATGGCGTAGTGATTACAGTAGACAAGAATTATGTATTTGCTAACCCGGCTTCTGCTTCGCAGAACCAGGCCAAGTAAAGAATGCGTAGCGCATCGCACATATTTCAGTGGGTCAGGGACTTCTTGCTGAGTTTGCCTAAGCGCATCATCAGTAAGGAGTTTCTGATTTTTTTATTCTTTTTAGCCTTGAGCGCAACTTTTTGGCTGCTCATGTCGCTGAATGGAACCTATGAGGAAGAGTATCCTGTTGAACTCCGTCTTACGGGTGTACCTCGTAATGCAGTGATTACCGGTCCTCTGCAAGACACCGTTTATGTCACTATCAGGGACAAAGGCTTCCAGTTGCTGGCTTATTCCACAACGAAGAAGATACAGCCTGTATCAGTTTCCTTTTCGGACTATGCTGAAAAGGATATGGGACATGGCAGTGTACCTTCCGGTGACGTTAAGGCTGCAATTTACGTCCAACTTTTCAAATCGTCGAGAATAACCCAGTTGAAACCGGGAACATTAGATTTCTATTTTAATTTTGGGCTTTCTAAAGTGGTACCTGTTCGGATGTCTGGCAGAGTAGTTCCTGGTGAGAGCTATTATCTTTCGAAGGTGGAATTCTGGCCGGAGAAGGTAACCATCTATGCAAACCGTCATTTGCTGGATCGGGTCAATTCCGTGAGCACGGAGAATTTGTATATAACCAATTTTACGGATACGGTCTATCGTATGGTGTCCTTGAAAAGTATCAGAGGGGTCAAGATTGTGCCCGACAGGGTGCGGATTGCCTTGTTCCCCGATATTTTGACTGAGGAGAGCATGGATGTGCCGATTACGGCCGTCAACATGCCTGCCGGAAAGATGCTTCGCACTTTTCCGGGTAAGGTGAAGGTAAGGTTTATTATCGGGGCGAGCATGTTCCGTACAATTCATCCGAACCAGTTTTCTGTGGTTGCTGATTATAAGGAGATTGTTGCTGACTCAGCAAAGAACTGCAAATTGCATCTGAAGATGTTCCCTCATGGAATCATGAAACCTCATCTGGACATGAATCAGGTGGATTATCTGATTGAAGAAAACGAGTAAGATCTGATCGGGGAAGGAACAACATCATGAAGATTGCGATAACGGGAGGAATCGGGAGTGGCAAGTCTTATATCTGCCGGATGCTTGCTGGCAGAGGGATTCAGGTGTATGATTGTGATGCCGCCGCCAAGCGCTTAATGGCTGGCGATAAGGCTTTGCAAGACGCTATCAGTTTGCTGACGGGTCAGAAGGTGTACGAGGATGGGGTCTTGCAGAAAAAAGTGCTTGCCCGGTACCTTTTGAACAATGAGGGGCACAGACAAGCATTGAACGATGTCATTCATCCAGTGGTGGCCTCCGATTTTGTCAGGAGCGGTAAAGACTGGCTGGAAAGTGCTATTTTCTTTGACAGTGGCTTTAACCGCCGCGTGAATATGGATGTTGTCGTTTGTGTTTCTGCTCCTATGGAAGTGCGTATTCAACGGGTAATGTCTCGTGACGGCATCAGCAGGGGAAAAGCCCTGCAATGGATCAGGAGTCAACTGCCACAGGAAGAGGTAGAAAAGCGCAGTGATCTGGTCATTATCAATGATGGAAAAGTGGATCTGAAGGGGGAGGTAGAACGCCTGTTTCAGACCTTAGCACAATGGCCGATAAGATAAAAAAGAGTACCTGTTGGAATGAGAATCATCAATTATAAAATAATTTTTAATAAATAAGAACAATGGAAACTATACTTTCGATTGCCGGAAGACCAGGATTATACAAACTGGTATCACGTGGAAAGAGTAATTTAATCGTTGAAACGCTTGACGACACACATCACCGTTTACCGGCTTTTGCTACTGACCGCGTGACTAGTCTTGGCGATATAGCAATGTATACGGATGCTGAGGATGTGCCTTTATGGCAGGTCCTGGAGAATATCGGAAAACAAGAGAACCTGCAGGCGTTGTCTTTCAATTACCGTAAGGTAAGTGCTGCGGATCGGCGTGAATATTTCTCTAAAGTCTTGCCTAACTGGGATCAGAGCCGTGTACATGACAGTGACATCAAAAAACTCCTTCAATGGTATGATATACTTGTAAAGATCGGTATTACCGATTTTAAGAAAGTCCTGGCTCCAACCCAGGGTACCAATGTTGCAGACCGTGATAAAGAGACGGAAGGGCAAGTAGAAAAAAAATAAAGAAAGATACTTTTGGATCTCCGGCAAAGTCGGCAGAGGGACGGTGATATGGAAAGAACGGGCGACTCACACATTCAGAAGTGAGCCGCCCGTTCGATATTTATTTGACCGTGCTGAAGACCTGCGCCCAGAGGACATATCATGTGAGCCCGGTTGCTATTCTTTATAAATTTCCTTCAATTTGCTGCCGAGGTTTTCACCGCGCAGATCACTGGCAATGATTTTTCCTTTTGGATTCAGCAGAATATTTGAAGGAATGGAATTGATCCCATAAGCCAGGGATGCAGCGTTCTTCCAGCCTTTCAGATCACTCATCTGTGGCCAGGTCATGCCTAATCTTTCTACTGCAGATTTCCATGCTCCAGCGTTGGAGTCGAAGGATACACCCACGATCTGAAAGCCTTTGGCATGATACTTCTTATAGTTGTTGACGACATTTGGCATCTCAGCACGACAGGGACCGCACCATGATGCCCAGAAGTCTACCAGCACATATTTGCCCTTCCCGGCCCATTGGGATAGTTTTACCGTCTTGCCATGCAGGTCCTGCATGGTCAGGTCGGTATAGCTCACACCCGGCTGGCGTTTGGCGAGAGAAGTTAACTGATCTTTTATCCTTTCCATCATGGGGGAGTTGTAGTATCCGGTAGACGGGGCACATAATTCCTTGAGTTGGGGATAAGAATACCCATAGATGTCACTGGCTCTCAGAATATAGGCTGGGGTCACATCATCCTTATGCTTCGCGGTATAGTCGAGTACAATGTTCTGAATATCCTGGTCCAACTGGTCAAGTTGTCCGATGATAGTTTTCAGTTTTGTCTGTCCTTCGGCCGTATTGTCCTTACGGGCATCCTGATATTCCGTGAAGAGTTCGTGTTCTTTAGCATTATAGCTTTCGAGTTTTTTCTGAATCTCAGCAAACTGCAAATTAAGTGGAGATCCCGAAAGATGGAAAGCACTTTCGATATTCACGGGTGTACGGTCATTCACCACGGCGGTCGCTTCTCCATTCTTGAAAGCAACAGTGATAAATGTGTTCAGGGGCTTGTTTCCACTCACTTGATATTTACCGTCTTTTACAGGATAAATATCCGGTTTACCTGTTCCGTTGAATAAAACGTAAACGGAATCACTGCCTTGAGGGGCATCACCAGTGATGACATAGTCTACATTCTGGGCACCTGCACTTGCAGTGAACAAAGCAAACAGGCACATTGATAAAATTTTCTTTCTCATTATAATGTAAGTTAAAAAGACCTTTTAGGCAAAGGCCAACAGATTTTTGTAATTATTCCTTGCAAATATAAGGAATAATTCTGAATCTTACGTAATTGTCGGAAAAAATCAGTAACTTTGCCTTCCGATTTGTGATCAGGATGTTTCCATCTGTCCTGTTGGAGGAGTGGATCCATCATTCTAAGAGTGCTTGTAAAACCTCGTTAAAAACAAGAAAATGAAGAATAAAAGCCAGGTCTCTCCTCAGGGACCGGAGAAGGTGACGGTGATGTTTATGCTTTTCAGCATTGTCTTTTGTGTCTGTTTGATTACAGCAAACATTCTGGAAACAAAGCAAATAGTCTTGAATATTGGTCCGTGGAGCCTGAGTTTGACCGGTGGGTTGCTGGTCTTTCCAATCAGTTATATTATTAATGACTGTACTTGCGAAGTATGGGGGTACCGTAAAGCCCGTCTGATGATCTGGATAGGTTTTGCCATGGATTTCTTTTTTGTGGCCTTCGGAGCAATCTGTGATGCTATTCCTGGTGCTCCTTATTGGACGAATGATGCCGGTTTCCATGCTATTTTCGGCCTGGCGCCCCGTATTACAGCCGCTTCTTTCCTGGCTTTTATCGTAGGGAGTTTTGCGAATGCGTATGTCATGAGCAAAATGAAGATCCATGATCAAGGAAAGCGTTTCTCGGCCCGTGCGGTTTTAAGTACAGTTGCGGGAGAAAGTCTTGACTCTCTCATTTTCTTCCCGCTTGCCCTTGGGGGCGTGATCCCTGCGAAAGTGCTTCCACAGGTAATGATCTTGCAGGTTTTTCTGAAGACGATGTATGAAGTGGTTTGCCTTCCGGTCACGATCCGTGTGGTCAAAGCTTTGAAAAAACATGAGCGGATGGATACATACGATGATGGGATCAATTATAGTGTCTGGAAAATCTGGCAGGTGTGAGAGGTTTGATATAATATAAAAGACAGATCAGATTTTGGGGAGGAAAAACCGAATAAGGGCCGGCGTGAAAATTCTTGAAGAGAAAAAAGTGTAAGCCTTAAAAATAAATAAAGACAGATCATGGAGAAAACTAATCATCAGGTTACTGCCAATGCTGATGGCAGCAGAAAGTCGGAAGGGCTGAAAGCCCTAGGCTCAAAGACCAGGTATAAAATGGACTATGCTCCGGAAGTACTGGAAACCTTTATGAACAAGCATCCTGATAATGATTATTGGGTTCAGTTCAATTGTCCGGAATTCACTTCCTTATGTCCGATTACGGGACAGCCCGACTTTGCTGAAATTCGTATTTCCTATGTTCCGGACCAGCGGATGGTGGAGAGTAAAAGTCTGAAACTCTACTTGTTCAGTTTTCGTAACCATGGGGCTTTTCATGAGGATTGTGTGAATATTATCATGAAAGATCTCATCCAGTTGATGGATCCGAAATATATTGAGGTGACAGGATATTTCCTGCCCCGTGGGGGTATCAGCATCTATCCTTATGCCAATTATGGGCGCAAAGGTACGAAGTTTGAAAAGATGGCAGAATATCGTTTCATGAATCATAATCTGACGAAAGAATCTTCGTTGAAATGATTCTGTTGCCATTTTATGCACATCATCCTTCATTTGTGCATAAACACATGATATTTTTAAAAAAAAGCTGGTATTCATCTGATATTTGGATTTTTTTACCTAATTTTGCTGCGATTTTGCGGGAGGAAAGTTCGCAATATTATTAAGATTTCAGGTATTTTGAATCGTTGAAATATGGCAAAGAAAATTCAATTCAGTCTCGTCTATCGAGATATGTGGCAAAGCTCAGGGAAGTTTCAGCCACGCAAGGACCAGTTGGAGCGTATCGCCCCTGTCTTCGTTGACATGGGTTGTTTTGCTCGTGTAGAAACTAACGGTGGAGCTTTTGAACAGGTTAATCTTCTTGCGGGAGATGATCCAAATCCTTCTGTACGTGCTTTCTGCAAGCCTCTCAATGAGGCGGGGATTAAAACTCACATGCTTGACCGTGGCCTTAATGCCCTCCGTATGTATCCTGTGCCAGATGATGTGCGCAAGATGATGTACAAGGTCAAGAAGGCGCAAGGGGTGGATATTACCCGTATTTTCGATGGCCTGAATGATATTCGCAATATTGCTCCCGCCATTAAGTGGGCAAAGGAAGCCGGAATGACGGCCCAGGGTACGCTGTGTATCACTACTTCGCCGGTTCATACATTAGAATATTACAGCAAGATTGCCGATGAAGAGATCGCTGCAGGTGCTCAGGAAATCTGTCTGAAAGATATGGCCGGAATCGGACAGCCTTGTTTTCTAGGGCAGTTGACTAAAATTATCAAGACGAAGCATCCGGACATTCTCATAGAGTACCACGGACATTCAGGTCCGGGACTGAGTATGGCTTCCATTGTAGAGGTGTGCAAGAACGGTGCAGATATTATTGATACGGCCATTGAGCCACTTTCCTGGGGAAAGGTTCATCCAGACGTTATCTCTGTGCAGAGCATGTTGAAGCATTACGGCTTTGATGTTCCTGATATTAATATGAAAGCCTATATGAAAGCCCGTGCCCTTACACAGGAATTTATTGATGACTGGCTGGGATATTTCATCAATCCGCAGAACAAGTTGATGTCATCCCTTTTGCTGGGTTGTGGCCTGCCAGGCGGAATGATGGGAAGTATGATGGCTGATCTTGGGGGCATGCGCCAGACCATCAACCATTTGAGAGTCAAGAAAGGAGAGCCGGAATATACCGTAGATGACTTGATGGTGAAACTCTTTGATGAGGTGGCTTATGTATGGCCGCGTGTCGGCTATCCACCATTGGTAACTCCTTTCAGTCAGTATACCAAGAATATTGCACTGATGAATCTTCTGACCATGGAGCAGGGCAAGGGCCGTTTTGTGATGATGGATGATAATATGTGGGGTATGATTCTCGGCAAGAGCGGTCGTGTCCCGGGTAAGATTGCTCCCGAACTGGTAGAGTTAGCCAAAAAGCAGGGCCGCCAGTTTACGGATGTTGATCCTCATACGCTGCTGAAAGATACCCTTCCGGACTTCCGTAAGGAAATGGATAAAAACGGCTGGGACTATGGCCAGGATGATGAGGAGCTCTTTGAACTTGCCATGCATCCTGAGCAGTATCGCAACTATAAGAGTGGCCAGGCCAAGAAAAATTTCCTGGCCGACTTGCAGAAGGCAAAGGATGCCCGCATGGGTGCCAAGGTGAGTGTAGAGGAGGCCGTGGCTTTCAAGCATGCTAAAGCTGATCCCGTTGTTGCTCCTGTCCGCGGTCAGGTGTTCTGGGAGTTCCAGGGAGATAGTGAAGCTGCCCCGGCAGTTGAACCTTATATCGGCAAGGAATATGAGAAGGGAGATGTGTTCTGTTATCTCCAGACCCCGTGGGGGGAATTTCAGATGATCCCTGCAGATTTAGGGGGCCAGCTCGTGGAAATTAGTGCCCATCAGGGATCTAAGGTCCGTAAGGGTGAGGTGTTGGGCTATATCCAGCGTCCAGAAGCCTGAATCTTGTTTTGACAGGAATTATTTTGAATTATCAGAGGATTATCGATAAATATTATCCGGAGGATAATGAACTCCGTTATATTCTCATCACGCACAGCACGCTGGTCATGAAGCGTGCTGTGCGCATTTGTGATAGTCACCCCGAACTGGGGCTCGACCGCCAGTTCCTGATCGAGGCCGGTATGCTTCATGATATAGGCATCTGCAGATGTCATGCACCTGCCATCTGTTGCTTCGGTACGGAACCGTATATCTGCCATGGTTATATTGGTGCACAGATGTTACGTAAGGATGGTTTCCCCCGTCATGCACGGGTCTGTGAGCGGCATACCGGTACCGGATTGACCAAAGAAGAGATTATCCGGCAGAATCTGCCATTACCCCATCGGGATTTCCTTCCTGAGACGCTTGAAGAGCAAGTGATCTGCTATGCAGATAAGTTCTACTCGAAAACACATCCGGAACGGGAAAAGACCAGGGAACAGGCGGAGCATAGTCTGGTGAAATTTGGTGAAAAAGGGCTGGAGCGTTTTCGCTCGTGGGAAAAGCAGTTTGAGTAGGTGCCCGTGGATCTTCCTGTTTGGGAAGTAAGTTAAATATACAAGGTAAAAGTTAAATCTGGTTCAGAGAGGAAAAAAAACAGGATGCGATTTCATGACTGGCAACTTTTTAGTAACTTTGCACTCTGTCAATGAGAAGAAAGTCAGTTATATTTCTATTGTTGTGCGCCTTCATGTATATGATGGCAGTGCCCAATATGCCTTTTTTTAAAAGGAAGAAAAAATCAGTAACTGCTGATTCTGTCGCTTTACGGGATTCCGTGAAGCGGGATTCTTCCGGCCATATCGTTGCGGATACGACTAAAATGGATTCACTGCAATTAGCTATTTACCATCACAATAAGATCATTGATGATTCGATCCGGCTGGATTCTATCAATCGGAAAAAGGCTGGTGGTATAGATGCCCCTATTAATTATCAGGCGGATGATTCCATCGTTTATGATGCAAACCGGAAAATGGCCTATTTATATGGTAATTCCAATGTGAAGTACGAGAATTATAACCTGACTTCCGATAGGATCAGAATGAATATGGATCATGATTTGATGCAAGCTCATGGTACAAAAGATTCCACGGCTGAGGGTGGAGTGAAGGGAAAGCCTGTTTTCAAGGTAGGACAGGACGAATACCAGACGGATACTATTGCTTTTAACTATAAGTCTAAGAAAGCTTTGGTGGACCAGGTCTATACTCACCAGGATGAAGGCTATCTGTCCGGTAAACTCTCCAAGCGTGATTCTACGGGTATCATCTATCTTCAGCATGGCCGTTATACTACTTGTGATAAACAGGATCCTGATTTTTATATAGCCCTTTCCCGTGCGAAGGTACGTCCGGGCAAGGATGTGATTTTCGGCCCGGCTTATCTGGTTGTAGCAGATGTACCTTTACCTTTTGCTATTCCTTATGGTTTCTTTCCTTTTACCAAGCATTATTCCTCCGGATTCATCATGCCTAGTTATGGTGATGAGAATGCCCGTGGATTCTATCTGCGTAATGGGGGATACTATTTTGCAGTTAATGATGACTGGGATTTAAAACTTCTGGGAGAAATCTATACAGAAGGGTCATGGGGATTGAGTGCTGCTACCAATTACCGTAAGCGTTACCGCTATAGCGGCAGTTTTTATCTCAGTTATCAGAACACCAAGACGGGAGATAAGGGGATGCCGGACTATGCAAAGCAGGAAAGTTTCAAGATCCAGTGGAGCCACCGGCAGGATGCGAAAGCAAATCCTTTCAGTTCTCTTTCTGCGAGTGTCAACTTTGCTACGTCCAGTTATGAGAAGAATAACTTGACCAGTTTGTATAATCCGCAAAGTTATACGCAGAGCACTCGAACCTCTTCCGTGAGTTGGAGCACAGGTTTCTCCAGCATCGGATTGTCTCTGAGTGCCACCGCCAATCTGTCTCAGAATATGCGAGACTCTTCCCTGGCGATGACCCTGCCCGATCTGAGTATCAGTCTGGCCCGTTTCTATCCTTTCCGCCGTAAACATCTGGTGGGAAAGGAACGTTGGTATGAGAAGATTGCCATGAGCTATACTGGTCAGATCAGTAATTCGATCAATACCACTGAAGACAGGTTCTTGCATTCGAACCTGATAAAGGACTGGAAAAACGGGTGGGAGCATACGATTCCCATCAGTGCAAGCTTTACGCTGTTCAATGCAATCAATATTAATCCGAGTTTTAATTTTACCGACCGGATGTATACGAATAAAATCATGCGGTCCTGGGATGAAGCCCGTCAGACGGAGGTCTGCGACACGACGTATGGGCTGCATAACATATACAACTGGAATTTCAGTGTAGGAGCGAGTACAAAGGTGTATGGTTTCTGGGTACCCAACAAGAAGATCTTCGGTGACAAGATCCAGGCTATCCGCCATGTGTTCACTCCAACGGTAACCTTCAGCTATTCCCCTGATTTCGGCGCCCGGCGTTATGGCTATTGGGATTCGTATCAGAAGACTGATGCTGACGGTAATGTCTCGCTGGTGTCTTATTCTCCCTATAGTGATGGTCTCTATAGCGTGCCCGGAAAAGGCCGGTCGGAAAACGTTACCTGGGATATAGATAATAACCTTGAGATGAAAGTGAAAAGTGACAAGGATTCTACCGGATTCAAGAAGATCAGTCTGATTGATGAACTGGGAGCGACGATGTCCTACAATGCGGCAGCCAGCTACCACCGGTGGAGTGACTTGTCGGTGCGTATGCGATTGAAGTGGTGGAAAAATTATACCTTTAATTTTAATGGTATGTTTTCTACATACGCCTATGAGCTGGACCAGAACGGAGACCCCTATGTCAGTAATCATACAGAGTTTGGAAAAGGACGTTTCCCTCGTTTCCAGGGGATGTCCCAGAATATTTCCTATACGCTGACACCTGATAAGATCAAGAAATTCTTTCATCATGGTGATGAAGACCAGGAGAGTAAAAATAAAAACAAGAAAAATAACCCACAGGGAGATGACGAAGGAACGGATACTAATATAGAGAGTAATATTGATCCGGATATGGAGAAGGGGAAGAATGGAGCTCAAAAGAGCGGAAAAGCCGAAACGGATGAAAACGGGTATATGAAGTTCTCCATGCCCTGGTCTCTTACCTTTGGCTATGGTATCTCGATGCGGGAGAACACAAGCGGAAAATTCAACTACAAGCACATGCGCTATCCATATAAGTATACCCAGACTCTCAATGTGAGCGGAAATATACGGATCAGTGACGGATGGAATATTAATTTCTCTTCAGGATATGATTTTGAGTATCATAAGATTAGTATGACCACAGCATCTTTACAGCGTGATTTGCACTGCTTTAATATGAGTTGTGATGTGGTGCTTGCTCCGTATACGAGTTATAATTTTGTTTTCCGCTGCAATGCTTCCACACTGACAGATGCCTTGAAATATGAAAAGCGTAGTGGATATTCGAATGCTGTTCAGTGGTATTGATTTTCAAAAGTGAAGATTTGTGCTTAGGTGTTTATGAAGGGGAATGAGGATGAGATATGATTTTGACCAGGTTATAGACCGTCTTGGAAGTGGGGATGTGATGCATGAAGCCTTGCAGTCCCGCTGGGGGCGCAAAGATTTGTTGCCGATGTGGGTAGCAGATATGAATTTTGCCGTCTGTCCTGCTATTATTGATGCCATGCGCAAGCGTCTGGCTCACCCGATATTCGGCTATACCGTGTTACCGGATGACTATAAACCTGCCATACAGGATTGGATCTTTTCACACCATCAGTGGAAGGTGGAAAAGGACTGGATTAGTTTTATTCCTGGCATAGTGAAAGGACTGGGGATGGTCTTGAATGTGTTTACCCGTCCGGGTGATGAGGTAATCATACAGCCCCCTGTGTATCATCCTTTCCGACTTGTTCCACAGGGTAACGGTCGTAAGGTCGTATTTAATGGCTTGAAGAGAAATCCGGATGGTTCCTACAGTATGGATTTCAGCCATCTGCAGAAAGTATATAACAAGCGTTGCAAACTGTTTGTTCTTTGTAATCCCCATAATCCTGCCGGGATCTGCTGGGACCGGGACACCTTGATTCATCTGGCAGATTTCTGCTATGATCACCATCTTCTGGTGGTGAGTGATGAAATTCATTGTGACATGGCCCTTTTCGGAAACAAGCATATCCCCTTTGCCAGTGTAAGTGAGAAAGCTGCGGCTAACAGCATCACCTTTCAGGCTCCTACGAAAACTTTTAATATTGCCGGCATCATCACCTCGCATGCTATTATTCCGAATCCGGAAATCCGCAGAAAGTTCTGTCACTGGGTGAATGTCAATGAACTGGCAGAGCCTCATATCTTTGCACCTATAGCTACCATAGCTGCCTTCCGCCATGGTGAAGAGTGGAGGAAGCAGATGCTGGCTTATGTAGAGGACAATATCCGGTTTGTCGAAGAGTATTGTGATGCACATATCCCTGGTATATGTCCTTTACGGCCTCAGGCAAGTTTCCTGATATGGCTTAACTGTCGTGGATTGGGACTCAGCCATGAACAATTGCTGGATCTCTTTGTTGATAAGGCTCATCTGGCATTGAACGATGGTGAGATGTTCGGCCCTGGAGGAGAAGGGTTCATGCGTCTGAATGTGGGATGCCCGAGGAGTATTATCAAAAAAACACTGAACCAGTTATCTCAGGCAGTAGTTGATCTTCCATATTCGGAAAGGGTGGACAAGGAGAATAGATAGGGAGCATTGAAGAAAGAGCCCTGTACCTTCGTGTTTGTTTATCCAACGGTCTTGACCGGGTGTCAGTTGTCACCGATAAGTTTATTCAGAGAGGCTTCTTCGCCGACCACCCACAGAATATCCCCCTTCAGAAATTTTCTTTCCGGATTGATGATCTCCAGGTTCTCTTGCCCTTCATCCAGGCCTACGACCATACAGTTGAAATGGTCGCGGATGCCACTTTCCTTCAGATTTTTCCCTATTAAAGGGCATTGATCCGTTACGACAAACTGCCGGAGTTTCATCTCTCTGTTTTCGATGTCCGGATCTTCCGGTACTCTTTCATTTTTTAGAGCCTGATTCAATTGTGTCAGTTGTTTGTCATTTCCGATCACTTCCAGACGATCGCCCGGGTAGATGGAATTATGCCCATTAGGGATATTGATACGTTGATGTCCTCTGAGAATACTGCTCACCTGTATACCAAAGCGTTTTCGTAGTTGCAGTTCCCTTAAAGACTTGCCGCCCCATACGGAATCTTCAGATATGTCAAATAGGCTGATATGAATATCTCTGTCCAGAAGATGGCCCTCATAGAGGGGTCTTCTTTTTCCTTGTACCTGTGCCCTGATCTCTCGGCTATGGAGATTCTGGACGAACAACCTTTCCAGTCTGATGCTTCCCTTTTTAAGTTTTTTAGAGGCAATCATCAAGGTGATGATCGTCAGGGCGAAAGTGATCAACAAGGCGTTATTGAAACGTGTCAGATAATTACAGATATAAAAAACAAATCCGGAGGCAATAATGTACCTGACCAGGACGGTGAAGAGAATAGGGAGGCGGTTGATACGCTTTTCCGTCCATAGTGCCTTTACCTCCTCACTGTGGTTTTTCTTGGTAACCATAGCTCGAAGTGCAGGAGAAATCAGTAGTACCGTAAGTACGCCGCCAACTATATTTCCCGTCTGAAATCCAAAGATATGCCTGAATATGGGTAGGATAAAGGTAAACATCAGGAATATGCCTGCTACACAGAGGATACTGCATATTATCGTGATTTTTAGCAAAGCCCGGAGAAGGCGTCCCCAGTTATTTCTTTCTGCTTTGGAAGTAGAATGGATGCTGAGAGTGATGTGGTTCAGCCTTCTGATCCATCGCTTGGGAAGATGGTGCTCCAGGTATTGATAGCATGGACTGGAGAATCGGATCATGTAAGGTGTGAGAAAAGTGGTAATGATACTTACTGCAACGACAACAGGGTAGAGAAAATTACTGATGACATGCAGAGATAGCCCTAAGGATGCGATGATGAAAGCAAACTCACCGATCTGAGTCATTGAGAAACTGCATTTCATAGCTGTTTTCAACGGTTGTCCACTCAGCAAAAAACCTGCTGTTCCGAAAATTGCCTCACCACCGATCACGGTAATGACCAGAATCAGAATAGGGATGGCATATCCGGCAATGATTTTAGGGTCAACGAGCATCCCTACAGAGACGAAGAATACTGCTCCAAAGAGATTTTTTACCGGTGCCACCAGTCGGGTGATTTTTTCCGCTTCGATGGTTTCAGCAAGGATGCTTCCCATGACAAATGCTCCGAAAGCAGGACTGAATCCCACTTTTGACGAAATGACAGCCATAAGAAAACACAACCCCAGGGATACGATAACAAGCGTTTCGTCATTCATGAGTTGGCGTGTATAGCGCAGGAAGAGGGGAATGACAGACAGTCCTACGATAAACCATAGAATGAGAAAGAATGCAATCCGCAGAATACTTTCTATCAGTTGGCCTCCATCCGGGTTGTTCCCTCTGGCAATGGTTGACAGCATGACCATCATGACAATTGCCAGAATATCTTCCAGGATGAGGACACTCATGACGAGTCCGGCAAAATTCTGTTGTATTAGATCCAGGTCATTGAAGGCTTTGTAGATGATCGTCGTGGAGGCGATGGCTAGCATTCCCCCAAGGAAGATGCAGTCCATCTTTCTCCATCCGAAGGCATGCCCAACGAGAACTCCCAGTGTCATCATGCAAAAAATGATCGTACAGGTGGCGATGACGGGTGCAATTCCCATCTTGATGATCTTCTTGAAAGAAAAGTCCAGGCCTAAGGAAAAAAGCAAGAAAATTACTCCAATGTCTGCCCATGTCTGAATGGATGATTTATCCATAATGGATATGGTGTAAGGCATGTGGGGAGAGACCAGGAAACCGGCGACTAAATATCCTAGCACCAGTGGTTGCTTGAGTTTCTTGAACAGCAGGGTGACTACACCTGCTATGATAAGAATGAGGGCAAGGTCTTTGATCAGATCCGGAAGTTCTGCCATGAGCAAATGGGATTTAGGGCCTCTTTCTATGAGTGAGGATGATAGAGATGAACACTATATAGGAAATAGATAGCTTATTATTTTTTAAAGATCAGGATTTTAAAGAGCTCCTTTGTTTGAATGGATATAAACAGACCGGATAAGGAACCAGAAGTTGGTTCCTTATCCAGAGGTGCTCATTCATTATATTTTGCAGCAATCTCACAGATCTTGATAATGGTCTGTACGGCCTTTTCCATGACCTGGACACTGACAAATTCATGATTGCCGTGCATTTCCACACTGCCTGCGAAGATGTTGGGGCAAGGCAGTCCACGGAAACTGAGTTGCGCTCCATCAGTGCCACCACGGACAGCTTCTACTTTTGGCGGAATGCCGACTTGTTGCATGGCGCGGAGAACGATTTCGATCACATGCATATTGGTGTTGATCTTCTCCTTCATATTATAGTACTGGTCCTTCATGTCTATGATGCAAGTCCCTGTACCATATTTTTGATTTAGCTTCTTGGCACAGTTGAGAATAAAATTCTTGCGGTCTTTGAATTTCTGTGTATCGTGATCGCGGATCAGGTAATTAAGTGTGGCTTCTTCTGTCCGGCTTTTCATGCTGAGCAGATGGTAGAAGCCCTGATAACCTTCCGTAGTTTCCGGTACTTCATTTTCAGGGATCATCGCATTGAATTCGCAGGCCAGTCGATTAGCATTGATCATCTTGCCCTTTGCGTATCCGGTATGGACACTTACTCCCTTGATATGTACCCTTGCTGCGGCGGCATTAAAGTTTTCATACTCCAGGTCGCCTAGATCGCCGCCATCCATAGTATAAGCCCAGTCACAGCCGAACTTTTTAACATCAAAATGGCGGGCGCCCATTCCTATTTCTTCGTCTGGATTGAAGGCGATGCGAATATCCCCATGGTCGATTTCCGGGTGGTCGCGCAGATAGCACATTGCCTGTACGATTTCGGCTACTCCTGCCTTGTCATCAGCTCCCAAAAGAGTTGTGCCGTCACTTACGATCAAGTCTTCACCTTTATGTGCCAGGAGTTCCGGGAATTTTTGGGGAGAGGAGATGATACCGGGAGACAGTTCTATATCACCACCCTGGTAGTTCCTGACCACACGTGCCTTGATATTCTTCCCACAGGCATCCGTACTAGTGTCATAATGGGAGATGAATCCGATGGTTGGCGTTTTTATTTTTACATTTCCTTTCAGTGTGGCATAGATATAACCCATGTCATCCATCTCTACATCACTGAAGTTTTCGTCCTCCAGTTCTTTGGTCAGATACTTGGCGAACTCCAGTTGTTTCGCCGTACTCGGGACACTGTCAGAGTCTTCACTCGACTGCGTGTCATACTTCGTGTAATTGATAAATCGTTCAGTGAGTTCCATTCTTTCTGAATTAGTATTTTAAAATCACTATTTGCAAAGATAATCATTTTTTCGGATATGGCAATACTTTCAGATAATGAAAGAGGCCTGATCCGGGGGAGATGCTTTTCCGAATTCCGGGATGGAGTTCAATAGCGCCTGAACTGGATCCTGAGCAGGGAATCTCTCACGGTAAGATGCTCGTGGGTAAGTTGTTCAATGATGAAGTGTTCGTCAAAGGAATTGAGGCCGTATTTGCGATAAGGGTCTATCGATGGATTTTTAGAATTTACTGATGCCGAGTCAGCGGCAGGCCGATAGAGCCGGAGCGTATCCCCCCGTTTTTCGGTCATCAGAGTCAGTCCGCCGGTCTGGAAGAGTTTACCCTCTATTGCCCAGAACCGTTTCTCCTGGGACACATTTTCGGTATGGCCGTTGGAAATGGAATCGATATTGACCAATAACCAGTAGCCATCAATGTTCCGGTTATCCGTAGGGCTGATGTCCCCACATGCTGATAACAGGAAGACCGTCATGAGGATGATTCCGGAAGTTATTTCTAAAGACGTCTTGTGCATGCTCATTTCTTAAAATCTGAATATACCTCTTTTTAAGAGAGTAAGCCTGAATCCTGTATTGTTTCCCAGCAGCCTTCCATGGTCCAGCCCGAAAGCCCCTTTCAGCATCCAACCCTGCCTAAACCGATAGGATGCTTCTATCATCATACTGAAATTCCTTTCTATCGGAACGTATGGATTATCGTATGTGCCCCATCCTTTCTGGATAGTAGCCAGAATCCTGTAGTCCAAAACAGGAAGAGGACTACCCGAAACTCCCAGATGCCAGGCTATGAAGCGGGTATCCTTGAAATCAATGTGCCGGTCCGTATTATAGATGGGAGAGCGATAGAGCGGGTTCCCCATGGCTTGTCCCCAATGCTGCCAGCCGGGGTAGAAGTAATGGTTATAATAATCATCCCGTCCTGCCACATGGGCTGCCAGGCCTGGCTCACTATCATGATAGACTGCCCCGCTCTGGTCGGTCGTATGGATATATTCGAAGACTATATCTTTGAGCCATGTCCCTTTCTTCAGGGTGATCTCACTTCCTATCAAGGCATCACGTGGGGTATAGAAAATATAATGGGTATATTTGTGAGTGCGATAATCTGTTGAAGTGTCGCCATAACCGTCAAAGTCCAGGAAAAACAACTGAGAATGGTCATCGAAGAAGTGATCAATATAGCATGCAGCCTTCCAGTCAGGTTCGTTCAGATTGAACCGGCACATCAGGGAGCCGACTCCGTTTCCTTCTACATTGGCATAGGGACCTTCTCCAATGTCACCCTCGCCCCCTGGCACAAAGGCCTGCCAGTAGTCTTTCAGTCCTGATCCGCGCTTGATAGCCTTCCCGTGGTTATAGGTGATCCCTCCAAACTGACAGGCCATCTCCATTCCGGCTTCGACAGTAAAATGTCCATCAGGTCTCCCAAACCGCAGAAAGCCTGATTTGGTGTGAAGTAGCATGTCTTTGGCCCATTTGGAATCTGGATCCGCAAATCGTTCTTGCCAATGGCTGTCCGTCATCCACCCGAAAGACAGGTGTCCCTTGAATCCCAGCCATTTGAACACTTTGATATAGTCAGGCAACTCCAGCCGTATCTGAGGCACAGGACGGGCATTGATGCCTAAAGTCTGGGAACCACTCGAAAGTTGTTCGTTCTTCTGCTCTTCCGGAAATTCCTTTGCCCCGATAGTCATGATCCCATGTAACCAGCGTCCTTCAATATATGCCTGTTGGATGATAAAATCAGAAGTATAATGGCAGGGTAATACCACATCAAGTCCTGTCCCCCAGTCCCATTTACGTTGTGTATGTTCATGAAGGTCTGGTTCCGTGTGTTTGACTTCTTCGTCAGGATACCCTTTCATCGTTTTGAAAACTGCTGTACGCAGATACCCGTTACAGGTTTTCAATGAAGATAATCCATATCGGTTGGCATTCAGCCATAAGGGCGTTTTCCCATCGGCGAGGCCACCGTCTGCTTCGATCTTATAGTTAATACTTTGCGCTTGAACCGGCGCCGTGATTAGAAAAACCGCCGGAAGGATAAGGGCTTTTAGTCTTGCGAGCTTTACTTTCAATTTATTTTTTGTGAATTGTATCAAAGTATGATGCCAGTAGAAATGATCCCAGGTGTGTACTTTTGTTCCAGTGTCGGAAGAGATCTTATTTGCAAATATACGAAATCTTTTCAGATTACTGAACAGGTATCCTTGTTAAATTCTTTTAACTTCAACTGTTGACCGAGAACATTTGGGTGAGAGAGCCGCTTGTTCTTTAGGATAAAGAGATTATTCATGATGAAATTCGAAAGATAATCTTTAAATATGCTTAATAGGTTTGTAAAATTCAATAAAATAATTTAAATTTGCAAGAGTAAGTTGGTTAAATAAGAAAAACAATACATAATGAAAAAGATTCTGACTGAATCAAGCGGACTTATAAAATGGACAGTTCTGATAGGAGATATTGTCCTTTTTTATATCATTACAGCCGTCTATCTCTTTCTTATATTCCCTAATAATTCATGGAGTCTTCCAGACCGGCAGTTGTTTTATGTTTCAGCCCTTGTGGGACAGATGATTGCGCAGTATGGCTATTCTTCCATCATTCACCGAAGAATTATTACAACCAGGAAAATCCTTCGTCGTGTAACAGAATTGGTCATAACGGTTTTTATTGTCACCTATTTGATGATTCGCTTACTTCATTTTGAAGGCTATGACGGGGGAATCATATTGGCCATGATCTGCGGGACTTATTGGTTGGCTTTGCTTGCATTAAGGTCTGTTGAGCGTAGCTTTCTCAATCGTTTACGCAAGAAGGGCCGGAATACACGCTCTGTCATCTTTGTTGGTACGGATCCAGCCTTGGATATTATCTTCAGCAGACTGATAGGTGATCCTTCTACGGGCTACCGTTTCGGTGGATACTATGCCCCTGAAGATAATAAGAAGTATTCAAGTTTGAATCAACTTTCTTATTTGGGCACCTATGAGATGCTGGATAAAAAACTGGAATCTTGTCCGGAAGAGCAGGCCATTGCTGATGAAATCTATTGTAGTCTTCCTCGTTCCTGTGGTGATGAGATTACCCGTGTAGCACAATATTGTGATGATCATTTCATTCGTTTTTTCTATGTTCCATTGCTGGCGGAAGGTTTTGACTTGAACCTCAGGCCGGAGATGCTGGGTGATGAGATGCTGGTCTTTTCCACTTATAATATGCCTTTGTCTCTGCCTGCAAACCGTTTCGTCAAACGGACTTTTGACATTGTCTTTTCGTTGATAGCCCTTGCTGTCACACTTCCGTTTTACCCCATTATTGCTCTGATCATCAAAATATCAAGTCCGGGACCGGTATTTTTCAAGCAGCGCCGTACAGGTATTAACGGGAGGGAATTCACAATATTGAAATTTCGCTCCATGCGTGTTAATGCTGAGGCAGACGAGCTCCAGGCTACAAAAAATGATCCACGTAAGTTTGTCTTCGGTGATTTTATGAGGAAGACGGATATAGATGAACTTCCTCAGTTTATTAATGTCCTGAAAGGGGATATGAGTGTCGTCGGCCCGCGGCCACACATGCTCGTACACACAAAACTCTATTCCAGTTTGATAAGAAAATATATGGTCCGTCATTTTGTCAAACCGGGTATTACCGGCTGGGCTCAGGTTACCGGGTTCCGTGGGGAAACAAAGGAACTGGATGCCATGAAGAAGCGTGTCAAACAGGACATCTGGTACATGGAGCACTGGAGCTTTTGGCTGGACATCTATATTATCTTTCTGACAGTCAAGTCTGTATTCGTTCATGATAAACATGCCTATTAATTTTCGTTATCCATAAAAATAATTATTATTTTAGGTTTGATCGCTTGCAGATCTCGTTTAGATTGCTTAATTTTGTAGAGAACCGAGAGGGACTGGGGGGCTTCTGAGGTATTTGAGAAGCTGTACGGTTACCTGATCGTGAAAGGCAAAAGTATAGAATCTGAATAGAATAAGATGAAAGAGGACCATTCTTTACAGGCACAACTTCTACAACAATTCCGGCAGTCGCTCAAGAGCGTGTTTCATCATTATGCCACTTTTAAGGGGCGTGCCCCTCGTTCAGAGTTCTGGTGGTTTGAATTGTTCGAAGTGATTGTGTTTTTTATTGCTTCACTTGTGGATGACCTTGTTCTGGATTTTGTTTATAGAAAGTTCGGGTTCCAGTATAAAGGTTCTATCCGCATCCTGACTCTTATCCTCTTTGTCGGATTGCTGCTTCCTGGTCTGGCAGTGTTCTGGCGTCGGCTTCATGACACGGGGAGGAGCGGATGGTATTGTCTTATGGTTCTTATTCCTCTGAGCTTGAGCACTGTCCTGTCTTCGTTCTCCACGACAGGAAGTATCATGTTTGGTATTTTAGGACTTATAGCGATGGTGGTTCTCCTGCTTTTCTGTTGTTTGGATTCCCAGTCAGAAGACAACAGATATGGCCCTTTTCCTGAATAGAAATGATTTCTTGACTGCCTGTCAACAGTTCTAGTAAAGAATTATGAATATAAAATAAATTTATTATGGATGAAAGTAATCAATTTAAAATTCTGCCAAGGATTTCCTTTGGCCAGGCTGTCAAAAATGTCTTTGGCAAGTATGCAACTTTTACAGGGCGTGCCCGCCGTTCAGAATATTGGTGGTTTCAGTTGTTTGATTTCATTGTAGTTTTTCTGGCATCAATACTTGACGAGTTATTAGGCTTAGGTATTTCTGATACTGGTGAAGGTATTCTGACGATTATTGTCACTTTGGTCCTGCTTCTTCCATGCCTTTCGGTATTTTGGCGTCGGCTGCATGATATGGGAAAGAGCGGATGGAATTATTTATGGGTAATTATCCCTGCCGCACTTTGTAGTATTTTTGCCGTTGCCCAACTATATGTGCTTACCATACTTGTCGGTATTGTAACCATAGTGACGGCTGTGATGCTTGTAGTGTGGTGTTGCATGGATTCTCAGCCGGAAGAAAATCAATATGGTCCTTCACCCAAATATCAGCAGATAACCAATGTCTCTCACGATGAAGGGCAGAGCATTCCGGATGATCATTCTGATTCTGAAATCATACAGTAGTCACAGGGAGAAGGTTTGGCCAGGACATTAAGGTACGGCTGGGTTCTGTTTATAAGATTTTCTGGAAGTTAACCGTAAAGGTCGTACCTTTATTTTCCTGTGATACTACCTTGATATGAGCTCCATATTTCTCGAGAATCTGTTTAGCCAGTGCCAGACCAATGCCATGACCACTGATGCCCCGGGTGTTTGCAGCACGATAGAAAGGCTCAAAAATATGTTTTAAGTCAGCTTCTGATATGCCGATGCCTTGGTCTTTGATCATTATGTTACCCTTGTTGACGGTGATAAAAACTTTTTTGTCTCCAGAATATTTATGGGCATTGTTAATGAGATTATGCAGGGCAATGGACAGGAGGCCCTCATCAATCCGTATCTTGAAATTGTTTTTTATAATAATATCCGTTCTTTCATCTCGGAACTGTTGGAGGCAGGCTTCAATGTCTACGGTGTTGAGATATTCTGAATTTATTTTTTTAGAATTGGCATGGGAAAATTGCAATAGTTGCTGCATGATTTTGATGATCCGGTTGGTTTCCCAAGAGATACGCTGCAGGGAATTACGATATTCTTCGGTCGATCGTTGTCGCATGAGAGCTATTTCACATTCTCCCTGGATAGCCGTCAGGGGATTATTGATTTCATGAGAAGCATTGTTGACAAACATCTTTTCGATCCGGTAGTTCTTATCTATCCGGTCTACCATCCTGGTTGCATATAGCCGGCTGATAAGATAGAGAATCACTGCTGAGATCAATACCAGAAAAGTAATGTACCATCTGATGGTATGAGATATTTCTTTTCCGTATGGGTTGCGGCTGAGTACCACAACGGCAAAAGTACCCTCATTGTCATAATAGATGAAAGCTGTTCCTACCTGGTCCCCATGATAGAAGTTGATGACTTTATTCTGATATAGATCTCTCAGTTGTTCAGGTTTCAGATATTTTGATAATTTCCGGTTAGCTTTCCTTCGGTTTTTGATGTTGATGAAGAGTTCTTTTGATGTAGGAATAGAATTTTTCCGACGTCTTACTACATTCTGGTATTTGATCGGGTCAAGTTCATCTTTTGAAAACTTTTCGTCAGCCACGGCATGCGCCTTTTCATTCATATACTTGAAATAAAGGTTCTCCGTGTAGTGAGAAGAGATGATATAGAAGACAAACCCCGCAATCAGAACCAGACCGATAGTGATACCGGAATACAGGATGGATATTTTACGGCTTGCATTCATGATGGATGAGGATTATTCTTTCATAATATACCCGATGCCTACAATCGTATGGATCAGTTTATGCTTAAAGGGATCGTCGATTTTGTTACGCACATATTTGACATAAACTTCTACAATGTTCGTGTTTGTGTCAAAATCTTTATCCCATACATTCTTGAGGAGTTCGCGGCGAGAGAGTATTTCTTCGTTATGGCGGATAAAATATTCCAGTAGCCGGTATTCCTTTGTGCTCAGATCGACGGAGATATTGCCTCTCATTGCTTTATGAGTGGACGGGTCGATGGCCAGATTAGCATAGGTGAACAGTTGATGGTCATTATTGAAGGTAGACCTGCGCAGTAATGCTTCTATTCTGGCAAGAAGCTCCATGAACTTAAATGGCTTGACGAGATAATCATCAGCTCCTACGTGCAGCCCCATGACAATATCATCAGTTGTACCGAGAGCCGTGAGCATGATAACCGGCGTCGCATAACCATATTTTGCCCGGAAGCGCTGGCAGATTTCTAGTCCTGAGAGTTGTGGCATACGGATATCCAAAAGCAAGAGATCATAAGATGCCTTGTTCTCGGTTTCTTGATGATTCTTTTCTCCTCCCTCCAAGGCTTCCCAGGCTTTTTCGCCATTGTCGAAAACTTCCACGTGGTACCCGAATTCCGCAAGTCCCCGTGATACGAAATCGGATATGTTTGCTTCGTCTTCTGCCATGCAGATGCTATACGGTTGATGATTACCTCTTTGTTCCATGTTTTACAAAACTAACTATTTTCATTGAAAAAAATCACATCACCGTAATTAGAAATCTCTAATTTATCTTAAAATCATTTTTCTTTTCTTTCTTCTGGTTATCCTGTCTCCTCTCTTCAGGGGATTGTCCGGTGAACTTCTGCACCGGACATCCCTGAATTCTTGTATATGGCCATCTGGATAATGGTGGTTTCATTTTTTGTTTATAGTTTCCGCTGTCTCAGCGTACCGTTTTTATCGAATACGGCATGTCCGTAGACCTTCTCCACAATGATAGGGAAAATGAACAGGGTGAAAATAGTTGCGCCGATCAGTCCTCCGATAATCACAACGGCTAGAGGCCGCTGGCTTTCACTGCCGATGCCGTGGCTCAGAGCTGCTGGCATTAGTCCCAGTGTTGCCATCATGGCTGTCATCAGCACGGAGCGGATCCGGGAGTGCATACCTTTGCTTACGGCAATGGGCAAGGGGTTATCGTGCCGGATGAAATGCTTGATGTCCATGATCATGATTACGCCGTTCTGGATACAGATTCCGAAGAGACAGATAAAGCCGATACCTGCTGATATGGAGAAATTGAAGCCGGTTATCAGTAAGATGAGTATTCCTCCTACGGCGGCAAAAGGCACGTTGAGCAAAACCAAAGAAGCGTCCCGGCTGTTGCCGAAGAGGACATACAAAATAGCGAAGATAAGCATGATGCTGATGGGCACTACCTGGGCAAGTCGCTTGCTGGCGCGTTTCTGGTTTTCAAAATCGCCGTTCCAACTGATCTTGTATCCGGAGGGGAGTTTTACAAACTTGGCCACTTTTGCACGTGCTTCATCAACGGCTGATCCCATATCACGGTCCCGGACAGAGAATTTGACGGCGCTATAACGTGAATGGTTTTCACGGTAGATGATCAGTGGGCCGGTGATCATCCGTATGTCAGCGAGTTCACTGATCGGGATCATACTTCCATCACTGGCTGGTACCTTGATCTTTCCTATTTCTTCTTCATTGTCCCGATAAGGCTTGGCGTATCTTACTACGAGGTTGAATTTCTTCTCGTTCTCATAGACCTGCGTGGCGGCTTTTCCGCCGATAGCCATCTCTATGGTGCTTTGCACATCCTGTTTGTTGACGCCATATCGGGCCAGCCGGGCCTCATTGATATTAATCTGCAATTCTGGTTGTCCTATATTGCGTATTACTCCTAGATCAGCTATTCCCCTGATTGGCTTCATCACCTTATAGATTTGATCAGCGATGTGCTCGCCTTCATAGAGGTCTGGTCCATAGATCTTCGCGACGATAGCTCCCTTGACCCCGCTTACAGCTTCTTCAACATTATCGCTGATAGGCTGGGAGAAGTTGAAGTCGATACCGGGATAGTCATCCAGGCTCTTGTTGATGGCCTTGATGAGCTGGTCCTTGTTGCGGCCTGTTTTCCATTTGTTCTCCGGATATATTTTCACAAAGAGTTCAATATTGTAAAACCCCGTCGCATCTGTTCCATCATTTGGCCGTCCAGTCTGCGACAAGACTTCCTTGACTTCTGGGAAGGTTCTTATTTTAGTACGGAATTGATTGGCTAATTTTACGGCTTCGTCCAGTGAGACACTTTGTGGTAGTGTAGCCCGGATGTAGATAGAACCTTCATCCATTGTCGGCAAGAATTCCGATCCTAGTAATCCATAGCAGGAAAGTCCGCAGATCATCGTTATGAAGGCGATGAGGATGGTCTTTTTCGGGTTTTTATGACACAAGGAAAAGAATCGGTCAAAGTATTTATAGATGAAATCAAGAAACCGGTTTTTCTTTTCTTTCACATTCTTCTTCAGGAAAAGGGAGGAAAGGACCGGTACGAGAGTAAGCGTGAAGATAAGGGCTCCCAGCAGGGCAAAACCGAGCGTATAGGCGAGGGGAGAGAACATCTTTCCTTCTACTTTCTGGAAGGAGAAAATAGGGAGCAGGGCGGTAATGATAATCAATTTGGAGAAGAACACCGATTTGGCTTTGCTCCTGGCCGTAACGCGGATCATACCATCCTTGCTGAGTTTGTTGAAAGCTGCCATCCCTACATGCCGGGCTCTCTCACTTAGGGTAACGTAAAGGGCTTCTACCATCACCACGGCACCGTCAATGATAATACCGAAGTCAATGGCGCCCATGGAGAGAAGATTGGCACTCATCCCATTAAGATGCAGACAGATAAAGGCAAAAAGCAGTGCCAGAGGGATGACAGAGGCTACAATAACTGTGGTCCTCCAGTCTTTCATGAAGAGAAAGACGACCAGTGTGACTAGTAGAATACCTTCAAGGACATTATGGAATACGGTGTGGACGGCTAAGTTCACAAGGTCCTGCCGGTCATAGAAGGGTTTTATCTTGACATCTTTCGGCAGGTCTTCAGTTTGAATCTCCTTGAGTTTCTCCTTCAGCGAGGCAATGACCTTCTCTGGGTTTTCACCTTTGCGCATGATGACGATACCTTCAACATCATCATTCTCATTATTCCGTCCCACCTGTCCGAGCCGTGGCTCGCAGGACTCATGGACATGGGCTAAGTTTTTAACCAGAATAGGGGTGTTGTTAATGTTTTTGACAACAATATTTCCGATCTCATCTACATTATTGAGCAGTCCCAGCCCCCTAACAACATAGGCTTGTGAATTTTTCTCAATGACATCTCCTCCTACATTGACATTACTGTTGGCGATGGCCTGATAGAGTTCGAGGGAACTGATGCCGTAAGTGGCAAGTTGGTCGGGATTGACACTGACCTCGAAGGTTTTCACCTCACCGCCAAAACTGACAATATCGGCGACACCTGGAACGGAACGGAGTTTCCTGTCGATGACCCAGTCCTGAAGGGTCTTCAGGCTTCTTACACTTCGTTTATTGCTTTTAAGCGTATAGCGGTATATTTCTCCTGTTGGCCCTTGAAGGGGCTCAACGTCAGGTTTTACTCCTTCGGGGAGGTCAGCGTCGGCCAGCATATTATATACTTGCTGACGGGCAAATTCATCATTTACATGATCATCGAATACTACGGTGACGACCGATAGTCCGAAGAGTGTTGTACTTCTGATGTCTGTCTTCTTCTGAACGGAGTTCATGGCAATTTCGATAGGAATGGTTACAAACTTTTCTATCTCTTCTGCGCTCCTTCCAGGCCATTGGGTGATGATCGTCACTTTGGTGTTCGTCACATCCGGGAAAGCATCAACAGGAGTCTTCGAAAAACTGATGCATCCGAGGACGATGGTGACCAAAGTGAGGAATATGATCAGGTATTTCCGTTTGAGGGAAAAGGAGATGATGGAATCGATAAACTTATTCATTGCTTAGGGCATTAAAGACGAGTAGTGCATTTTTGACAACGACTTTCTGTCCGGGGTGGACTCCTCCCGAAATGAAGTCCTTGTCTTCGGTATTATGGATGATCTGGATCTGTTGTTTATGGTATCTGCCTTTTCCTTCATTGACGATGACGTAGTTGTTGCCATTTTCGAAAATGACGGCCGAGGCGGGAACGCAAGTCACCCGTTTACCTTGCGTGGGGAGCATGACGTGAATATTGGCAAACATGCCTGGTTTGAGTTCTCCCTTCGGATTATGGAGCTTGACTCTGACTTTCATAGTCTTGCTTGCGCTGTCAATGATACTGTAGATCTTGTCAATGATTCCTGGGAGAGAGAGATCAGAATAAGCCATAGTGGTGACATATACATGTTCTCCAGTATGGATTTTGGCAATATCACTCTCGTAGACATCTCCTATCACCCACACATCCGACAGATCAGCTATCTCAAAGGCTGGATCTTCATTGTCGCTGTTGTCTATATAAGAATCATTATATACATTTTTTGTGATGACATATCCGGTGACGGGTGAGCGCAGGACAGCATTAGATCTGGATGCAAACCCATTGATACCGGCGATAGTCCGCAGACGGTTCCTTTCTGCCTCGGATATGAACAGTTTCTCCCGTGCCTCAACGACATCTTTTTCTGAAGCCATTCCACTTTTCAGCATATCTCTTTTCATCCTGAGTTCCCGTGAGGCAATATGAATATCGGCAGCAGCTTCACTCATCTCTTTGATGTAGTCAGCAGCATCCGAGGAGTGGACGGTCGCCAGATATTGCCCTTTACGTACTTCGTCACCCTTTTCCACTTGAATACCTGATATTCTTCCACTGCACGGAATGAAGACTTTGCCCAGACGACTTTCATCGCAAGCGATATTTCCATTCAAAACCACTTCATCATACATGAATTCTTGAGTTACCGGCGCAGATTCCAATATGTCTTTCAAACTGTCTGCCGGGGCTGACGTTGCCGTGCCTGAATTCTTTTTACCGTGATTACCACATGCTGCTAATAGTGTCATGGTCATGACCAGCAGGAAGTATTCTTTAGTATATCTCATTGTTTAATATCTTGATTTCAATAATTCAATTTAATGACATCCCTTCCTACATGGACATTCAACTGGATTGCCGATTGAAGGAGTTGATTCTTTGCCTCGATGATGGCGATATAGGAATCTTTATAGGAAGTATACATATCCAAAAATTCGAGGAGGGAAATATTTCGTTTCATGTATTGTATTTCGGCCTGGTTAATCATTCCGTCAATACTGTTACTGAAATTCTGATCGGCTTCGTCCACAATCTTCTTATCGAGGAAGAGTTGGTTGTAGTCTTGTCGGATGTCGGCTTCCATCTGTTGCTTATTCATCTCTTGTTGCAGCATTGCCTGCTGTGTCTGGATTTCTGCAGCTCTGATGTTTCCTTGATTGTGATTAAAGATCGGTATGCTGACACCTACTCCTATGGCGAAACCATTTTCATCATATCCTCCTTGTAAGGAGACCTGAGGCAGGGCATTGGCCTTCTGGAGTTTAACTTCATGCTCGCTGGCTTGGATACCAAGGCCTTGGGCAACAACGTCTGGTCTTGACTGAGCCAGTGAAAGAAGTTCCCTTAAATTGGATAAGTCTGATAGAGAATAGATAATTTTCTGTTCATTGATGACCGGTACGATGTCTTTATCTTCCGGCAGACCGGTTAACAACTGTATGTTCTTCTGAAGGTCCTTTTCTGAAGTAATGAGTTCCTGCTGTTCTTTGAGGAGCTGGAAGTGCAGGCTCTCAATCCGCTGAGCCTCTATAGCGGGGATATTACCTTTTTCTACCTGTTCATGATAGGCTTTGAGAATCTTTTCAAGCGACTGATTTTCTTTCTCATAGACGTGATTTTCCTTTTGTAAATAAAAGAGTTCAACTAATCTGGAATCCAATTGCTCGAGGAGTTGCCGTTCTGTGTCTTTCCTGGTATATTTAGATGATTCGACCATTGCTTCAGATTCTCTTACCTTTTCCTGATGTTGTCCTCCGATGGGGATGGACTGCTCTACTTGCAATTGGATTTCTCCGTTGTGGCTCCAGTCGAAATACCGCTTGCCATCTGGATTATACACATTGTAGGTGGTGTTAATAGCTGGATTGTCATATAATTTGTTCTGTGTAAGCTGAGCTTCCCTGGCCAGAATGTCATAATCTTTAGAACGCAGTAGCGGATAATGCTTAAGCATGAATTCTTCGGCTTGATTCAGGGTAACAGTGATTGGCTGCTCTTCTGTTATTTTATTCCTAGCTGCTATTTGATAAGGAATGCTCATTATGCAGAGGATGGATAAAATATTCAATTTACAATGATTCATCGTGAATTTTTTTTTAAGCCACAAAGATAGAGTTAAATATAATTAGAGCTTCTGGAAGTCAATTAGAATGTCTTGAAGTAAAATTAGAGTTTTCTCATCAATGGGATCACGGATGAAGAAGGTTCCTTTTTAAAGCATATAAAAAAGTAGGTGTAGGTGCTCTGTGAAAAATGATGAAAAAGAATGAGCGCAGATGATCCTCATTCAGTCAGAAATCGTCATTTGTTATCCTCATTTGTTATGATTTAGTCGCTAAATAGTCTATATATGTTGTTAAATGATCAGATTTATTTTAACTTTGTGTTTTGTGAATGAATATATAATTTAAAGTAAAGGAAATGAAAAAAAACAAATGGATGTTGATGACTATGGCAGTCATCTTGTTATTTACTGCCGCCTGTAGTGATAATGACGGCCCTTCTTACAGCAAAACGGCGTTGACGAACGATGCCTTAAAAACTATTTTAACTCAGAAGGGATTTCAGTTTGATGACCAGGGACGTCTCTTGCTGGATACTAAGGCAGATACGACAACTGAGCTTGATCTTTCTGGTACAAAACTGGATACACTGGAACTGAAGGGACTGTCTGTTCTGCCTCATCTGACATCGGTTGATCTTTCTCATAATGGCTATGGTCCCAGATTCGACTTTTCCCTGTTGCCTGAGCAGATCAAAAGTGTTAACCTGTCAAATAACGATATTTACGAATATCCCGGTCTGGTGAATATTCAGACCGCTGAGAACGGTGATGAAACGGTGACCGTTCTACACCATTTGACTAAATTAATTCTGCCTCATAGTGCACAATACAACTGTGTGGAAATTCCTACTTATTTTGCCCAGGTAAAAGGCTTGGATATGGAGATGCAGAATGCGGCTGGTACACTGAAACCTTACACTACGCTGAGGGATGTCCCGGATGAAGCTACAAGAGCCTATCTGAAAGAGGTCTTTCCTTCTGTCTTTACGGGGGATCAGATCGATATCAGCAAACGATTAGTGAAATTGACAGAAGCGAATGCGAATATTGTTTTATCTAAAAAGTATATTCCTTCAACAAGTTCCACCAACGAGATCAAATCGGTGGAAGGCGTGGAATATATCATTATGAATCCTGGATACAGGGGTGGTACTATAGTCATTGATGCCCATGATCAATGTGTATTGCCTTATATTGCAACAAATCTGTTTATGAACCAGTTTCTCATTTCTAAAGTCAGCACAAATTTGTTAAACTTATCGGCTTCTACTCGGTTATGTTACTTCAGCATTACTAGTAATGATTCTATAGAGAGTGCTGATTTAAGCCATTGTACTTTAATGGGGACAAGGGGCATGATGGAAGAATGCGACATTGATGATCCAAGCCAGATAACCTTGGTTCGTTGTCCCAAACTGACGTCTCTCTCTATACCCAAAACTGCTGATCATCTGGGTGGAATAGATTTGGAACATTTGCCGTTATTGGAAGATTTAAATCTTTCGACAATGAGTTATGTCCAAGTCCTTGCTCTTCAGGATATTAAAAACTGTAAATTAACTTTTTATGAAATGAAAATGCCTTCGGGCTGGACATGGAATCCATTTTTTAGTGTAGATGAGCAAACTTATAACCGGCCTTCGGTCAAAGCCTTCCTTGATAAGTATCATTCCCAATTCCAATGTTCCCCTGGACCGGCTGACCCTGATTCAGGTGGCGAATTTTATGATTGGGCAGCTGACTATAAATAATAATCTTTTAAAATTTAAGTTTTATGAAACGTACATGATTGTCTTTCGCCAAAGGGAATGAAAAGGGATTTTTTGTATCTTTGCCACAGTATAAATCCTTTAATCCTTTAGATATGGCGAATCAGAAGCAAGAAGTCTCCTTTTCAGAA